>DATELP010000169.1:0-2562 GCA_035276425.1 Pyrinomonadaceae bacterium
GCCGTGGATGCGATTCGTTACTTTTGTTTGCGCGAGATGGTGTTTGGACAGGACGGGCGTTTTGGTTACGAGTCGCTGATCGATCGGTCCAACAGCGATCTGGCGAGTGGTTTGGGAAACTTGTCGAGCCGCACGCTGACGATGATTGCGCGTTATTGTGATTCGAAGATTTCTTCGGGATTGATTCCGGAAGAGAAGTTGTTGCTCGCGAAGCGCGCAGGTGTCGATACGGATGAAACGGTCGCGGGATTTGTCGAGCACGCGCGCGATCAGTTTCTGATGCACTTTGAGAATCTGGCTTTTAGTCGTGCGTTGGAAGCGGCGTGGTCTGTGGTCGCGCGTGTGGACAAGATGATCACGGACGCAAAGCCGTGGGATCTGGCGAAGGATGAGAACCAGCGGCAGACACTGGGTGCGGTGCTTTATCGTGCGGCGGAGTCGCTGCGTTGGTTGAGTGTGTTGTTGTATCCGGTGATGCCGGAGTCGAGTCGTGCAATATGGAAGCAATTGGGACTTGAAGGCGAGCCCGGGAAAATTGATCCGACGACATTGAAATGGGGTGACTTGGCCGAGGGTACTGCGACGGGCGAAGTGCAGCCAGTGTTTCCACGATTAGACAAGGCCAAGATCCTTTCTGAAATCCGTGAACCGGAATCCGACAAATCCCCGGTCCCTGAGCCTTCCGCTACAGACGCCGAGGGAATAACCAGCTTCATCGAGATCGACGACTTCGCTAAGGTCGATCTGCGCGTGGGCCAGGTGCTCTCGGCCGAGCGTCTACCGAAGTCTGACAAACTGCTGTTATTGAAGATAGATCTCGGCGAAGAGCAGCCGCGTCAGGTGCTCGCAGGGATCGCGCAGTATTACGAACCGGAGAAACTGATTGGCCGCAAGGTGGTCATAGTCGCGAACCTGAAGCCACGGAAGTTGCGTGGGTTTGAGTCGCAGGGAATGGTCGTCGCCGCGTCGTATGGCGAGGAAGGCAAGCCGGTGATCGCAACGTTTACAGAGGACGTTCCAAACGGCGCGCGCCTGAAATAGGCCACGGATGAACACGGATGTTCACAGACTCGCACGCGCACATTGATGGTCCGGAGTTCGATGCGGATCGTGACGAGGTGATTCAACGTGCGCAGGCGGCTGGCGTCACGACGATTCTGAACGTTGGAACCGGCGATCCGCACAGTGGCGTGTTTGAACGTGCAGTTGAGCTAGGTCGCAGTCATCCGTTTATTTACACAGCCGTTGGCACTCATCCTCACGACGCCCGTTTTTACGACGACGTTGCTGAGTCGAAGACCAAAGAGTTAATCACAACAGGCGAACGCGTCATCGCCTGGGGCGAGATCGGTCTCGATTTTCATTACGACAACTCACCGCGCGACGTGCAGATGGACGCTTTCAAGCGGCAACTTCGCGCTGCCGCGTCGTGCGATGTTCCGGTGATCATTCACACGCGCGAGGCTGAACTAGAGACCGTCGACATTTTGCGGAGTGAGTACGCGGGGGCAGAGCGTCGCGGCGTCTTTCATTGCTTCACCGGAAGCAAAGAACTTGCCGAACAAGCGCTCGAACTCGATTTCTTCATCTCGTTCTCGGGGATCGTTACGTTTCGCAAAGCCGAAGACCTGCGCGAGATCGCGAAGCAAGTCCCGCTCGAAAATCTTCTGATCGAAACCGATTGTCCGTTTCTCGCTCCCGTTCCGCATCGCGGAAACCGCAACGAGCCTGCTTACGTAGTAGAAGTCGCACGCTGCATCGCCGAACTACGCGGCCTTCAGATCGAAGAAGTCGCGCACGTAACCACAGAAAATTTCAAACGCTTCCTGAGAATTCCCTAATCACTATGCTCCGAAAAACATTCGCGCTTATCGCCTTGTTGTTGCTGTCGCAACTCGTCTTCGCACAGCAAACCAGCCAACCGGTAACGACTGTCTTTCTGATTCGCCATGCCGAACGCGCCGACGAACCGCGTCAGGATCCGCCGCTGACCGAAAAAGGCGTTGCTCGAGCCGAAGCACTCGCGCGACTGCTCAGCACCGCAGACATCAAAGCGATCTACACGTCGCAGTTTGCGCGCACAAGACTGACGGCCGAGCCACTCGCAAAGCAACTGAGTATTACTGCCACGCCGCTCTCGCTGAAAACGAGTCCTTCCAATCCGCGGGCGATCGCCGAAGAATCGACGAAAGAAACAGTCGACAAGATTCTGAGTCACGCGGGTGGCAGCGTGCTCGTCGTCGGTCACAGCAATTCGATCCCCGACGTGATCAAAATGCTCGGCGGCGACGTCGTGCCGACCATCGACGAGAAGAAGTTTGACGATCTGTTTGTGGTGACTGTCTACGCGACCGGTAAAGCAAAAGTAACGCACCTCAAGTATGGGACTGAATAGAGCCACAAAGAGGCACAAGAGCCACGAAGAAGCTGGGGTGAACCCCTCAGTTGAGACAGTTTGAAATAGCACACTAGCAAAGCGGAGCGGTCTGCGGACCGCTCCTGGTTTTTGCCGTAGTACCGGCGGGTCGATGATCCTCGGCCGGCCTGAAAAAAGACATCGTG
>DATELP010000170.1:0-39995 GCA_035276425.1 Pyrinomonadaceae bacterium
GCCCTGCGTCGAGACGATCAGATCCTTGTGATGCACCTTGATATCCGTCACCGGCACTTGCGGCAGGTTCAACTGAAACGACTGCCAATGCGCGCCGTTGTCAAACGAGATGAACATACCAAACTCAGTGCCAGCATAGAGCATTCCCGCGCGATCGGGGTCTTCGCGCACGACGCGCGTGGGCCAATCAGCGGGAATGCCGTTCTTGCCGTCAGTCAAACGCGTCCACGTTTTGCCGTAGTCGTCCGTGCGATAGATGTAAGGCTGGTAATCGCCGAGCAGCCAGCGATACACGGCGAAGTAAGCCGAACCTTTGCGATGCGGCGACGCGTCGATGTATTGCACGCGTCCGCCGGGCGGCAAATCTTTCGGCGTGATGTTGGTCCATGTCTTGCCGTTGTCGCGCGTGATGTGAAATGGTCCATCATTAGAACCGGTCCAGATGACGCCTTTCTCGAGCGGCGACTCAGTGATCGCATAGAGTGTCGAGTAAAACTCTTCGCCCGTGATGTCGCGCGTGATTGGTTCGCCGCTGATGCCCTGACAACAATCGGGATGCGCCGTCAGATCCGGCGAGATCTTTTCCCACGTCACGCCTTTGTCGCGCGTGCGATGCACGTATTGCGAGCCGTAATAGAGCACTTCCGGATCGTGCGGTGACACAGCCATTGGCGACACGCGCTGCATGCGATAGATAAGATCGCTCGCGGGATTACCGTACAGCGACTGTCCGCCGATCCAGTAGTTCTTCTCCTGACCGGTCTTCAGGTTCATCACGCCGTACTGGCCTTTGCACGAGCCGTAGACGATCTCGGGGTTGAGTGGGTGCGGCATGATCGGACCGGTTTCACAACCCGGACCGGTGCGCCAATCAGTGAGCGTGTAAGGTTCAGCCTGACTTGAAATGATCAGCGTCGTGTTGTCCTGTTGCGCGCCGTAGAGTTTGTAAGGAAACTGATTGTCGACCCAGATGCCGTAGATCTCAGCGGTGGGTTGATTCATTTGCGTCGACCACGTGCGGCCGCCGTCAGTCGAGACGTTCGCGCCGCCGTCGTTCGCCTGGATCATGATGTCGCTGTTGTTTGGATTGATCCAGATGTCGTGATTATCGCCATGCGGCGTGCGCATCGCGGCAAACGTTTTGCCGCCGTCGGCGGATTTGAAGAAACCCTCGGCGCCTGCGTAAACGACGTCAGCGTTTGAAGGATCGGCGCCGAGCGTCGTGTAGTAAAAGGGACGTTGAATCAGCGCGCCTTGCGAATTGATCAGCGACCACGTTTGACCGGCGTCGTCGGAACGATAGAAACCGCCGCCGGGTTTGGCTTCGATCAGCGCGTAGACGCGGTTCGGATTCGCGGCGGTGACGGCCAGATTAGCTTTGCCAATCAACTCGTTTGGCAGTCCCGTAGTGATCTTGGTGAAGTGTTCGCCGCCGTCGGTGCTTTTGTAGAATCCCCCGTCGCGCGAGCCGCTGATGATCGTCCAGGGCTTACGTTCGAGGTGCGACATCCACGCGTAAACGACGTTCGGATTGCCGGGTTGTAATTCGACGTCCATTGCGCCGACGGTGTCGGACACGAACAGGACCTTGCGCCACGTTTGGCCGCCGTCGATTGTTTTGAAAACGCCGCGTTCGCTGTTTGGTTTGAAGATGTCGCCACCCGCGGAGACCCAAACGATGTTGGGATTAGTGGGATGAATGCGTACCGCGCCGATCTGGCCGGCGTTGTAGAGACCAGCGAATTTCCACGTTTGACCGGCGTCAGTTGATTTATACACGCCGCGGCCGGTCGAGACGTTGCTGCGTACGCCGTCGGAGCCGGTACCGAGATAAATCACATTGGGATCGGAATCGGCGACCGCGACGGAGCCGGTCGAACCGAGTGGAATTCTTCCGTCGGTGATCGCAGTCCAGGTGGCGCCGCTGTCCGTCGTTCTGAATAATCCACCACTAGCCACGCCCATGTAGAAGGTTCGTGGTTGCGAAGGAACGCCGGTGACGGTCGTGACGCGGCCGCCGCGTGATGGGCCAACGAGTCGATAACGCAGGCCGGTATAAAATGCGGGATCGGGATTTTGCGCCTGGACTGGAATCGCCACAAGCAGCAGCATTAGGATTAGCCGAAGCCGAAGCATGCGAAGCCCCCAACTGAAATCTGTGGAATCTGTGGATAGAACTGTCGCACAAGCTATAGCCGAGAAGTGTTTCGGGATTCAAGCGAGTGCGGAGAAGTTGCCGAGCGAGCGCGACCGGAATTTTTTGTTAACGGCGCGTGAGGGTGGGAAGTTTGTGCTCAAGATCGCGAACGTTAAGGAAGAACGCGAAACGCTGGAAGCACAGAACGCAGTCATGCAACACCTCAAAGATCGAGTTTCGTTTTGTCCGCGGGTCGTGCCGGCGCTTTCGGGAGAATTGATTGAAGTTGTAGACGATCATTTGGTGAGAGTGTTGAGTTATTTGCCGGGGAAGCCGCTGGCAACGATTAAGAATCAGTCTGATGAATTGCTGTATGACCTGGGAAAGAAGTTAGGGCAGCTTAGTCTGGCGCTGATTGGGTTCGATCATCCGGGAGCGCATCGTGCCTTTCACTGGGACTTAGCCAAAGGGCACTCAGTTCTCAGGGAGTTTGGACCACAGATTAAGACGGATTGGTTAAAAGATCTGGTTTTGGGATTTCGGGTTGGATCTGTGTCCGGCCTGCGTCGCAGTGTAGTTCATGGGGACGCGAATGATTACAACGTGCTGGTTGATAAGAATGAGGTAGTCGGGCTGATTGATTTCGGCGATATAGTTTATAGCTATACGGTTGGTGATCTGGCGATTGCGGTGGCGTACGTAGTGTTAGGGAAGGAAGACCCTTTTACCGCGGCGGCGCCTGTGATTGAAGGTTATCGAGAAGAGTTTGAGTTGAATAAAGACGAGCTTGATGCGCTGTGGCCGCTGGTAAGGTTGCGGTTGTGTATGAGCGTTTGTATTGCTGCGCACCAGCAACAGCAGCAACCTGAGAATGAGTACCTGGGGATCAGTCAGCGCTTGATCGAAGAGACTTTGCCGAAATTATTTGCCACTGACTCACACGGATGACACGGACGAAGGAAGAAACATTAGCGGCGCGCAGTAGGTTGTTGGGGCGGAATCTTAGTGTTGCGTATCGCAATCCGGTGAAGATCGTGCGTGGTGAGATGCAGTATCTCTACGACGACAAGGGGCGGCGATATGTTGATGCTTACAACAACGTCGCGCACGTTGGGCATTGTCATCCGCGTGTGATTGCGGCTGGCGTTGAGCAGATGCGCACGCTCAACACGAACACTCGCTACCTGCACGACCTGATTCTTCGGTATGCCGAGCAGTTGACCGCGACACTTCCAGATCGTTTGAGTGTTTGTTACTTCGTGAACTCCGGCAGCGAGGCTAATGAGCTTGCCCTGCGCCTCGCCCGCGCGCATACAAAGGCACGCGACCTGATCGTTCTCGAACACGCGTATCACGGAAACACAACCACAATGATAGCGATCAGCCCGTACAAACACGACGGGCCCGGAGGCAGTGGTGCGCCTTCGTGGGTACACACGGTTTCGTGGAAGGACGTGTCGCAAGTTGCGGAAGCGATCGCTCGCGTACGTGCTGAGGGAAGGGATTTGTGCGGATTTATTGCGGAGTCGATGCCGAGCGTTGCCGGGCAGATCGTGTTGCCGACGAATTATTTGCGGGATACGTATGAGATAGTGAGAAACGCTGGTGGGGTTTGCATCGCCGACGAAGTACAAACCGGCTACGGCCGCATCGGCACACACTTTTGGGCCTTCGAACACTACAACGTTATCCCCGACATCGTCGCGCTCGGTAAACCGATCGGCAACGGTCATCCGATCGGCGCCGTAATCACCACACCCGAGATCGCCGACTCTTTCAACAACGGCATGGAGTTCTTCAGCACGTTCGGCGGCAATACCGTCTCATGCGCAATCGGACTAACAACCCTGCAAGTGGTCCAGGAAGAACAACTCCAACAGCACGCACTCGCCGTCGGCAATCATCTACTCGAAGGTCTAAAAGAACTTCAACGCCACCACGACCTCATCCGTGAAGTCCGTGGCTCGGGTTTGTTCATCGGCGTCGAACTCATCAAAGACGACAAACCCGCCACCGTCGAAGCCGACACAATCGTCAACCGCATGCGCGACGAAGGAATCCTGCTCGGCACAGACGGCCCCGATCACAACGTGCTCAAAATCCGTCCGCCCATGCCGTTCTCACACGCGGACGCGGATCTATTGCTCGGTGTACTCCGTCGAGCGATTAAGTAAAAAGGAAAGCGAATGTCCGGAGGTGGTCCAACCGGCGCTGGAATAAGCGATCGGCAGATCGATCGGATGTGGATTCTCGTCAGCCCAGGAAGAGTTCGAAACCTGTTCGCAGCGCAGAAGGTAATGCTCCATTCCGGTGAACACGCTACGCCAGTAACCGCCGTAGATCGTTTTGTAAACTACGCCTTCGACTTCGATGTAGACGCGATTACCGCTGAGGATCCGATAGTTGATTCGGCCGAGTAGATCGAGCAGGCGGCACTGTTCCCGCGCCGTCGGATCGGCGGCAGCCGGATCGCGCCATGCTTCGGGTTCGTACTGCGGCATGCCCGGTAGTTTAATGCACGATTGCGCAGATGTCACCGTTTTTAGGCGACACCTGCGCAACCGGAAGTGCTCGATCGCTTACGGAATTTGCGAAGCGACCATGCCGATACGGAAGTTCAGATCGTTTCTACGAGTAAACGTCAAACCACCGTTCGTCGAAAGGAACGACCGGCCGAGGATCGGCGCCTGAGTGCTGAGGCCGAGCAGCGGCGGTTGAGCGCTGACGCCCGCGAAAGGCGCCGACTGAATCTGGATCGTCAGGAACAAGTTCTGGATCGATCCGTTTGCGATTCCCTCGCGGATCCTTGCGCTGAGATCCTGCGGGTTCTTGAAGTAGAACGGCGAGAAGTCGAGGTCCTGAGCCACAAACAAGCTCTCCGAAGCGAGCGGGTTTGCGAGATCGATCGTCGCCGTCGTGTCAGGATTGATCACGCCCGTGGTCAGCGTCACCTTGGCAAACACCACCGGCACTGACGCGTCAACAACAGTGGTGTCATACAAACCGGCCTGAAGCAGCGTTGGATTGCCGCCGTTCAGCGCACTGATTTGCGAAGCAGGGAACTGCGTCGCGTAGATGAAACCACCCGCCGGCGGATTGATGAAACCGATGTTGGTGCGAACACCAAAACCCTGAATCTGGATCACGTTGTTCGTGGTGATGTCCACACCTGACTTGACGTGGCCCGGATTCACGTGAGCGTTCTTGCTGTCGCCCGGCTCGCGTTCAATCGCACCTTCGCTGTTGTTGTTCCAAAACTCTTCGATGTAGTTCTGCTGACCGAAGAATTGTCCGATCTGACAGGTGAAGCCGATGTTGGCTGCCGCTACCGGCGAGCCGTCCGTCGCTTCAGTCAACACGTCGTAACTGCCTTGCGGAAGCGGAATCGTGTAATTGCCGTTCGGGATAGCGTCCGCCACGGTCGGGACGAAGAACAGTCCACCGTTGGCCGGATTGAACGACAGATTTGCCGTGCCGCTAAAGGCACTCGCCACACTTCTGCCGGTTTGCCGATCGATCGCGCGGAGTACTCCGCCTGCGATCGGTTGATTCAACACACCGTGCCGCAACTCGCCGGTGATCAGTCCGTAAACTTTGTCGAACCTTACGTCGCCGGCTTGCAGTGCTGCCGGACCAGAAGCAGCCGAGCCTTCCGGATAGAAATACGACGCATACGCGATGTCGTCTTCACTCAGCGACGCTTGTTGAAGTTCCGCTGCCGGATCGCCGGTGTCGATGAAGGGAAACATGGTCGAGCCGTCGCCGTCCGTGCCGCTCACCTGATTGTCGAGCACGTGCGAAAGACCAAACGAATGGCCGAACTCGTGCGTCGCCGTGCAGCTCAGATCGACGGAGCGTGTAACCGCGTCGGCCTGCGCCGGATCGATAGTGAAACGAAGACCATTGCTGACCTTGGTGTTGAACTGAACGTCGTTGTCGAGAATCGTTCCCGCTTTGTAGAAACCGGCCGGGAACTCGATGTCGCCGTCGCCGTCGACGTCGGTCGCAACGGTAATTGCTGACGAGACGTCCGGATCGGCGTCGCCGTCGAGTTGATCGCCGTCGACGAGCGTGATGTCGGAGATCAGGTTGGTTGACGGTGACGAAGCGATCGCCGTGAAACCGGCGGCGGTTCTGAACGAGAGTTCATTGATCATGTCGAAGCCGACCAGACCCGGGTTAGCGACCTGCCCGTTGATCTGCATGTTGATGTAGGAGGTCGGGATCGAGTTCCACTTGTTAAGCGAATTTTGCAACTCGGTGGTAGCTTGCGCCAACGTCAGGAACGCCGGGCCGAGCGGGTTGGGAATCGGGTTAAGGGTGTTGTTCATTTTGTACGACACCGGGATAGATCGCGCGTCCCAGCGAATTCCGATTACGCGAGCCAGGATATGACCGGGAATCGGCGACGGGGCGCCAGCGGTGATGTCGATGCTTTCGAGGGCGCCGCCCGCGCGCACATTTACAACGGTCATCAAGACCAGGCAGGAAGTCAGTAGTATTGACGTGAACTTTCTTATCATTATGTCCTCCTAAGGAAATATTCTCCTGAACGTTTCGGTTACTAGTTCTTCAAGTAACCTTTGACCTGGTCCTTCATGATCTTCAGCGGAGTCATGTTGGATTGGCCGCGACGGACGCCGTTGTTGCCTTGCAGCGACACTTGTCTCAGGTCGCGCGAGACCATCGGTTCGCCGTCTTCGTCGTTAACGATGGAGAATTTTCCTTGAGCAAAACCAGCGACTGCATAGCCGCCACCAACCTCGCTATCGGAGGTGAGAAATAGAAATACGTTTTCACCGGGAGTCAGTCTGGGCGCACCGGGATAGGTCATCGCAACCGGAACTTTGCGGTTGGTGTCAACGCCTCCGGGCAGTACGACGGTGACAGTTTGGCCGGGTGCTCCTTTGAGACTTTCGCCGACATTTACAGTGGCGAGCGTAACCAGATTTCGATCGACCCACATGCTTCGCGTGTCGAGAACATTGCCAATCGCGATAACGTCTGACTGGCTGACCATGTCTTCGAGTGACAGCGCAACGGCGAGAGTGGTGTCGGTTGCTTGCAGAGCATCTGACGCGGGAGCGTTATCAGCCCTGGAGGCCCAGCGGGCTGAAACAACGAGGGCAATCAGGATAAGTAGGGAGATTGCCAGGGTCTTGTTTTTCATGTTTCTTCCTTTCGTCGATCCTTGTTGTACTTGACTGTTGCGAGCTCCAAGAAATTCTCAGAGGGAGAGGGGCCTCCAGATTTAGATCAGGACTGCCGCACGATAAAGTCTTGAGCTGAAGTTGAGCTGCAGAGGAGTGGCACATTATTCTGCCAGCAGGTTAAAGTCAAGTGAAAATGACTACGATTTTTGCTTCAGGGAAAGGTCGGGCAGGACGCGTGGTTTGCTTTGTTTTGTCTCTGTTTTTGACAACTCTGCTGGTTGCGTGCGGGAAGAATACATCTGAGGGAAGTGTGTCGACGGGTACGGGTGAAATGAAGACAGGACCGATCGTTTATGTTGCACTGGGAGACTCAACTGGCGTTGGCGTGGGCGCCGTCAATGGCGGTTATGTTTTACGACTGTACAACCGCATGCTTCAGCATCGGCCGGGATCGCAACTCGTGAATCTTTGCGTCAGCGGCGCGACGACTGCCGACCTGCTGCGAGTACAGTTGGACAACGGAGTTGCGAAGAACCCGCAGCTTATCACGCTCGGCATCGGGATCAACGACATTGGACACGGCGTTCCACTCGAACAGTTTGCGCAGAACTACGAACGGATTCTGAGCACGTTGAAAGAAAAGACGGAGGCGCGGATCGTAGTGACAAACATTCCCGATATTTCCAGTGCGCCGGTGGTTCCGTCGTCGCAGCGAAGCCGGTACCATCAGGAGATCGTGACGTTCAACCAGCGGCTCGAAGAGATCGCCAAACGTCACGGCGTGACAGTCTACGACGTCTACTCGATCACGACGCGCGAGCTTCCGTCTCATCCGGAATATTTCTCGCGCGATGGCTTTCATCCGTCAGACAAAGGTTACGAGTTGTGGGCCAGCGAGATGTGGCCCACGATTGCGCGCACGATCGGCGCGGAGTAACCGGAAAGTCTTTCCTCTCTGCTTCTAAAAAGCAATCCTCTTATTCACACCGGGCTTCAGCTCGGTGGAAAGCCTCATATTTTTCCGGGAACCGTTTTAACGGTTTCCGTGCCGAAAATGTGGAAACCGTTGAAACGGTTTTCTGCTGTAGCAGGTTCTCTAACACCGGGCTAAAGCCCGGTGTGAATGAGACGACTCTTGCGGCAAAGCTGCGCACCACTCTAAACAGTGGGAAAAATCCGCCATTCGGCTAGAATGTGCTGCCGAATGAACCTCCCACCGGAAACACAACTTGGGCGTTACAAGGTCGTCTCCCTCATCGGCGCGGGAGGTATGGGTGAGGTGTATCTCGCGCAGGACACCGCGCTGCAACGCAAAGTTGCGCTGAAAGTGCTCCCGCCTGACGTGGCCGCCAATCAGGATCGGATGCGCCGTTTCAAACAGGAAGCAACGTCCGCGGCTTCTTTGAATCATCCGAACATCGCGCACATTTACGAGATCGGCGAGACCGACGGTTTTCACTTCATCGCGATGGAATACGTGCACGGACAAACCCTGCGCGAGAAGATTCATCACGAAGGCGAAGAACTCTCGAAACTGCTCCGCATCCTGCAACACGTCGCGGATGGTTTGGCCAAAGCTCACGCCGCCGGGATCGTTCATCGCGATCTCAAGCCCGACAACATCATGGTCAGTTCTGACGGCCACGCAAAGATCCTCGACTTCGGCTTAGCCAAGCTTGTCGAACCACAGTCGAGCACGATCAGCGTTAGTGGTGAAGAGCCGACGATTCTTCAGCCACACTCGACACCGGGTTTGGTGCTCGGAACGATGGGCTACATGGCGCCGGAACAAGCGCAGGGAAAGACACGCGAGATCGATCACCGCTCCGACATCTTTTCGTTTGGCTGTATTTTATTTGAAGCGATCACGGGACAAAAAGCGTTTGTGGGTAGCGACACGATCGAAACGCTCAACAAGATCATTCGTGAACCTCCGCCGCCGATTGCGACGTTTAATTCCCGCGCACCTGCTGATTTGCAACGCATCGTGCGGCGCTGTCTCGCGAAAGATCCGGACCAGCGTTATCAGAACATTAAAGACGTCGCGATCGAGCTGAAGGAAGTTCGTAACGAACTGAAAGATAGCGTTGTCGGTGCGACCACGTTGTCGAACGCATTGGCCAATGATTCAGCGAGCGAAGAAGCGAAGACGTTGTGGCTTCCGGATAAGACTCTGGCGCGCAGTGTGACGACCGGCGCGGCCGCGAACACTGCAACGACTAACGTGTCGAGCGCGGAGTTTATCGTCAACGGCATCAAACGCCACAAACTCGCGATCGCAACAGTGGCTGTGCTCGTGATTGGCGCCGTTGCAGCGTTCGGAGCGTGGTCTTACTACCACGCGCGCACGACCGCAGTCGCGATCGAATCGATCGCGGTGATCCCGATCGTCAATCAGAACAACGACGCAAACGTCGACTGGATCTGCGACGGTCTCACGGAAGGCATTATCAACAACCTGACGCAGTTGCCGAACCTGAAAGTGATCGCGCGTAGTTCTGTGTTTCGTTACAAAGGAAAGGAAGTCGATCCTTTTGTAGTGGGCCGGGAGTTGGGCGTGCGCGCCGTGTTAACCGGACGATTGATGCAGATCGACGACCAGATGTTAATCAGCACTGAGCTGGTCGACGTGCGCGATAACAAACAACTGTGGGGCGAGAAGTATCAGCGCAAACTGAATGACATGATGCTGGTCAAACGCGACATCGCGCGGGAGATCACCAACAACCTGCGACCTACGCTCTCCGGCGTCGATCGATCGCTCGCCGACAAACAGCACACCACGAACCCCGACGCTTATCAGCTTTACCTCAAAGGACGCTTCTACTGGAACAAACGCACGCCGCCTGATTTCCAAAAAGCGATCGGGTTCTTTCAGCAGGCAATCGATCACGATCCGAACTTTGCGCTTGCTTACACGGGACTCGCGGACTCATACGCGCTGCTCACGGCCTACACCGGCGAACAAGCGCACATCGTGATGCCGAAGGCCAAAGAGGCCGCGCTCAAGGCTCTCGAACTCGACGATCGGCTCGCCGAAGCACACGCTTCTCTGGGCCAGATTGCCGCTTACTACGAGTACGATTTTCCAAAGGCAGAGCAGGAATACCGTCGCGCGTTGGACTTGAATCCAAATTACGCCACTGCACATCAGTGGCTTGCGGAACACCTCGCGTCGATGAAGCGTTTCGACGAGTCGCTTGCGGAGATCCAACGTGCCCTTGAACTCGATCCGCTCTCGATCATCATGAACCGGATCTACGCCGATATTCTTGTTGACGCGCGGCGCTACGATCAGGCGATCGGGCAGTTTCACAAAACGATCGAACTCGATCCAAACTTTCCCACCGCGCACTTTTTCCTGGGCCGCGCTTACGAGGCGCAGGGAATGCACGACAAGGCGGTGAGCGAGTACAGCAAGTCTGCCGCGTTGACCGGGTTTCCGCCGGACCAGTTGGCGAAGATGAACGAAGCCTTCGCGAAGTCGGGATGGAAGGCATACGTGCAAGCTGTTTTGGACTACGCGCTCAGCGATAGGAAAAACAGGACGCCGCCGTTTGTGATGGCCGGTTATTACACACGGCTGGGGCAAAAGGAAGAAGCGATCGCGTGGTTGCAGAAAGGCTACGAACAGCGCGACTTCAGGATGATCATGCTGAGCGTCGACTTCGGATTTGATGGTCTCCGATCCGATCCGCGCTTTGTGGATTTGGTGCGCAAGATAGGACTGCCGGAGTAAGGCCACAAAGAAGCACAAAAAGAAGCATTTGTGCTTTTTGGTGGCTACGACTTTAACGGGAGAAAAAGCTGAATGAAAAAGAGTTCGCTGTTGCTTTCGGTGATGCTGGTTGCGGTTGGGATGGTCCAGGCGCAGAGTGATGCGCACTGGCCACAGTGGCGTGGTCCATTCTTCAACGGCATGGCGCGCGGCGACGCGCCGACTGTTTGGAGCGACACGAAAAACATTAAGTGGAAAGCAGAGATTCCCGGACGCGGGTTTTCGACGCCCGTGATGTGGGGCGATCGTATCTTTCTCACGACTGCGATTCCGAGTGGTAAACCTGCCGCGGAGGCTGCACCCGCGCCGGCTGAAGGACGCCGCGCCGGTGGCGGCGCTGGTCCACTCGTCGAACATAAGTTCGAAGTGCTTTGTCTCGATCGGAAAACCGGCAAGCTTCTCTGGCAGCGAACCGCAAAGGTCGCGACTCCGCACGAAGGTTATCACCGCGCGTACGGCAGTTTTGCTTCAAACTCGCCGATCACCGACGGCCGTTATGTTTACGCGTTCTTTGGTTCGCGTGGTCTATTCGTTTATGACTTCAACGGCAAGTTGATTTGGGAAAAAGACTTTGGCGTGCAGATGAAGATGCGGCTGGCGTTTGGCGAAGGCGCTGCGCCGCTGTTGTCGAAGGACCAACTGTTTCTGGTTTTCGATCATGAAGCCGGATCGTTCATGGTGGCGATCGACAAGCGCAACGGAAAAGAGTTGTGGCGTTCGCAGCGCGACGAGCCGAGCTCGTGGAGTACGCCGCTCGCCATCGAGCACAACGGCCGAACCGAGATCATCGTGCCCGCGACGAACAAAGTGCGGAGTTACGATGCGCGAAACGGAAAGATTCTTTGGGAGTCGGCCGGCCTGGGTTCCAATGTCATTCCCGTGCCCGTTTACCATAATGGAACGGTCGTCGTGATGAGCGGTCATCGGGATCCGAAGCTGATGGCGATCAAACTCGGCAAAGAAGGCGACCTTACCAATTCGGATGCGATCGCGTGGAGTCACACGCGCGGCGTGGCTTACACCGCGTCGCCGGTTTTGTACGACAACAAGCTTTACATTGTGACCGACAACGGAATGGTGAGCGCTTATAACGCGTCGACTGGCGAACCATTTTACGCGCAGACGCGTCTGCCTAAGGGATACAACCTGAAAGCGTCGCCCGTCGGCGCGAACGGAAAATTGTACTTGGCGACCGAAGATGGCGACGTTGTCGTGTTGAAGATGGGCGAGAAGTTTGAAGTGCTGAGTGTCAACACGCTCGAGGATCAGGTTTTCATTGCGACGCCGGTGATTGCTGATGGCGAGATTTATTTGCGTAGCCAGAACACGCTGTTCTGCATTAGTGAGAAGAAGTAGCCACAAAAAGGCGCAAAAGGCACAAGCGGTTCGAACATGGTTGCTCAGTCTTCTTGTGCCTTTTGTGCTTCTTGTGCCTTTTGTGGCGAGTGGTGTGAAGGATGTTCGTTCGCAGACTGTGGACCAGGACGACGTAGTCCGCGTCGAATCAGAACTAACGAACCTGCCGTTCACGGTAACCGACAAACAGCGGCGCTTTGTCACGACATTGCGAGCGGAAGATTTGCGCGTGCTTGAAGACGGCGTGCCGCAAACGCTGTTTACGTTTCAACAGGAAACGGATCGTCCGCTGTCGATCGCGTTTCTGATCGACGTCAGTGCGTCGCAGGAAGAGACGTTGCCGCAGGAAAAGGCAGCGGCGCGATTGTTCATTGAGAACGTGGTTAAGTCCAACCGGGATCAGGTTGCTATCCTGCCGTTCACCGGTTCGGCGTATCTCGAACAGAACCTGACGCGTGACGTGTTGAGCGTTTATCGCGTGTTGCAGGGAGTTGAGATTGCGGCGCCGAATTATATCGGTTCGGGCAGGCCGTTGAGTGGAATACCTACTGGTCCACGTTTACCGGCAACACCGCCGGAAGGTTCGACCGCGATTTGGGATGCGGTGGCGTTGACGTCGAATAATGTTTTGACCAAGTCGGAGGGGCAGCGGCGGCGCGCGATCATTTTGTTGACTGACGGCATTGATACGACGAGCCGCTTGTCATTGAAGCAAGCGGTGAACAGCGCGCTCGCGGCGGAGACCGTCATTTATACGATTGGGATCGGGAACAACAAACTCGAAGGTGTCTATCGCGATCCGTTGCGCGACATCGCGGAACGCACCGGCGGGCGTGCGTTCTTTCCCGACAAGAAGTTTGATCTGAACGCGGCGTTTGCGGAGATCGAGCGCGAACTACGCACGCAGTATTTGATCGCCTATTCTTCCACGAACAAAAAACGCGATGGCGCCTATCGCAACATAACCATCGAGATCACCAACCCCGACCTCCTCAAATCCAAACTCCAACTCCGCCACCGCCCCGGCTACTTCGCGAAGAACTAATAAATGCCACAAAGAAGCACAAGAAGCACAAAAGGCACAAGAAGAAATGATAGGTAGTGAGTGCCTCACTTTTCTACCTTTCTGTCTTGTGCCTCTTGTGGCTAAACGAAAATCTTGACGAAGCGCGCGGACGTGCGGTATGGTGTTGGCCCACTTCAGAGAAGTAGGTTTACTGTTATGCTTCGACTTACGCTTTGTACCCTCTACTGAGTCCCTTTGCGACCGCCTCGGTCGTGACCTCCAAGTGTATTTAGAGAGTCTCGGGAAAGTCTCAAAGGATTATTGTTAGTCCATGTCTGCCGGACAGAACCTGTCCGACTAATAACTGTTTGTGTGCCAGATAGAAAGCTGGCTTTGTGTTGCTATGGGCAAAGAAGATTTCATCCGCGACGCACTGCGTCAGCCGTCCGACTACACTGCTTATCACGTAGCGCGCGAGTTGGCGGAATTGCATCCGGAAAAGACAATTTTGGAGGGAAGAAACTGGGAGTTTGACCTCGACGCGTTTGTGCGCGCCGAGAAATGCTCCGTAATCGCGCAGAAGTCTGTCTATCAGCACTCGACCGTTCGCTGGGAAGATCTGCGCAAGAAACCAAAACAGCGAACGGAAAACGCGTGGCTCAACGTCCTGTGGGGCGGAGAACTGATCGACGTCGTTCTGATCACCTGGGCCGACTCGTGCTATCGCGCCCGGCACTACTGGATCGTCGCCGACAGCGTGCAACTTGCCGAAAGTTTTCTCGACGCGGTTTGTGAGTGGTCGTGTGACGTGCGCGGCGAAATACTCGTCTACCAGGACGGCTATTTCGAGAAAGACAAGGAACTCTTCGACGCGATCAAGAGCGCGACGTTTGAGAACCTCATCTTGCGCGACTCGTTGAAGCAGGAAATCCAGAACGACTTCAAACAGTTCCTCGACTCGCGTGAGACATACGAACGCTACGGCATTCCCTGGCGGCGCGGCGCGCTCTTCACTGGTCCACCCGGAAACGGCAAGACCCACACGGTGAAGGCGCTGATCAATGCGCTCGGGCGGCCGTGCCTCTACGTGCGCAACTTCACCGGTGACGGAACCGAGCAGGGAAACATGAACGAAGTCTTCAAGCGCGCGCGACAGCAACCGACCGTCGTCGTGCTGGAAGATCTCGACTCGACGATTAACAACGCGAACCGCGCGTTTTTTCTCAACGAGCTCGACGGTTTTCGTGTGAACTCGGGCGTGTTGGTATTGGCGACGACCAACCATCCCGAAAAACTCGACACCGCGATTCTCGATCGGCCCAGCCGTTTCGATCGCAAGTACGTCTTCGCTCTACCGGGTGAACCGGAGCGTATGGCTTACGTTGCAAGGTGGAACGGCGAACTGCAATCGGAGTTGCGTATCTCGGAAAAGGCGGCAGCGGCGATCGTCAAACAGACGGAAGGCTTTTCGTTTGCTTATCTGAAGGAGCTGTTCGTGAGCTCGATGGTCCAATGGATGTCCGGCTCCGGCCAGACCTCGATGGACGACGTGATTCTGGCGCAGACAGCCTCGCTACGTGGGCAAATAAAAACCACGGACGAGAAAAACAGGAAGGAGAAGAAGGACAAGAAGAAAAAGAAGTGAACGCCTAAGAAGTGAATGCCGAAAACGTGAACGCCGAAGGCGTTAGCAAATTGCAGCCCAGGGTTGCTTCAACCCTGGGTAACAGAACAAAACAGCGAGACTAACGCTGAAAGCGTTGGCTTTTGATCTTTGTGCTTTGTTCTTTGAGCTTTGAAGGAAGGCTGCAAAGGACAAAGCTCCAGGAACAAAGTTCTAAGTTCCGAACCGGCTTTAGTGGCTCATCGCGTAAATGACCACATTAATGCCGACTTTGTAAGCCGGTAATCCGTACTTCACAGGGTAGGACGGATCGTTGATCCACTCCCACGCGTCGCCGAGATCGCAGTTGCGCGCGATGAAAGCGACGAGCCGGCCGTTCTTGTTTTCAACGCCCATGTAGTGCGGCACCACGCCGCCTTTTTCCGACGTGATGCCGCGCTGGGCGTTGTAAATGTTCGGCACCTGGACCACTTCTTCAACGTCGAGATACGCGTGAAAGAGCGGGTGGCTCAACGGCAGATCCTTGATCTCATACTCGGGCACGATCTTCTGAAACTGTTCCTGCACGTTTTGCCACTCGTACTCGCCCCAGAAGTCGTCAAGGAAAATGAAGCCGCCGCGCATGATGTACTCACGCAAGCGCGCGGCCTGTTCGTTTGACAGGTCCATGAAGCCGGGTTCGACGACGTAGAGAATCGGATAGTCGAAGATGCGATCGTCGAGAATCTCGAGCGCTTCGGGACGCGGCGCGATTTTGAGGTTCGTGCCGGCCCACTCGCGGAGGCCGACGATGAAATTGTTGTCGGCTTCGGGATAATCGGTGGTCCACGTGCCGCCGCCTCTGCGGCCGTAACCGCGGAAGGGCGATTGGTAGATCGTGCGTACGAACGTGAACTCGCCAAACGACGGACCGCCGTCAGCGGAGCTTGGCCGGCGGCGACTACGGAAGTTGCCGAAGTCGTCGAACGGACGTTGGGCCAGGGATGGAACCAGCAATGCCAATAGCACGGCCGGTAAAATCAAAATCCTGAAAAGCTTGCTGATCATGATGTTCATAGCCACAAAAAGCACAAAAATCTGTTCGCAAAACCCTTGTGCTTTTTGTGGCTTACTGCTTCTGTCTCGCGCCGGATAGCCGCCGGTAATACTCTTCCACCGCCTTTCGATACTTCTCGGGTGCGGCGCCTTCGTCGCGCAGTCGCAAGTTTGTGCGGCCGCTTTGTTGTTGCAGTTGACGGCTCAACTCCAACTCCAACTGGCGCAACGGCTCGACGACCTCGTTCTTCAGATACGAAGACGTGGCTGCGTCGCCTTCCATTTTGCCGTCGGCGAGACGCTTGAGTTCTTCGATCACTTCGTCGAGACGGCCGGCATTGATTCCGCTCGAGCCCCACTCGCGTCGCAGTTCCTGCGCTTCGCGAAGGCGTTCGCGAATCTCGGCGGGAAGCTGACGATTGTCGCCCCAGCCTTCGCCCATTTGCCCAGTGCGATCGACACCACCGTATTGACGGTTACCCGTTGACTGGCCGCCGTTTTGTGAACCACCTGATTGCTGGCCCTGTTGTTGACCACCTTCAGAACCTTGCTGGCCTTGCCCCTGTTGACCTTGACCTTGCTGGCCCTGTTGTCCTCGTTGCCCCTGCTGACCTTCCTGACCTTGGCCTTGTTGGCCTTCTTGTCCCTGTTGGCCTTGTTGACCTTTCTGGCCCTGCTGTCCCGGTTGTTGACCTTGTTGATTGCCTTGCTGTTGTTGACCGTTGCCATTGCGACGCGCATTTTCATCGAGACGCCGCCGCAGTGAATCAAGATTGTCAGCCAACTGCCGCGTGCGATCGAGATTCTCTTCGGCGCTCGAGCCGTTCGCGCCGCGCGCACTCTGTTCCGCCGCCTGCAAACGTTCGGAAAGATTGTTGAGACTCCGCTCGATCGCGCGTTCGTCCGTGCGACCCCCGCCGCCCTGTCCGTTTTGCTGTCCTTCCTGGCCTTGTTGTCCCTGCGCTTGTTGCCCTTGGCTCTGTTGACCTTGACCCTGCTGATTTTGACCTTGCTGACCTTGGCCGCTCTGCTGGCCGCGGCTTTGTTGACCGTTGAGCGCCTGTTTGCCTTCACGAATCCTTTCGGCTACACGATCGCGAGCGAGCGAATCCGCCGCGTCCTTCAACTGTCGTGCGGCGCGCTGTTGCCCTTGTCCCTGTCCCGCGCCCATCGCACGCGCCGACTGCTCGATGTCCTGCTGCAAACCATTCACCGAATCAGCAAGCGCATCTTTTCTCTCCGCCAACTGTTCGCGAGCCTTGCGCGAATTTTCATCCTGCGCGCTCTGTCCCCCACGACGCGACAGACTCTCCATGTCCTTCGCAATCTCACGCTGACGCGACGCCGCTTGCGCCGCGCGTTGACGCAAATCCGCGATCTGCTGCTGACGACCGGACGAACCGGACTGCGCCGACTGCCCACCGCGTTGACCGCCGCCACTCATCTGCTGCAACCGCTGTTGCGCCTGCCGCAACCGGTCCAAAGCACGTTCGTTTTGCGAGATCGCATCGCTTGAATTCGTCCGCGCTGATGCTTGCGCTTTCTGCATCTCGTCCGCGGTTTGATTGAGTTGACGACTCAATTCCTGCATCTGCGCGTCGCGACGTTCGCGAGACAAACGTTCGAGCTCGCGCGCCGCTTTGCGCGTCTCATCAATCAACTCCTGTTGTTGACGTTGATTACCGCCGCCACCGCCACCGTTTGCCGCTTGCTGCGCGCGGCGACGCTGTTCCTCGAGCGCTGCCTGTTGTCGCTGTGCGAGCTCTTCCAAACGCCGTTCGGCTTCGCTCTTCTGTTGCTCCGCTTGCTGTTGCTGCGCGCGTTGCACGGTCTCGTACTGGTTCTTCATCTTGTCGAGCTCGAGCTCGAAGAGACCGGCGAGTTCCTGTTGTTCGCGTTGACCGCCGCTACCGCTACCGCTGCTTTGATTGCCAAACGCAACCTGCACTTCGCGAAAGATCGCGTCAGCCGCGAGCAGCCGTTGCAACGCACGTTGTTCGGGAGGCAACGCGTCCTTGCCGGTTTCCTTACGCAACGGCGGCGGCGCGCCTTCCATCTCCTTCGCTGCCTGACGGAGATGTTCGGCCATCTCCTTGACCTGCTTTTGTCCTTCGTCGACGTCGCCGAGCCGCCGGCCCATGCGATCGAGAAACTCGAGCGTGTCAGTGCGCAGTTTTTCCTGTCCCGCGGCGACTGCTTCGTAACCGTCTTTGCGTTCCTGATCGCTGTACTTGTCGCCTTCGCGAATCAAGCGATGCGTTGCGGCGATCAGATCTTTCTGGCGCCGCGACAACGCGTTCTGCTCCTGCTCGCCCTGACCGCTGCCACCGCCTTGTTGCTGTTGCGACTGCTTGTACTCCATCTCAAACGGTTTCACTTCGATGAAGTAGATGTCGCTGGTGGACTCGTTGCTCGCGTCGCGCGCCTTCGCGTAATACGAAATGAAATCGCCCGGTTTGAGGTTGTATTCTTCGAGGAAGAACGTGTACGCGCCGCTCAGCGAACGCGCTGACTCGCGCGTCAACTGTTGCAGGTTTACGTTCTTTTCTTCACCGCCGTTGATGGAGAAGTGCAGGTCCATCGAGACCACGCCGTAATCGTCTTCAGCGCGCGCCTGCGTGAAAACCTCTTCGAGATTCGTGGCCTTCTTGTCGCGGCCGGGTTTGTCGAACGAGATCACCGGCGGCTGATCGGAAAGCACGGAGACGTCGTACTCGTTTGAACCGCGATACGTTTCACCGTCGTTGCTCACGAGTTCGATGTAGTAGCTCGTGTCACCGGCGACGGTTAACTCGCCGACGAAGTCACTGCCCTGCAAACGCATCTCGGTCTTCTTGCCGTCCGCGAAGACGATGCGCGCCGCGCGCACCTTGCCGGACGAGAGTTTCGCGGTGACGGTTGCAACCGTTCCTTTCAACGCCGCGATGTCGCCGCCGTCTTCGATCGTCTTACTCGGCAGATTGGTGAACGCCGGAAAGTTGAGCGTCAGGTCGAGCTGTTTGACGAAAGGCAGATCGACAACGTTGAGTTTGTAAACTTCGGAACGGACCGTGTTCGACTCGACAAAGTACTCGACCGAGTCCTGAATGTTGAAGATCGAATAACGAAAATCACTGCGCGCTTTGGCCGGTTCCATCGGCTGGCCCTGAAAGTCTTCTTTCGAACCGAGCGGGCGCGAAAAGACGGTAACTGTTTGCGAATCGAAGTTGACGAGCGAAGCGAGAATGTCCTGATCCGAACCTTTCGGCACGCGTGCTGTGCCCGGTTTCACTTTGATGCTCATCGCGTTGGGCGATGAAGCGAGCGCCGTCGGCGTGACGAGTTGCGCGACACCTTGCGAGATCTCGCGCGGTCCCCATTTCAAGACACCGGCAAACAACAGCAGACTGGCGAGCGCCGCGCCGCCGTAGAGCAACAGGCGCGAACGCTTGATGATGTTGCGGACGTCGAGCGTTGCGGAAGTGCTGTTCGCATCGCGATAAAGACGGCTAACGAGCGCTGGCGAAACGCGCGACGGTTCGTCGTTGGCAAACTCGACGGCGGTAACGAGACGATCTTCCGTGCCCGGCGATTTTTCCTCTATCAGCCGAGCGAGACGCGCATCGCTGATTCGTTTCAACAACGGCCGCACTAACGCGAAGTAGAACGTCGCCAATACCGTGAGCAACGAGCCAATACGCAAGACCAGTAGCGCGGCCGTGTTGTAGCGGTAACGATGCGCGGCCCAGCCCGTGAGCAGCAGCACCACGGCTACGACACCGACAGTGATTGCGACACCGCGCAGCGAAAGCAAAAGCTGCCGCCGCGAGCGCGCCTTGCGCAGCAACTCTCGCAACACGCTCTGATCCGTGTATTCCGTGTTCATCTGTGGCCTCACTCCTAACCGATAATTTTTGCCACTTTAGTCCGTCTCGCTAACGCTGATTCCACCAACAGCAACAATAGCGCAATCAGCAACAACGACCACCAAACTCTCTGCCGTCCTTCAACCTCTTCGCCGTTCACATTCTGAAACGCCCCGGAGCCTTCAGCGCTTCCGGCGCCACCCGTGATACCTGCTATAAATTCCTGAAAATTCACTTTACTGAAATCACCTTCAGCGGCATCACCATCGACAGCCGCGAAGTCTGGTTGAGAGTTGTAACGCAACCGATAAAACCCTGGCTCGCGCGCGGTGATCAGCAACTCGCCATCGCCCGTCGCGCGACCTTCGTTCAACCTCGCGCCCGAAGGAGCATCAACCGCGGGCGGCTTGCCCTCGCCATCTTTCTTCACCGTGAACGTTTGGCCCAGCCCATACCACGCACTCTCTTCGCGCGTGCCCGCGTAACGCACCATCTGATGAATAAACGGCAGATAAAGCGGCGTCAACGGCAAGTCGTTCCAGCTTGGTCCAAGTGACGAAGTGAAGAGCAGCACGCGGCCTTTGCCCGCGGTTGATTCGAGCAGTGCGGGACTGCCGTCTTCAAAACGCGCCAAAACCGTGGCGTTCGTCTTCGGTTCAGAGCGGAAGTAGCCAATAACGTTTGCGGCGGCGAGCCTGCCGCTGCGTTGAAACACTTCGAAGATCGGGTGATCGAATTTTACGTTTGTAATCGCCGCGCTTTCACCTGATTTCACCTGTACCGCTTCACGCAACGTTGCGGGAGCGATCTGATCGAGCGCCTGATTGAAACTGTCGGCTTGCGTTTGTGGTCCAGTGGAGATGATTAACTGGCCGCCGGCGTTTACAAACTTTACGAGCGCGGCGGCCAGCGCCGAGTTGATCGAACCGGCGTCGTTCAGTATCACGAGCGCGTTTTCCGGAATGCTCGCCGGATCGACGGAGCCGCTGCTTTTTAGATCGAACGTAAACGGCAGATCGTCGTTCGTGGTCAACGCGCTTTGCAGGTGCAGACTGTCGCTGCGTCCGCGTGTTGCGCTCTCGACGATCAAAGCCTTCGCCGGAGTTTCGCGGCGCAGCGTGAAGTAGAAACGATTGTCGGGTTCAAAATCGCCGCTCGCGATATTGATCGTGCAGCGGTTAGCGCCGTCGTTGAGATTGAAACCGGTGAACTCGATCACGCGTGAATCGCGGCTGTTGAGACTAATGTCACGCTTCTCGACCGTTTGCTCGTTGATCTGGAAATCCATCTGGACGTGATCGCGCGGCGTGTCGCTGAAGTTGCTGATGTGTACGGCGAGATTGTCGAGATACTTCTGGCCGAACAACACACGGCGACCTTCGACGTTCGTGATCGCGACGTTTGGCGCGGGATTGTTGCTGGCGACGTCGAGCGTAGTGAGCTGCGTGTTGTTTGAGAGTTTGAAAGTTGCATTGGCTTGCCGCCAGCCGGGAGCCTGAAAATCGGAGATCATGACGATCCGTTTGGGACCGTTTGTTTCCACTTCGCCGAGCAGCGATTCAGCGCCGCGCAACGCCTGTTCGTAGTCCGTTCCGTCCCAACCCGCTTCCACGCTTTTGACGGCGGTTCGCAAGCGATTCTTGTCGTTGGTGAAACGACTGCTGACTGCGTAACGCTTATCGAAACTGAGCACTGCGAGCTGTTCGTCGTTGCGCGCTTCGTCGATGGCAGCTTCGGCGCGGCGTTGTGCTTCGGCGAAGAGATTTTCGCGTCGCATACTGGCCGAGTTGTCGATCAGGATTACTGTTGCGCCGGCCGCGGCGTTGTTAGATTTAGCGGAGCTGCCGGACGTAAAGAACGGCCGCGTGAACGCGATCACGATCAGCAGTAGCGCGAGACAGCGCAGCAGTAGCAGAAGAACATTTTGCAGCGTGCGGCGCCTGATGGTGCGTTGCGGAACCTGACGAACGAAGACGAGGGCGGGGAATTGAATTTTGCGCGCTCGGGTGCGGCGCACCAAGTGAACCAGGATTGGCGCCGCGAGGGCCGCAACGCCGAGAAAAAATAATGGCGTTAAGAAAGACATAACCTAATACAATCCACAGACTACGCAGATTCAATTACTCAGACTACCTTAAGACAATCTGTGTAATCTGTGGATGGCTTTACTTGCCAGCGCGTCGTGACAGGAACGAGAACAGCGCGAAATCCAACGGCTGCTTCGTCGTCAACATTTCATAGTCCACGTGATTCGCCGCCGCGCAACGGCGCATGTCTTCGATGTGCCGCTGCATTCGTTCACGATACCCGCTCATCACCACATCCGGCAGCACCGACATCTGCTCCTGCGTCTCCGCATCTTCCAACAACAACACCGGCTCTTTAAAATCAAAATCCAACTCGTTCTGGTCCAACACGTGAAACGCCACGAGATCGTGACCCTTGAAACGCAGGTGCTGAAACGCTTCCTGCATCCGGTCCGCCTGATCGTAAAAGTCGGAAATCACCACGACAATACCGCGGCGCGTCAGGATCTCCGCGAGTTGATGTAACGACTCTGCCAGCCGCGTCTCGCCACCCGGTTGGAGCAACGACAAGTTGCCGAAGATCGTGCGCATATGTCCCGTTCGATTACGCGCGGGCACGTGCGTGTGTACTTTCTGATCGAAAGCCACAAGGCCGACTGCATCCTGTTGGCGATTCAATAAATAAGCAATCGAGGCAGCCAGGAACTTCGCGTAGTCGAGCTTCGTCACCGTACTCGCGTGCGCGTAATTCATCGACGCGCTCGTGTCAATCAACAAGTGGCACTGCGTGTTCGTATCGGCGCGATACTTCTTGATGAAGTAGCGATCCGTGCGCCCCAACAAACGCCAGTCGAGATAGCGCAGGTCGTCGCCGGCATTGTATTGCCGGTACTCCGTGAACTCCGTCGAGAATCCGGTGAACGGCGAACGGTGCAGTCCCGACATGAAACCTTCGACCACCGCGCGCGCCAAAAGCTCGAGCGATCCGATCCGCGCGAGCAGTTCCGGATCGAGAAACCTCGCCGGCGTTGTTACCGCCTCCGGAGTCTGTGTTATCTGTGTTTCTCTGTGGCTCACAACCCACTCTTCGGCTCTGGAACCGTTTCAATCAATCTCTTAATAACCTGATCGGAATCAACCTTCTCCGCCTCAGCCTGGAAGTTCAACAACACGCGATGCCTGAGCACCGCTGGCGCGACCGCACGCACGTCTTCACACGAAACGTTATAACGCCCGCGCAGAATCGCGCGCGCTTTGCCGCCGAAGATCAAAAACTGTGACGCACGCAGCGACGCGCCCCACGTCACCCACTTGTTCACGAAATCCGGCGCGGGCGGCGTGTTTGGCCGGCTCGCGTTCACCAGTCGCACGGCATAACGCGTCACTGTGTCAGACGCAGGCACCTGCCGCACGAGTCGTTGAAACGCGATGATCTCGTCAGCCGACATCAGGCGTTCAAAATCATAATCCTGCGGCGACGTAGTCTGTTTGACGACCGCGACTTCTTCGTCTTCCGGCAAGTAACCGATCCTCACATTGAACATGAAACGATCGAGTTGCGCTTCGGGCAACGGATACGTGCCTTCCATCTCGATCGGGTTCTGCGTCGCGAGCACGTGAAACGGCCGCGGCAGATCGTAACTGACGCCCTGCACTGTGACGCGTCCTTCCTGCATCGCTTCGAGCAGCGCGGCTTGTGTCTTTGGCGGCGTGCGGTTGATTTCGTCGGCGAGCACGATGTTGGCGAAGATTGGGCCAGGGATGAATTGGAGCGCACGGCGGCCGGTCGCGCGATCTTCTTCGATGATTTCCGTGCCGGTGATGTCGGCCGGCATCAGATCGGGAGTGAACTGAATGCGCTTGAATGAGAGGTCGAGAACACTCGCAATAGTTCGGACCAGCAGGGTTTTGGCAAGGCCCGGTACGCCGGTGATGATTGAATGCCCGCCGACAAAAAGCGCGAGCAGCACTTGTTCGACGACTTCGTCCTGACCGATTATCGCTTTTCTGATCTCGCGCAAAAGACGCTCGCGCGCCGAGCCGAGTTTGTCGAGCATTTGCTCGTCGCTGATTGTGAGTTGTTCGACCGCCATGTTTCCTCGTTTTAATCCACAGATTACACAGATTCTATTGTCCGACTATTCGCAGTAAAAGTTCCTGAGCTTTCTCGTAACGCGGCGCGGCTTCGAGCGCTCTCAGCACTGCCCGCTTCGCTTCCGGTTGCCGGCCCAAGGCGTGATACGCCGTGGCGACATTGTAGTTCGCTTCCGCGATGTTCGGCGGCCGGAGCGCGAGAGCAGCCTGATACTCGGTCAGCGCCTGCGGATAGTTTTTTAACTCGACACCCAAGTCGCCCGCTTGCTTGTGCAAGTTGTAATCAAACGGGCTGATGTAATAGCTGGCGACGATCGCATCGAGCGCTTGTTGCCGTTGGCCCAACGCAGAACGAAGTCGCGCAATGGTCTTGAGCGCTTCGAGATTGTTCTCGTCTTTGCTGATCAGCTTTTCCAGGACCGACGCGGCCTGCGCCTGATCGCCTTTCTGTTCCAATAACGTCGCGAGCGACTCGTATGGATTACCTTTTCCGGTGACGTAAGGGAAGAGTTCGAGCGCGCGAATGTAATGAGTCGCGGCTGTGGCCGTGTCGTTGTCTGCTGCAAACAACTCGGCGGCGCGAATTCGCAGCGCGAACGTGTCGTGCGTCTGGAGTTGTTTGACGACTTCTTCCTTCGACAGCGACGCGACGAGATTACTCTCGGTGCTCAACGCCTGCTGCAATGGACGCGCCTTTGATTCGACGTAAGCATTGAATTCACGATCGAAATCCGCTTCGCTCAGTTTCAAAACTTGTCGCAACACGTCGGGCGTGCGGGCCTTGTCGCGATACGCCGCGAGCATGTTGAGGATCGCGTCGAAACCGTATTTCTCGGCGATGAACTCGCAAATCTGTGACGCCTCGAAATACGCGATCGGAATATCTGTCGGTTTGCTGGGCCGTTGAAACGCGGCGTCGAGATCGGCAATCTTGAACCACTGGCCGCTCGCGAAACTGCGGACGAACATCACGTTCCAATCGTCGCCCCAACCCGGACGCGCGCGCCGTTCTTCATAAACAGAAAGACCTTCGGAGAACCAGCGCGGAATGCGATAGTCAGTCATCTGCAACGTGATGACGTGTGTGAACTCGTGCCACAGCGTGCTGCCCCAGTTGAACTCGCCGGCCTCGCGTGCCGACGGCGAATCCTGTGCGATGACTGGTCCGAAACACACACCGAGCGCGCCGAGCCCGGGAATACCGAGCGTACGCACCGCGAAATCTTCGTGGTTTTGAAAGATCTCGACAGTGACCTGGCCTTTCGGCGTGAAGCGATACTTCGCGGTCAGTTTCGTTGCAGCTTCTTCGAGCAGGTTCGCGGCATATGGACCAAGTAGATCGCTTTCCTTTTCCGAGGCTTTGATCACAAACGCACCGCGTTTCGTTTCGCGAAAAGATTCCATCGAGTCGAGCAGGTCGAGCGTGTTCTTGGCCCAAACGTTGAACGGATCGCCCTTGAACGCTTTCTCGACAGACGCGCGGCCTTGTTCCATCTGGCCCAACCGCAGCAACGACATGCCGAGTTGAAGATGCGCGTCCCACAAGCGCGGCGCGAGTTCGATTGCGCGGCGCGCGAACTGTGACGCCTGTTCGGTGCGACGCGTGATCGTGGCGTAGTGTGCGAGTGTGTTGTAAACCTCGCCATAACGTGGACCAATCGCGAGTGTGGCTGCGACTTCCGGTTCGAAGTCACGATCCTGTAGGTAGTACATCGCCGCGCGCAGCGAATGTGCTTCGAGCGAACGCGAGTTGATCTTCAACGCTTTTTCAAGCTCGGTTGAAGCGAGGTCGAACTGACCGGATTCGAGCGCGAGTGCGGCTTTGAACGAAAGTGCTTCGACGTAGTTGGGATTGATCGACAGTGCTTTGTTCAGCGCCGTGTTGACGTCCTCGCCGCCTTCGATTCGTTTGTTGAGCGCGAGATCGAGATAGGCACGCGCGCTGTTTTGGTTCAGCTTGATGGCGTCGCTAAGAAATTCGGCGGCGTCTGAGTAGTTGTACTTCTTCGTGAACAGTTCAGCAGCCGAGAGATGCGCGTCGAGATAGTTGGAATCGGCCTCGAGCGCGGAGCGGTACATGTCGTTCGCGTCCTGAAATCTTTCGAGGTGGACCAGTGCGCGGGCGATGAGTGTTAGTTCGAGTGCGGTTTCGGGATCGTTCTCGGTGTAGTACTTAACGAACGAGGCGTAGATCGCTCGGGCTTGATCTTCCTGTCCGGTGAGTTCGAGTAGTTCGGCGCGACGCAGATCGCTTTCGAGTCGTTCGCCGGGAACTTGTGACTTGTCTAAATCTTTAGCCGCCTGATCGAACTCGGCGATCGCTTCGGTGTAGCGGCCGGTGATCGCGAGGACTTCGCCGAGTTGATGACGAACTCTGCCGTTTTCCGGGGTCTTGGCGAGGAGTTTTTTGGCTGTCGTTTCGGCTTCTGTGTATTTTCCGGTTTCAATCAGGGTTTTGAGATCCGCGTCCTGGGCAGTCGCCGGAACACAGATCCAAACCAAAATGAAAACCAGACTGAATAACGTTTTGCGCATTAAGTTCCTGCTTGTTTGATTGAGCGATTCACTTTTGCCAGTTCAATAAAAAGTCTTTCGAGTGTCGCTTCGTATTCGGGTTCGGCCATCTCTCTTTTGCGTGCGATAAGTTGTTCGATCTCGCCTTCGAGGCGAGTGCGCTCTTTTAATAGTCTTCCGGTCGCCGCGGTGGCTGCGGCTTCGTCACCGCTTAACGAGTCGAGATACGTCGCGCGCGCGAGCAGTCCTTCACCGTCTTCCGCCTTTTCACGTCCGACGCCATCGCCGTTGTCGTCTATCAGTGCGTGTTCGGTTGCGAGTCTTCCGGCACGAGTATAAAAATCCGCGGTCAGTCGGTTTGCATAGACAAACATTTCCAAAACCGAAGTATGTCCGTCCTGATCGGTGTCTGCATCGGGAGCTCGGAGCGCCGCGATGAAGAAGCCCGTGAAGCGAGTCGCGTTGGTTTCCTGTCCGCTCTTGGTCGCGGTGATGACGATTCGTCCTTTCGCCGACAGGCTCTTGACGAACTCACCGCTCGCGCTCGCCATGTTGAGAACAACCACGCGCTTCGTCGGTAGCGCTGACAACATCGTGTTGTACTCGGAGGCTGCAAGGTCTGGTCCAACCAGATTGAACTTCGATTCCTTGCCGTCGAACGAGCCGTGACCGATGAAGAACACGAACAACACGTTGTTCGCGTCCATTTGTGACTTCAGTTGCGCGAACGTGTTTCTGACGTCGATCGCTTTAGCGTTTTGGACCACCAACAGTTTCTGCGTGTCGAATCCGTAGTCCTCAGCCAACGCGGCTTTTAGCTCAGTGGTCCATTTCTCAAACTGCGTCGCGTACTCGGGCTCGCCACCCGCGCCCACGAGAATCACAGCAAACTTATTCGGGTCCGCAGCTTGGGACCGCGGGCGGCTCGCCTGCAAATCTTGCAAGGGTTGGCTGTCGGGAGTTATGCGGGCAGGCCGCCCGCGCTCCCAAGGAGCGAGCAGCGCAATAATCAAAAGCGCTATGTGTGCGTGTATCATCGTAAACTACGCTAAACCTTCGCGTTTTCTTAGAAACCACTCAGCACTCAACAACCCGACCAGCAACAGAAAATTCACCGGCATGTCCCACAAATCTTTCGTCACGCGTTCTGAATAGGGCGTTTGCCGGTAAGTCAGATCGTCCAGCAACGACTGCGTTTGCGCGGCCGTGTAGTACTTTCCGCCCGTCTCGCTCGCGATCCGTTTCAGCAAGTCGCTGTTCTGCGCCGCGCTGTAATACTCACGATTCAGATCGCTCACGAGCACGTTCGAGTTCGCACTCAACTGCCCGAGACTCGTGCTTTGCCCCACCAGTTCGATCTTGTGTTGGCCCAGTTCGTCAGCTTTGAATTCGCCCGTGTAAATATTGGCTGAATTCAGTGTCGTAAATTTCAAGGGAACATCAACAGTTGCTCCCGACGGCTTCGTCACGCGCGCGGTCGCATTTGCGTCGCCGACCGCGTTGAACTTCTTGTCGCGCACATCGGCGACGATGTTGACCATGTCGTCCATCGAATAGACGTCTTTAGCGGTACTGACCTCGACCTGCCGCGGCGTGCCGCTCACAACATAACGTAGCATCTGGCGCCAAAAAGTTTCGTGCGCGTTGTTCTTTGCATCCATTCTCATGCGCCAGCGCCACGTGTCAGACGCGGTTAACGCGAGCGTCTGTCCGCGACCGTACCGTTGTTGCACCAGCAACGGTATGTTCGCTCCCGCACCGTCGACTTTGCGCGCTTCGAGCAAAACGGTCGCGCCCGGCTTCACGTTGGTCAGCGCTTGTGACACGGACACGGGTGGCAGTTCGTTCCACGTCTTTTGATTTTGCGCGCGATCTTCAAACAAGCGCGTGATCGGATGCGCCTGGCCCGCGCCGGTCAGTAACGGTTTGTAAACCGGCGTAAACGAATTCGCATCGTCAACTGGTCCACCAGTCAATGAAACAGGTAACAGATCGTCGATCGGCGTGCCTTTGTACTTGCCGCCGTCGAACGACAAGCGCCCGCCGAGTGCGAGCAAGCCGCCGCCACGGCGCGCGACGAAAGCCTCGATACTGCGAAGCTGATCGGCGGTGAAGAACCCGGCTTCGACACTGCCGATCACCAGACCGTCATAGGAAAAGAGTTCTTCTTCGGTCGCGGGAAATCCGGTGGCGAGTTCGCCCTGGTTGCCGATGCCCTGGCGATAGAACTTGTTCTCGCCGGTTCGTTGTAGTGAAACGAGAACGATGTTCTTTTCGTTCAGCGTCAACCCTTCGCGAATCTTGCCGAGTTCCCAACGCGGCTCGCCTTCGACGTGCAAGAGACGCAGTGGACCGGAAATGACTTCCACGAGCGCGTCCTGTTTGTTGTTCTCGACTGTCAGTTCGCCGTCGAGCGGTGTGATCTCGACGGTGTAACGATGCACGCCGGGAGTCGTTGGCGTTATCTCGAGATTGATCGCTTGCGTGTCGTTTCCGCGTAGGTCGAACTGCTCGGTCTTGATCGCGCGGCCGTCTTCACGCACGCCGAGCAGCACTTTCGTGTTGCTGTAACCGCTCAAACCGACAAACGTTTCGATGTTTACGCGCGAACCGACGAGAACGCGGCGCGGCATGTTGATGCGCGTGAGTTCGGCGTCGAGTGGTCTCGCTGTATCGCCGACGCCGATCGTAAACACGGGAATGTCGCGCGCGCGCAACTCACGCAGAGTGGTGCTGATGTCGCTCGGGACGTTTGAGGCGCCGTCGGTGGCGAGCACGATCGCGGAGAGTGGCATGCCTGAAGAACGTTTGATTGCTTCTTCGAGTGCGCCGGCCACATCGCTGGTCCGTCCTTCGCCGAAAAGATCGTTACCATCCTTCAAACGCGAGAGTCCACCCGAAAATCCGTAGAGGTTGGTTTTGAATTTCTGATCGAGTCGATTCAGAAAAGACGTTTGTCCGGTGTTGAGTAGTGTCTGCTTGATGGTGTCGAGACGTGTCGCGCCGCCGGGAACGTCGGGCAATTTCATACTCAGCGAATCGTCGACGACCACGGCGACGTAACTGCTGCGCGGAATCACTGACGACACGACGACCACCGGCCGCAACAGCAAAGCGACCATCACTGTGAGCAGTGCGACGCGCAGAGCAATCAGCGTGGCGGTAGTTCGTTTTGCAAGGCGGATGCGCGGGCGCAGGTAGATGAAATAGATGAAAACTGCAACGAGTAAAAAGATGAGGACCAGCAGGAGGATATTCGGGCGCACGTCAAAACCAAACCGGCCGTTAGTAAAAACGGCCTGTTCATGACCGAACAGAAACCGCACCAGAGAATCCATTTTTATGGTGCCGGACATTATACACGCGCGCGGCGTGTGCCTAAGACTGCGACCGGCTTCGAGCTACTTGGTTTCTTAGTAGCAGAGCCTCGCCGGGCGGTTGCCGGACAAGCTAAAGCTTGAACTCAAAACTTGGGGTTCGCGTTTTGAGCTCAGCCTTTAGGCTGGTTGTTTGTGACATGGATTTAAATGTCCATCTGATAAACTCCCGGCCCCATGAACCCCAGACAAATCGCTTACACACTTCTTCTATTACTGATCGCAGTCTGTTTAGTTGCGGGAAGTTTTTCGTCTTCGGCGCGCCAGGATGGAATTGCGAGTCAGGGTCGCCCGATCACGCCGGCGGGAACGCTCGTGCGCGATGTCACCACGCGGCAAGTCGCAGTCGGTGCGTTGCCGGTGGATTTTGTTCGTAGTCCGGATACGTTTGGGCCGGATCGTCGCGGACGGTTCTTGATTGCGGTTAACAGTGGTTATGGGGTTCAGTTCAGTGCCGCGGGAAATCGCGGTCAGCAGTCGCTTTCGGTGATCGATCTCAATGCGAAGCCCGCGGTGGTGGTCCAGAACGTTTACTTTCCCTCGCCGCAGAGTGTGAATGTAGGGGTGGTGTTTGATCCGTTGGAACGCGACGGCGCATACCTGCTGTACGTTTCGGGTGGGTTTGAAAACAAGATCTGGATTTTCCGTTTCGATCCGAAGATTCAGAGTCCGGTTACAAACACAACGGCTGATGCACCGTTCATCGACGTCACCGGATTTGCGACTGCTGCGAATTCGCCTCGTTACAACGCGGATCGCGCGCCGGTTTATCCGAGTGGGATCGCGATCGCACCCGATGGCAACACGCTTTTCGTCGCAAACAATCTCGGCGACAGTTTGGGAATCGTTCATGACTTGCGTGGGAGTCGGAAACTGTCGCGGGTGAGTCTGGGTCGCGGCGAGACTGCGGAAACGTTTGTTTATCCTTACGCTGTTGCTTTTGTTTCGCCCGCGAAAGCTTACGTTTCGTGTTGGAACGAGAACTCGGTCGCGGTTGTTGAAACGAACTCGCCGGCTGGACCGGTGCAGCGCGTTGCTGTCGGGCGTCACCCGACGGCGATGTTGCTCAATCCGGAACTGACACGTTTGTACGTTGCCAATTCGAATGACGACAGCGTGTCGGTGATCGACACTGCCACAGATAAAGAGATTGAAAGAATTAATGTGCGGTTGTCGGAAGATGTTCCGTCGGGGAACAGTCCGGAGGGGTTGGCGTTGAGTGGAGATGATTTGTACGTTGCCAACTCGCACAGCAATTCTGTTGCGGTGGTGGAGTTGTCACCGAAAGCGCGTGGTGAGAAGCCGAGTGACGAACATGTGGAACGCAGCACCGTGCGCGGGTTCATTCCAACGGGACAGTATCCGTCGGCGATTGCGGTTGTTGGAAAGACGATCTTCATCGGCAACGGAAAGGGCACGGGCGTTGAGAATTCTTCAGTGGTAGTGAACAACTCGGGACGCGTGCCGAATGCGCCGAATGACCGTTTTCCTGCTGGCAGTGGTCGAGCCGGTGGACAGGGCGGGCAGTACAGTGCGGCGATTGTTATCGGGAACATCAGTGCGGTTAGTGAGCCTGACGATCCCGCGCTCGCGCGATACACGCAACAGGTGATGAGAAACATCGGTCTGCTCGGAGCGCAACAGGCGCGACTGTTCCCGGGACGTTCGCCGATCAAACACGTCATCTACATCATCAAGGAGAACCGCACTTACGATCAGGTTTATGGAGACGTCGCTGCTTCGGGCGATGGTTCGAAAGCGGATGGGGATGCCTCGCTCGCGATCTTTGGCGCGGGGGAAGCAGCCGCGCGGCCGGATGGCAAGCGGCAGGACATCACGCCGAATCATCGTGCGCTCGCTTTGCGGTTTGGTTTGTTCGATCGGTTCTTCGTGAATTCGGAGGCGAGTCCGGATGGACACAACTGGTCCACGGCAGCGTTTTCTACTGACTACGTCGACAAAGCTTTTCGTTGGCAGTACAGCCGGCGCGGGCGCACCTACGATTACGAAGGCTTCAACCGCTTGCCGAATTACGAACCGCTGCGTGGTGCGCCGCCGTTGTTTGGTCCAACAGCACAGGCGGACGACATCGCGAACTACATGCGCCGGTTCGTGCCTTATTTGCAAGGCGCGCGCGACGTTGCCGAGCCGGAGACGCTTTATCTCTGGGACGCGGCCGCACGCGCCGGACTCACGCATCGCAATTACGGCGAGTTTGTGGCGACGCTTTCAGAGGCCGATGTGAAAGCGATTCGCGAGAACCGGGCTAAGTCGTATCCCGACCTCACGCCGACTATTTCCGCGTTTCCCACCAAGAAGTCGCTTGAAGGTAATTTCAGTGCGCAGTATCGCAACTTCGATATGGACACGCCGGATGCGATGACAGTCGACTCGTATCGAGCGGCGAAGGAGGGCAACGGAGTTTCACTGATCGGCACTGCAAATCCGGATTCTCGTTTTCGCGGCCACTCGCGGTTGGCGGCGTGGCTGGAGGAGTTTCGTGTCTTCGCGGATGAACGTACCGCTGGGAAAGTAGATCGTTTGCCGAATCTTTCTGTAGTGCGTTTGTCGAACGATCATACGGATGGACTGATGGCGCGAAAGCCGACGCCGCAGTTTTATGTTGCTGACAACGACTACGCGCTGGGATTGTTGGTGGAGGCAGTGTCGAACAGTCCTTACTGGAAAGATACTTGTATCGCGGTGGTTGAAGACGACGCGCAGGACGGACCAGATCACGTTGACGCGCATCGTTCGGTGGCGTTGTTAATCAGTGCTTACAATCGACCCGGGCTGTTGGTCCATGACTTTCATAATACCGTTAGTTTGATTCGGACGATTGAACTGTTGCTGGGTATCCCGCCGATGAATCAACTCGACGCGACCGCGACGCCGATGAACATCTTCCGCGCGGAAGCGGATCTGCGTCCCTACAAAGCGCTCTTACCCGATGTCGCGCTCGACAATCTCATGACCCCACCGGCGCGCGATGCCGCGACCGCCTACTGGATGCGGCTGACTGCGGAGCAGGACATGGCCCATGCTGACATGGCCGATCCCGAAACCCTGAACCGCATCATTTGGTTTTCCGTGAAAGGCTCCATCCCCATGCCCTCCATTGCCCGTCTCCCCGCCTTCGACGCCATGCGCCTTGGCCTGCAAGAGGAAGAGGAGCGCGAAGAGATCGCTGAGCGTCGTGGTGCAGAGAGGGAGCGGTGAGTGTTGTTGACATGCGTGTTACACTGCGCAACAGGGAGTTCAAAATATGTCTTCACCAGTACCCTTTCCACCGCCAGGATTCGAAGAGCTTTCGCGCGCAGAACAGGTTGAATATGCCGAAAAGCTTTCAGACTATGTCACGTCTGACGAAAAGTACGTGGAAATTCCTGAGTGGCATCGTGAAATACTAGAAAAGGCGATGGCTCGCTATGAGGAAGTTGGTATGGAAGGACGCACATGGGAGGAGTTTGAGCAAGCGCTAACCAAAGAAGGGCTTTTTAAGTTAGGCTAGAACCTCACGTTATAATCAATGATTTATCGCCTCATCCTCTCACTGCCAATTTCCCTCCGACAGGATTTACAGAATTTACAGGATTTAGAAAAGCATCTTGTAAATCCTGAAATCCTGTCTAGTACATTGAGTAAACCATAACGCGTTTGCGTTTGGTTTGGCCGAAGAGGAGGCCGCTGAGGGCGCCAGTGCCGGCGCCGATCAATAGGCCCATCGCGATGTAGATTTCGCTGTCGTCCGAATCGGGCGAGTATTTTCCATAACCGATCCCTGTGCCCGCACCTGCGCCGATCCCCGCTCCGATCAACGCCCACTTGCCTTTCGCCGCCTTTCCTTCGACCACGTAAACCTGACGCACATCGGCCCGCGGAATCCCAAGCGGTTTGCCATCGCGATCGATTGTCAGCGTCGTGTCCGTGGCTTCAATCATCAAGCCTTTGATCTCTTTGCCATTCTTCTGTTTGACGACGAGCCGTTCGTTGGTCCCGAGTTGCTGCACCGCGGACCAGTTGTTAAGAGAAGTGCTCTGTTGCGCAAACGCGAGCGGCGCGTGCGTTGAAAGCAGTAGGACGACAAGCAAAAGGGGCATTGCTTTGCGTTTCACGATGTTCTCCTTTGAAAGTGATAAAGGCTTTCGCGGGAGAACCGTGCAAGGAGTGTTCCGATCAGTTTTGGTGAAGTATTCAGGCGATCGCGGATCAGAGACGCAGCAGAATTACGACAACTGACGAATTAAATTATAGTTGCGGTTCTTCGGGTGGGGGCAGCAGCTTCTTGAATTCAGGAAGCGACGCGAGTGGTTTCAGATCCTCTTCTTCCTCAATGAAGTACGCCTGGTCTCCGTCGAGTTCGATGGACTTGGTCAACGCGGCCACTGCCTCTTTCAGACGACCAAGCCGCGCCAGAACGCACGCCTTCTCATAGTAAGCCTCGCTGTCTTTCGCGTCGAGAATGATGGCCTGGTTCGCAGCCTTCAAGGCCGCGAGCCAGCGCGACTGCTTCCGATAAAGCTCTGAAAGCCCAATGTGTGCATCCGTAGATTTTTTATCGAGCAGCGCCGCTGTGTTGTAATGCCGTTCGGCTTGAACGTAGCGTTCAGTGCGGACAAACATCCTGGCGAGCGAGAGGTTTGCAAGTACGCTCGTTTTCATTCTGCCCGGTTCGCTGGCAACAAACTTCTCGAGGGCGTCAGTCTGCTCACCTGCAAAGGTAAGACTCCGCACGGCCATACCGAATAGATCTTCTTCTTCTTCCTGATACTTCTCGCCGGTAACAAGCCACGGCCGCACCTCGCCGATCCGATCGTGCAGGACAAACAATTCGATCAAGCTGTAATAGTTGTAAACGTCAACCGGATCGAGTTCGATGGCTTTGCGGTAAGCAGCTTCGGCTTCCGCAATACGTCCGAAGTTTTTATACCCATGACCGAGTTCTCGAAACCCGCGTGGATCGCGCGGTTCGAGCGTCGTGTAGCGCTGATACAACTCCAACGACTTCTGGGCAGTTGTTTTGTCTGCGTTCTCACCCAGGCTCAAGCCATGCAGATATCCCGCAAGTTCATGAACGGCAGGCGTGTAACCTTCATCGGCGAGTTCAGTCAACAGTTTTATTCCCTCGTCCCACTTGTCGATGCCCCTCAGCGCGCGTGCTTTGAGATAGCGTAAACCGCGGTCCTTCGGATTCGCCTGCAACAACTCGTCCGCAACACGAAGCGCTCTTGCAGAGTCGCGAGCGAGCAGCAGCACCACTCTGGAATAATCCGACATCGCTATCGCCGGAGGTTTCTCTCCCGCGCGAGTCTTCTCGATCGTCATGATCGCCGGACGAAGCATTTCCGAAGCAAACGCTAACCCGCTATCGACCTGCACCAACTCAACGAAGTACCAAACGTCGTCGCGGCGCACAAACCGAAACTTCAACAGCAACTCGCCAGGCTCAGTCAGGCAAGTCGCTTCAGCCGTGTCGCCTTTTTCTTCGACATGCAAAACCCGAATCCGCTTCGTCTCAAGTTCAGGAGTGTGACCCGACATGATCTCGACGAGCAGTCGCCGATACGCCGACCACATTTGCTCGCGTTCGCTGTCGTTCAGTTTGGCCCACGCGCCGGCGCCCATGTGCGTATCCGTGAGTACGGCGATATCGGCCGCGGCTTCGAGTTCTGGTTTGTCACTGGCTGGAATCGCTTTCGCGAGATGTTCCGCAAGCGCTCGCGGAGTTTTTTGAAACTCAGCAACGGTTCGCCTGGCTTCCAGAACTTCCAACTCCAGCAGATTCATACCCGCGGAAGTCAACAACGCGTCGCCGCTCGCGCGAACGTGCGTCGCATCGACAAACGAGGTGCCCCACGTCGGATCGAGTTCGATCCATTTGCCGATCCAAACTTCCACCCACGCATGTCCGCCAAACGAGCTGCCGTTGTAAGCCAAGCCGCTAACCGTGCGCGCCGGTAAACCGAGCGAGCGCGCCATGCCCACAAACAGTGCGCTGAACTCAGTGCAGTCAGCTTCACGCGTCGCGAGCGTGAGCACCGGATCGGCACTCGCAACAAGCTTCCACTCGAGATTCTTATGCGTCCAGTCGGCGAGTTTGCGCGCCACACTCCACGCGTCGCGATCGTTACCGGCGATCTGTCGCGCCTGATCGATAACTTCTTTCTGGTCCGCGGCGAACTCCGGCGTTGCTTTGAGATACTCCGCGAGCAGCGCATCTTTGACCGGTAACTGAAGCGCCTTCTCCGCGCCCGCGCGACGCGCTGCAACAGTCACTACCAACTCCGTCGACGATTTTTGTTCGACGATCTGATCCTCGGTCTTGATATCGTCCTTGATGTTGTCGATCGGACCGGCTGCTTTCGCGCGAACCTTCAGCGTGAGACTGGTGGTCCGGTTATGGTCAGCGATCTGAACGCCGCTCGGTTCGACGACCGCGTAAGTAATGTTTGCGCCGCGACGCAGATCGGAGAAATCGGCGACCGGATAACGTCCCTCGCGGTCCATCGCGACTGACGAGTGTGCGCTGATGCTACCGGCCGTCGCGGTCGCGTAGAAGTTTTGACTGTGAAAGGCGCTGGTGACCGAGAAGAGGAGGTCGGCAATTTGCTTCTGCTGGCCTGTGAGTATTGAAGTATTTACACCGGCGATTGCCGCTTCGAGATTGTACCCACCAAAGGCGACGACGCCCGCGGGAACTTTCTCAACCGATCTCGAGTAATCGCGTGTGGCGGCGAGACTGGTCTTACTATCAAGCGCGGTGATCACTCCTCTCGGGTGATTGGAAATGACGAGAAATCCTTTGCGCGCGCCGGCGAAGAAAGTGTCCGAGCCGAGTTTCAATTCCGCCATGTCGGGTGTTGGTCCAACATTGCGAAAGAGTTTGCCTGTCGTTAACGCGTCCGCCAGTTTGTTGCTCTTCAGTTTGCAGAAAGCGGTGAACGTGCCGTCGCTGAACCGTTCGAATGTCGGTGGGTGGAGCAGCACGACGCCGCATTCGGGACCGAGTTCGGGAAGTACTTCCTTTTCGAAATCCAATGCCCAAAAGTTCGGAAACGCTGCAAGCTCGAGCTTCGAAAACAGGTCTTTTGACGACGAAGCCCAAAGCGCGGACAGGTCGACTTTCGTCAGGAAGTAAGCGATTGTCGAAGACGGCAGCAACTCGCGCGGTGCGGTCAGTTCCTTTGGTTGGAACGGCAGCAGCGGCTTGGACCATTCACTCTCGGCAAAGACGAATTGATGCGAGTTTTCCCATGACGACGCAGTGAATTTCAGCGCGCCGCGCTCCTTGATTTTGGTCTTCTCAGCGTTGCTGTCTGCGGCGAAGACCGCTTTCAGATCGCTGAAGTAAACAACGTCGCCCTGGCTAGCGATCGACTCGCGGAATTCCGCATTGTCGACGAGTTGTTTGTCGCTGATGCCGTTTGCGTTCGCCACGAGTTCGCGAATGGTCGCCAGATCCGGCGCGACAATCGCGACGTCGCCGAGGTATGCAATGCGAGTTGTGGTGTTTTCTATGTCCCACGATGAACTGATCGATGTGTGCCGGATCGTTCTGACGCGCAGTCCGTTCCATTCCTCATCAGCGAGAACTTCGTAACGAAGCAAAGTACCGGTTCGTTGTTTAGACGTCGGTGCCGGTGAGAGCACTAACTGCGCGCTTAACGGAAGTATCGCCGGCAACGCGGCGATGCTCCGCGTGCTGATCGCGGCGACGTCGGTGAGATTAGTAAAGCTTCCGGTAAGGTACTCGATTTTAGAAACAAGGCGTTCGAACCGCGCGCGATCTTTCACACGCAACACGATCGCTTTTCGTTGTGCGGCCGCGTTGCTGTCGCGAGCATCGGCAGCGGTCCACGCACCCGAAACGATTGGCGAATCGGGATCGATACCGGTGTAGTCTACGAGCGTGTCGGCATTGTAAGGAGCAGCCAACTCGGCGCCGAAGAACCGGCGCAGATTGATCAACATCATTACGAGGTTCGACTGATCGCGCGGAGAATCCATTTGCAGACCGTTCAGAGTTTCATAAAACTTCTGCACGGCCTGACGCGGATTGGGAATGGCTGTGTAGTGTTTGACTCGTTTCGGGAAGAGATTTTCGGCGAACGGTTTGATCGCGACGTCGCGTTTTAGATCCGCAGGATTTGACGCACAGCCGCCGGTAGTTGCTTCGCAAGAGAAACTCCAGGCGAATTCCGCGAGCGCTGTGTCTGAAAGTGCTTTGCGCGTGACTTCGCGACGTTCGTCTTCGGTCTTTGCAGAAGCGAGTTGGTGCCGGAAGTTGATCTTCTTGATCGAGAGCTTTAGTTCGTCGTCGAGATCCTTTTTCGAGCCGTCTTTGGAAATCAGTGCTTCGAGACGTGGAATGTCGGTAACGTTAGCGGCGAGCGCGAGATTCTGCGCGGCCAGAGAACTCACCTGCTTGTCAGGCGTTGACGTAAGCAACAGTAGGTGGGTCATCGGCAACGCTTCCGTGCGCGCTAGTGCGACTCGCAGACCGACGGCGATCAGCGGGTCGTAATTCGAAGCCATAAGCTGCGTGAGCGGCAGTTTGAACTCATCTCGCGGAACTGTGAGCAGCAGTGTCAACGCGCCGAGTTGAACGTTTGGATCCCGGCTCGCGATCGCGGGAAAAGTTGCGATCGCTCCTCCTGATTTGTATGGCGTAAGCTCGACGACCGTAGCAGTCGTTTTGGGTTTCGCACCGGGCCGTATCACAAGTGGCGGCGGGTTAGGGCGATAAATCGCCGGCTCTTTGAAAATCAGTTGCAGCAGTTCGTTTCGTTTTTCCTTCGGCAGAAAGGGCCAGACGCGCGCGATCGTTTCCGTGTTGAATCCTGACATCGACTTCTCGAGAATCTTCGGAACGATGTCAAGTGTCTGTGCGAGAGCGCGAGCCGCGGCTTCCGCTACGAGTGGTTCTCGGTCGTGAATGAATTTCCAAAGAGTTGGCGCGAGCGCGGGATTGTTGCTGCGTGCGATCGCCTGCACGGTCGCTACCAGCACGAGCGGGCGGCGATCGAGCAACAGATCCATCGCTACGTCGGACGTGGACGAGAACAGCGCCGTCAAACGTGTGACAGCGGCTTCGCGTTCCGCCGTGGTGTCGTTCAGCGTTGCGACGATGTTTTCGATCTCGTCGATTGGACTACTCGCGGGGGTCGTAACCGTAGTTTTGCGTAACTCTTCTTGCGAGTCGTAGTCGGGACCAACGAGAATCACGGACTGCACGACCGCTTTCAAAAAGGGCTCGATCTCCGCGGCGTGTGCGATGGGCGTTTTGATATTGAACAGGAGGGCGGCAGGCCCATAGATGGTGATCCATGAAGTGCTGCGAATCAGTTCGCCTTCGGGATCGGGTGATTCCAGGCAGATCTCCCGCGCTTCGATGTCCTGCAACTGAGTTTTGCGCGTGAGGATCGATCCGGCGCCGCCCGTAAAATCCTTGACGGTCCGCAACATGGACGCGAAGTAGTCGTCCAAAGGGTAGCCTTCGGGAACTTTCTGGATCAGGATCTCGAGCGAGGCGCCGTGTGGTCCCTTGAATTTGAGATCGGCGCCTTGCTGTTCCCAATCAGCGGGGACGCGATAGACGAAGGTTTTCTCCGGGTTTACCTGGCGCTTGAAATTTGTTTTCGGCAGCGCGTAGCTTTTCCACTCGGCTTCGCGAGCCTGTAAACGTGTGACCTGTGCTTTCGCTGCAACGAGACTGCCCGAGAAAAGCAGTAAAACGAGGAGCGGGAGGAGGGGGAACTTACGCATTGCTGCGAAGGTAGCATAGGACAAGCTGGAAGCTGAAGACCTTTATAGGTCCTACAGGTCCTATCGGACCTATTCTGCATTTTTGTGAGAGAATGACCCGCTTGAAAGACACAACAAAACGCGTCCACGTAATTGATTCCCACACCGCCGGTGAGCCGACACGCATCGTGCTCAGCGGCGGACCAGACCTGGGCTACGGTCCGCTTTCCGAGCGCCTGCAACGCTTCCGGAATGAATACGACGACTTTCGTTCCGCGGTGGTTAACGAACCACGCGGTTCCGAT
>DATELP010000171.1:0-5146 GCA_035276425.1 Pyrinomonadaceae bacterium
TGCCGCCCTACCCGGAAATCGGCGGCGGGTGTTTGTCGGACCAAGCGGGGTGACTAAACGGCAGGGCGGTAATCGAAACTAATTAGCTCGACATTTCCAAATCCAAACGGCTCGCTTCCTCGCCAGCTTCAACTCCCGACAACGCCAAGGTCAAAAATACTGACAGCCGCTGAACACTGTCTGCCAGTCAGCGAAGACCTGCGCTGATTGTTACAGCCAAGTGAGTGCGATATGAACGCGCTGAAACTTACCCGGGGACTACAGGAGTGTGCATGTCTAGTGAACAACCCAAGCTGAATAACAGCGAGGCCGACAACTCAACAACAACTTCCGGTACGCCGGAGCCTCAACCACAACGAACCATCATGGCTTCTCAAACCGGAACCGCAATGCAACCAGACGTTGATGATGCAGACGAGTCACGCGCAGGTGGCGACGTTGACTTCGGTCAGCTTCTCGACCAATTCGAACAAGAACAAGCGACGCTTGAAGAAGGCGAAGTCGTTCGTGGCACCGTCGTCGGACTGAGTGAGCGCGGTGTCGTAATCGACTTTGGTTACAAATCGGAAGGCATCGTTAACCCGGCCGAGTTTACCGAGAACGGTCAACTCACTGTCAAAGCCGGCGACGAAGTCGAAGTGCTCGTAAAGAGCATGGAAACCGCCGATGGCCTGCCGGTGCTTTCGCGCGCTGACGCCGTTCGCATGAAGGCGTGGGACGACCTCGAGAAGGCGTATCGCGAAGGCTCCAGTGTCAAAGGACGCGTCGTGGATCGCATCAAGGGCGGTCTGCGCGTGGACATCGACGGCATCGCGGCGTTCCTGCCGGGCTCGCAAGTAGACGTGCGGCCGGTGCGGAATCTCGACAGTCTGCGCAACCAGATTATCGAAGCCAAAGTCATCAAGCTGAACCGTAAGCGTTCGAACGTTGTGTTGTCGCGCAAAGCTGTTATCGAGCAGGAGAACACCGGGCGCAAAGATTCAACGCTTCAGGGAATCGAAGAGGACATCGTCGTCGAGGGTCAGATCAAGAACCTTACCGACTACGGTGCGTTCGTTGACCTCGGCGGCGTTGATGGTCTGTTGCACGTCACTGACATGTCGTGGGGCCGGTTACAAAATCCGAATGAGTTGTTCAAAGTTGGCGACACCATTCAGGTCAAGGTGCTGAAGTTCGATCGCGATCGCGAACGCGTTTCGCTCGGCTACAAGCAACTGCTGCCCGATCCGTGGTCCAGCGTGGAAGAACGTTTCCCGGTCGGCACGAGAATCAGTGGCCGGGTGGCGAGTGTTGCCGATTACGGTGCGTTCGTCGAACTCGAACCCGGTGTTGAAGGACTGGTACACGTCTCCGAGATGAGCTGGTCCAAGCGCGTGAAGCACCCGAGCAAAGTCGTCAATCCGGGCGACCTGGTGGAAGTCGAAGTGTTGAGCGTCGATCCGAAAGCACGGCGCATCAGTCTCGGCATGAAGCAGGTGCAGGAGAACCCGTGGCAGACGCTGCACGAGCGTTATCAGGTCGGCACGCGCGTTCACGGCCGCGTCAGGAACCTGACTGACTTCGGCGCTTTTATCGAGATTGAAGACGGCGTCGACGGCCTGGTTCACGTTTCGGACATTTCCTGGTCGCGCCGCATCAAGCACCCGAGCGAAGTACTGAAGAAAGGACAGGAGATCGACGCGATCATCACCAGCATCGACAGCGAGAATCGCCGCCTGTCGTTGTCTATCAAGGATCTCGAGCCAAACGCCTGGGAGAAGTTCACCAACGAGCACAAACCGGGTGACGTGGTGCGCGGCAAAGTCGCACGTTTCGCTAATTTCGGTGCGTTCGTCGAACTGGACGACAATCTCGAAGGTCTCTGCCACATCTCGGAGCTTTCCGAAGAGCGTGTGGCGAAGCCCGAGGACGTCGTTCAACTCGGACAGGAGCTCGATTTCAAAATCCTGCGTATCGATCCCGATACCAAGAAGATCGGCCTCTCCGCGCGCGCGGTAGGCAAGGACGAGCCGATCATCGACACGAAGATTTACTCTTCGGAAGCGGGCGGCGGCATGGCGTCGCTGGGCGAACTGGCGGATTTCGGTCTCAAAGCGGAGTCGAACGACGAGTAGTCTCGACTCCCACCCTCCCACAATCTGCGCACTTTACCGGACAAGTCTTGCCCGGCGAGTTCTTTTTCTGGTAGTGTACGAGTAACATAACCTCGCTATTATCAAGACGTTACTTAAAAACTTACTATTTCAAACAACCGAGGTGATGCATGACAAAAGCAGAACTCGTTGAAGACGTAGCGCGAGCGGCTGAACTGACAAAGAAGGACGCGGAACGTTTAGTCGAAATTGTCTTTGAAAGCATCATTGAGACTTTGAACCAGGGCGAGAAGATCGAATTGCGCGGCTTCGGCAGCTTCCGCGTGCGCGAGCGGGGGGCGCGGCGCGGGCGAAACCCAAAAACCGGCGATCCGGTCAGCATTCCCGCGAAACGCGTGCCCTACTTCAAACCTGGGAAAGAACTGAAAGAACTCATCAACGACGACAACGCAGCCGCCCAGGCTTCACAAAACAATCCCTCACGCGGACTGACAGACGATAATCACCAGCCGCCCATCCTTTAGCTCCGAGTCGCGAGGTAATTCGAAATTGCAGAGATTGTGGAGTCCCTGGCGTTCCAAGTACATCGCGTCAGGAGTGGATGCACGGGCAGAAGGCTGCGTGTTTTGCAGTATCGCCGCGGATACGGATTCGGACGCGACGAACTTTGTGCTGCACCGTGGCGAGCACGCGTTTGTGTTGCTCAATCTTTATCCGTACATCACGGGGCACTTGATGGTCGTGCCTTACCTGCACACCAGTGAGTTTGATTCGGTGGCGAAAGAGATCACGGACGAGATGATGGATCTGGCGAAGCGAGCGCAAACGGCGCTGCGCAAGGTTTATTCACCGTCGGGATTTAATTTGGGAATGAATCTCGGCTCCGCGGCGGGGGCCGGGATTGCGGATCACATTCACATTCACGTGCTGCCACGCTGGAGCGGCGACACGAACTTCATGACTACCGTCGGCGAGTCGCGCGTGATCCCCGAAGCGCTGGACGTGACCTATTCGAAGCTCCTCGAGAAGTTTTAGCCACAAAGAGGCACAAGAAGCACAAAAGGCACAAGACGATAAAATAAGGTGTGTTTACCTGATTAAATCCTTCTTGTGCCTTTTGTGCTTCTTGTGCCTCTTTGTGGCTAACGCTTGCCGACCTTGCGTGGGATCGCTTCATCCTCAACCTCGCCACCACGACTAATCGGAACTTCTGAAGGTTTGCTGTAGCTGACGCCGCGTTCTTCGCTGTCGAGATCGCCGGCGGGTAGTGGGCCAGTGGGCGGCGGATTGAAGCCCGGATAATCAATTCGCGCGTGATAGATCGCTGTGAGCGCGCTGATCATCGCTTCGCGAATCGTAGTCAGTTCCTGCAACGTCACGTCACATTGATCGAGCTGCCCGTCGCTGATGATCGCATCGACGATCTTCACGACAATCGCGCGAATGTTCTCCGGATCCGGACGCGCTAACGATCTGGCCGCCGCTTCGCACGAGTCAGCCAGCATCATGATCGCGGCTTCTTTGAACTGCGGCTTCGGCCCCGGATAACGAAAATCAGTTTCGTCGACCGTTTCGTTTGGCTTCGCCTGTGCCTGTGCTTTGCGCAGGAAGTAGTGCAGCGTGCGCGTGCCGTGATGCTGCGGGATGAAGTCGGCGATCTTCTGCGGCAGTCCGATCTCTTTTGCCAGACGCGAGCCGTAGGTGACGTGACTCGTGATGATCTTGGCGCTTTGGTAAGGACGCAATCGATCGTGCGGATTGTCGCCTTGCTGGTTTTCGACGAAGTATTCGGGCGCGGCGAGTTTGCCGATGTCGTGATACAACGCACCGATTCGCGCCAGCAACGGATTCGCGCCGACCGCGCGGCACGCGTCCTCCGCGAGTTGGCCGACGGCGTGCGAGTGTTGATTCGTTCCCGGAGCGCGCAACGCGAGTTGACCGAGCACCGGCAGGTCCGCGTTTGAGAGTTCGAGCAGCTTAACGTCCGTCAGGATTCCGAAGAGCGACTCGTTAATCGGCAATCCACCTGCCGCAAACACTGCCGTGAGAAGCCCGCCGGCAAAGCCGCAGCCGATCGCCATCAGAAAATGCCTGAACGTGAACGGCTGGCCCGAATAGGCGAGCAATGCAACCGCCATCACTGCATTCACCGCACCCACGAGCAAACCTGCCAGCGTCACAGACTGTCGCTCGCGATAACGACCGATTCCATAAATCGCCACCGAACACGACACCATCGCGAACAGCGACTTCTGCATCCCGCCTGGCGCGAGCATCCCGGCGAAGAGCGCCGTGATCATCCCCGTCAAAAACGCGAGCTGCGTATCAACCAGCATCGCGACCAGCAGCGACGCGGCCGCGAACGGAATCGCGAAGTTCCAGATCATCGGATCGTCGAACGGCGGCTGCATTCGCGCGGCCATGCTGTCGCCAAACGCAAAACCGACTTTCATCAACGCAGTCTGAACCAGGATCGCCGAGCCGACCAGCGCGAATGCTTTCTGTTTACTGATATTGAGCGCGCTGTCGCGTCGATGTTCGGCAAACTTCCACGCGGCCCAGTAAACCCCGATCACGACGATCAGCAAGCCGAAGACGTTCGGCCAGCGTCGCCCCGGGTGAGTGGTGTTTTTAATCGCGTTGATTTGTGAAAGAACGTTCGGCGTGATCGTATCGCCCTCGCGCGCCACCACCTGATTTCGTTTCAACGTGATCACGACCGGCTTCACTTCGTTAGCCGCGGTTTCGCGCGCGATCGAGGTCTCGGCCTGTTCCAACACGACGTTGGGACGAATGAGCGGGCGTAGTGCGGCAGTTAGCGCCGTCTTCTGTTGCGGCGTCCAGCCCGGCAGATTGAGAATCCGCATATCGAGCCTTTGCCGCGCGCTGGAAAGGGACGACATACTCGTGCGCGGCGCGGGAAAGATCATCTGCGTCGCCTGGTTCCGTTGATCGACGAGCACGATGTCCGTTTGCATGCGATTGGCATCGGTGTCGTCGTAAATGTAGCCGCTACTGATCTCGCGGACGATCGCGCTGAGTCGATCGAAATC
>DATELP010000172.1:0-6995 GCA_035276425.1 Pyrinomonadaceae bacterium
CGCATAGCTTCCTACGCCGGGCGAGCCGCCCGCGCTCCGAATTACCGGTCTTCAACCTTCCGCCGCTGCTGCGCTATTGGCAGCAATATCAAGTTCATGAGCGTTGCGGTGTGAATCCGGCAGACCCTTGACCTTCCGCCACCGAGCTATCGGCCGATAGATCAAGTTCATCACCGGATCGGACCACCCGTTGACGCTCGAAAAGTCAGTTTCGAAGTTGATGTGGTGGCGCCAATGAACCTCGGGCCGCAAGAACAACCGGCAACGTTGCAACACCCGCACCCAGCGAGGAATGCCCAACTCGCGGAAGAGCTTGATAAACGCTTCTTTCTGCTCGCGCCGCGTCGGCAGTTGGTTGATCTCCACAACTGCTTTATTGAATTCCGACGCAGGCAGTTTCAAACCCATGTGGGTGTAGGAGTGAATCTGATGAAAACCGAGCATCCAGATGCTGGTAGACATGAGAATCGCAACCGTCAAAAACGAAGTCCACGTCGGATCAGCGGTCTTCGTTACAATCCACGCGGCAATGGTCAGCGGAATAGCACCATACGCGCCTCGCGTGATGTTAGCCGCCAGCGCTGATGGATCGAGTCCGGGTTTCAAATGGTGTCCGCGAAAATCGACGGCCACTGGACCAAAGACGGGAAAGCGTGCGGGCCAAACGTAGTCGAAGCTGAAGTGAAACATGCCACTGATCGTGTCGCAGATATAGCCTCCGACGAAGAAGGCAATCACGCAGGCCAACAGATTTCTTTGACTGTGATTTGCGACGACGTAAAGTGCGATGACTTGCAAGATCAGGCAAATCACAACCACGGCCCTGGATTCCTTCGGAAGTGATAGTACAGCCATAACGGGTTCCTTTGTTGGTTAGGCATCCATGTTCTGCAACGTGCGAGGTAAGGAAGTCTCATGCAGGTGGATGAGGTTAATGAAATGGGCGAACCGTTAAAAACGCGCGTCCCTTTTGAATGCGCGAGATAATATCTGAAAGCTCTGGCAAGTCAAGATTTATGTGAAGAAGTTTGTGCCACAGACAAACACGAACGACAGGGAAGGGAAATTGTCTGTGTACGTCTGTGTTTGTCCGTGGCAATATGATCATGATGCTCAGCTTTCGCACGCTCACCAGACGATGGTTGCCGCTTGGTCTAAAGAAATCATTTCAACAACTGCTGCTTGGTTATGACTCGTATGCGCCGTCGTTTTCGTCGGCGGGCGAGGACATGATGCTGCGGCACATGCTCGGGTCCGACAAGATGAGCGGGTTTTATGTCGACGTCGGTGCGTTTCATCCGACGCTGTTTTCGAATACTTACTTCTTTTATTTGAATGGTTGGCAGGGTATTAATGTTGAAGCGCGGCCGGGAAGTAAGCAGTTGTTTGATCGTGTGAGGCCGAGAGACGTGAATCTCGAGATCGGAGTTTCGCGCGCGCGTGGTGAGATGACTTACTACTTCATCGCTGAAGATTCGCCGATGAACAGTTTCTCGCCGGAGTTTCTCAAGCAGATCGAGATGCTCGAACACGTGAAGCAGCAGATCTCGGTTCCGACACTACCGCTGGCTGAAGTGCTTGAGCGTCATTTGCCGCAGGGGCAGGCGATTGATTTTATGAACGTGGACGTTGAAGGACATGATCTCGAAGTGCTCGAATCGAATGATTGGAAACGTTTCCGGCCGAAGGTTATCGTTGTTGAAGATGAGGGGCTGAATCCGCGGGAGTCTGCGATTGTGCGCACGATGAAAACTCACGGTTACGAACTCTGCGCGCAAAACGTGATCATCCTCGACAAGATCAACGAATACTTCCTCATCGATCGAACAACGGGTTGAAGCCATGCCCGATCGCGCCACGCCTGAAGTGTTAACGACGCTCTGTCCCGCGTCATTCTCAAAGCGAACGCTCCCGCAGAACTTCGATCAGGCGCACCTCAATCTCTTTCAACACGAATTTGAGAAACCGATTCCTGAGAGCCGCTTGGTGCGGTTTGAAAACGTTAATGTGAGTTCGGAGGGATTGCTGTTTAAGGGCGCGAAGATGTTGCCCGAGTCGTTTGCGTATGCGTTTGAGTTTGATGAATGGAAGCGCCGCAGTGTTCTGAAGTTTCTCGTTACGAATCATTTTCTGCGCAAGCGGCGACGGATCGAAACGCCGGTGCTTTGGATTACTGATTACTGGAGCAAAGGCTACTTTCACTGGCTCACCGATGCGCTTACGCGGCTGTACGTCGTGCGCGATCGATTGGACCAGGTGACGTTGTTGTTGCCGTGGGAGTTTGAAAGGTTCGACTTCGTTAAGTCGTCTCTCGCGGTGTTTGGTGTTAAGAACGTCGAGTTCATTAGACGGGATGAAGTTGTCGAATGCCGCAGTTTATTAATGCCGACGCACACTGCGCCTTCAGGTCACTTCAGAGACGAAGTCATTCAAGGCGTACGAAGAACACTACTCGCTTCTCTTGCGGGATCAGATGACGGGCCCGAAAGGATTTACATCAGTCGTCGTGTCGCCGGCAGGCGCAGGATCGTTAACGAGGAGGAGATCGCGCCAGTGCTTAAGAAGTTCGGGTTTGGGACCGTGTGTGCTGAAGAACTTTCGTTCGAGGAGCAGGTGAAGGTGTTCTCGCGAGCGCGATACCTCGTCTCGAATCACGGCGCGGGTTTGACGAACATGCTTTTCATGCGTGAGGGCGGCAGCGTGCTGGAGTTGCGGCACGACTCGGACTACATCAACAACTGTTATTTCGTTTTAGCGTCTGCTTTGAATCTGAAGTACTACTACCAACTCTGCAAACCGCAAACCGAAGGCGCTGGTCCACACACAGCGGATCTCGTCGTCGATCCCGAAAAGCTTATCCACAGATTACACAGATTGATTCAAGAATCTGCGTAATCTGCGGATGACGTCTGTTCTACTTACCTTTGAACGCGGGCTTGCGCTTTTCGAGAAACGCGCTGACGCCCTCGTCCTTGTCTTCAGTCGAAAAACAGAGCGCAAACAAATCCACTTCGCGACGCAAACCCTCATCGAGATTCGAACGCGACGCGATCTTCACCGACTCCTTCGCGAGCTGCAAGGCAATCGGACTCTTGTCTGCAATGCGATTCGCGATCTCCATCGTTTTCGTTTGCAGTTGATCGAGCGGCACAACGTGATTCACTAAACCAATCGACAACGCCGCCTGCGCGTTGATGAACTCGCCCGTCAGAATCAGCTCCATCGCTTTGCCTTCACCGACAAGCCGCGTCAAACGTTGCGTGCCGCCGCCGCCGGGAATGATTCCGAGCTTGATCTCCGGTTGACCAAACGACGCGTTCTCACTCGCGATGCGAATGTCGCACGCCAACGCGAGTTCACAACCACCACCCAAACAGAACCCGTTGATCATAGCGATCACCGGCTTTGGAAAACTGTCGATCGCGGTGAACAACGATCGGCTCATCATCACGTCGCGCTGCATGATCGACGTGCGCCCGGCAAACTCAGCGATGTCAGCGCCGGCGATGAAAGCTTTCTCGCCCGCGCCAGTGAACACAACCACGCCGACCGAATCGTCGTTGCGCAATTCGTCGAGCAAAGCAGCACCTTCTTCGCGCGTTTTGATGTTGAGTGCGTTCAGCTTGTCGGGCCGATTGATCGTGATAATGGCAACGCGGTCGCGTTTTTCGAGCAGCAAAGTCTCGTATGTCTGCGGCATCAATAACTCCGAATTAGATTAGGATTTCGTTGGGGCTTGTTCCGGCGGTGGGCCATCCGGATCGGGCGTGACAGGTTGTTCGTCGGCAACCCACGACACAAACAACCGCAACCAGTTTTCAGTCGGCTCGGCGATCTGCACGCCAACGCGCGCGGTGCCGTAGATCGCCGGCGCCACGCGCACCACGAGCGCGGTCGCTTCGATCGGTGTGCCGTCGGGCCGGTGCGCGCGCAGGTACAAGCGTTCGCCGCGCGTCACTTTCTGATTCAGATGAAACAGCGCACCGGAAGTTGAGATGTCGTCGGTCTCGGTCGGCTCGCTCCACGCGGACCCGTCTTCGGCGCGTCCGGAAATGACAATCGGCAGGCGCAACGCCATGCGCAGCGCGAATCGTCTCTCTTCGTTGTTGTATGGCGTGCTCATCGTCACATTGACTGGAACCCGTTAGTTTCGAGTTCGCGTTCTGCGTACGCGTTTTGAGTTCAGCCTTTAGGCTGCTCTTAGATAGGCAAGCTAAAGCTTGAACTCAAAACGGGCTCGCAATCTTTACGAAGATCGCGCGCGGCGCGCGGCGTCTTCTTTGGTCCAGTCGTAGAATCCCTGCCCGGTTTTCTTTCCCAACTTTCCTTCGCTCACCATGCGGCGCAATATCTCAGGCGGCCGAAACGTTTCCGAACCGAGCTCGCGATGCAGATACTCGGCGATGTTCAAGCGCACGTCGAGTCCGACGAGGTCCGTCAACTTCAGCGGCCCCATCGGATGGTTGTAACCGAGTTCCATCGCGGTATCAATGTCGCGCGGGCTGGCCACACCCTGCTCGACCATCCGCATCGCTTCGAGTCCTAACGCGACCCCCAACCGGCTCGAAGCAAAACCCGGAACGTCTTTCACGACGATCGGCTCCTTGCGCATCTTGCGGCCAATCTCGGTAACTGTCTGTACGGTTTCGTCGCTTGTTTGCTTACCTACGACGATTTCAACCAGCCGCATGATATGCACGGGATTGAAAAAGTGCATGCCAACAACGGCCTCGGGACGGCGCGCTTGCGCAGCGATTTCCGAAATAGACAGCGACGAAGTATTGCTCGCAAAAATGAATGGGTGGCCGGAAACGGTTTCGAGCTGCCGGAGTATATTCTGTTTCAGGTCAAGCTTCTCCGGCGCAGCCTCGATGATCAGGTCCGCCGCGGCACATTCTTCGAGTTTGGTAGTGCCGTGAATGTGCTGCAACGTGCGGTCGCGATCGTCTTCAGTCAACTTCGCGAGTTGAATACCCTTGGCGAGATTTCCTTCGATAGCGCGAACGCCACGCGCCAAGGTTTCACGATCAACGTCGTTGAGAAGAACTCGAAAACCCGAGGCGGCGGCAACCTGGGCAATGCCGTGGCCCATCGTGCCGGCGCCAATCACGGCGATAGTTTCAATCGTTGGCGAACCGCTTCCTGGGCTGCTCATGCTCCGAAGACCCGGACTCGCGGCGCTCGAAATGCCCGCAAGCCACAGAGTTCGACTACCTCATTGACGCTAGTTATACTATACGCTCAACCGAAATGGCTATACTTCCTGCTCTCAATGGATGACCAAATGCGAAAAAGAGACGTCGTTATTATAGGGTCCGGTCCCGCCGGACTGACTGCCGCGATTTACACCGCACGCGCGAGCCTCAAGCCGCTGCTGATCGATGCCCCGGCCGATGCCACACAACAGACCACGCCGGGCGGACAGTTGATGATCACCACCGAGGTGGAAAATTATCCGGGCTTTTCCGAAGGCATTGACGGACCGATGTTGATGCACGAGTTTCGCAAACAGGCGGAACGTTTCGGCACCGAGTTTTTGGAAGGCTGGATCACGGAAGTCGATTTGAGCGAACGTCCGTTTCAGATCTACATCAACAACGGCCCGACTATTCAGGCGGAAACATTGATCATCGCGACTGGTGCGTCGGCGAAGTGGCTTGGCATTCCCGGCGAGGCGAAGGTTCCGGACGGCTTTGGTGGCAACGGCGTTTCGGCGTGCGCCACGTGCGACGGACCGCTGCCGCACTTTCGTAACAAGGTCATCGTCGTAGTTGGCGGTGGCGACACGGCGATGGAAGAAGCGACGTTTCTGACGCGCTACGCGGCAAAAGTTTATGTTGTTCACCGGCGCGATAAGTTGCGGGCGTCGAAGATCATGCAGGAGAAGGCGTTTAAGAACGAGAAGATCGAGTTTATCTGGAACACGGCGGTGCGGGAGATTGTCGGAACGCCGGAAGAAGGTGTGACGGGTGTTCGCCTCGAGAATCTGCACACCGGTGACGAGCAGGTGTTTCCGTGTGCGGGCGTGTTTGTGGCGATTGGACATCGGCCGAATACCGATTTGTTCAAGGGCCAGTTGGACATGGATGAGATTGGGTACCTCAAAACAGGCGGTCACTCGACGGCGACGAACATTCCGGGCGTGTTTGCGTGTGGCGACGTGCAGGATTCGTTTTATCGCCAGGCAGTGACGGCTGCGGGTACTGGTTGCATGTCGGCGATCGATGCCGAACGTTATCTGGATCACCTGCCGGTAGCGATGCCGAGTGGTGAAGAGGTTACGATCGAAGGCGAACTCATCACGGCGGATCGTCACGCGATCATTACGCCTGACGGGCACATGATTCCGAACGACGGCGAAATACTGACGGACGCGGAAGTGGCGGCCAGAGAAGATTAGCCACAAAAAGGCACAAAACTTTTGTGCTTCTTTGTGGCGCTATAACAGAACGATCGAGTCGTCTTGCTCGCGGCGATGAACAGGAGCTGCTGCCGGACGTTCGGCGGGTCTTTCGGTTGGTCGGGGCGGAAGAACGACGGCGTTCTCGTTTAGCGGACACGGTTCACAATAGCTTCCTAAACGCAGTTTTCGATCGCGACAATCATTACAACCTAAAACCAAACCGAGTTGCCGCAGCGATTCAAGCAGCGGCAACAGTAATTGGCCGCGTTGGGTTAACGCATATTCGATGTGTGGCGGGTTGCCGCCGAAGTCTGTGCGCTCGACGAAGTTGTCTTTTTCCATGTCGCGCAAACGCGCGACGAGTGTGCGGCTGCTGATCGGGAAGAGGCTGTTGAGCAGCTCCATCGTGCGCTTTGGACCGGAGACCAGCTCGCGCACGACCAGCATGGTCCACTTATCGCCGAGCATCTGGAGTGCGCCGGTGATCGGACAGCCGTCGAGTTCTCTTCTCTTCATAGGTCCTATAGGACCGATAGGACCTATTGTCCTATGGTCTCAGGTTGATGTTGTAGGTCTTGATCTTCGAATTCAG
>DATELP010000173.1:0-16191 GCA_035276425.1 Pyrinomonadaceae bacterium
TCGACGTTGACGGACATTTGCCCGAGGTGATGTTGCACGTAGGGCTCGTCGATTTTCTTCTGCGACTTGATGTAGTTGAGCGCGTAGTCAAACGCGGCTTCCGCGGCGCCGAGAAAAGTCGCGGCGTAGTGCGGAATAAAACAGGTCTGCCAGCCTTCTTTCAGATACTGGCCGGGATATCCAATCACGTCCGTTTCGGGAATGAACGTGCGCCGGAAGTGGACCAGGTGACTGACCGTCGCCCGCATGCCGATCGGATCCCACCAGGACGCGTCAACCTCGATCGTCGGATCGGAAAGATTGCACGCCATCATGAGCTGTGTGTCGAGCATCGAGGCGTCGACGTGACGCACGCCGCCGGGGCCGGCTGTGTTAACGAGCAGGATCGCCCACTGCGCGCCGGTCGCGCTGGTTGCAAATGCTTTGTTGCCCTCGATGATGTAACCGCCGTCGACGCGTTCGACCGTTGTGCCAAACTTCACTGCTTCGCCGGGTTTGCGCGACTGCGGTTCGCCGCTCCATGCGACCCACTTCTCACCGCGTTCTACGACACCTTTGAACCAGCGCGACTTCTGTTCTTCAGTGCTCATGCCGTCGAGTAGCACGAGCGAGTTGCAATGACCTTCCCAGCAACGCGCGAGCGACAGATCGGCGCGCGCGATCTCCTTGGTCATCATCCACAACGTGAAGACGTCCGTTTTGTATGGACCAAGCCCCAGGCCGCCGTATTCCTTGGGAACCACCGGCGCGTGCAGATTCGCGTGAAACAGATCGTCAAAATCTTCGAACGGAAACGTCGCGGTCCGATCGTATTCGGCGGCGCGGGCGGCGAAATTCTCGCGTGCAAGCACGGCGACGCGGTTGATGAGCTCCTGCTGCTCGCTGCTGAGATCGAGCAGGCTGTAGGTGTTGTTGATGGCGGCGGGCGTAGTTGTCATTTCGTTAGTGTTTGCCGTTGGAACTCAGACGTCCGAGCACTTCAAAAGCCAAAGCCGCGGACATCTCTTTTCCGGTCATCAAGCGAAACTGATTGCGCACCTGTGTTACCAGCACGTCGCGGCCGTCGATGGCGACCTGGTGATGCGCGTGCGTGCTGTCGATAAGCGGCGTCGGCCGCGAGCCGTAGACGAGATCGATGACGACAGCGTCACTGTTCAAACGTTCGAGCTTGAACGGCGCTTCATCTGTATCGCGTCCGACTGGCGTTGCATTCACGACGATGTCATAACCTTCGGCGTCGAAGTCGAGCAGCGGCTTGTAAGGCAAGCCCAACAATGAAGCAGCATATTCGCCGCGTTCCGTGCCGCGATTGATCAAGGTGACACTAGCGCCGGACGCCGCGAGTGCCGCAGCCATCGCTCTGCCTGCGCCGCCACAGCCGATCACCGCGGCGCGTTTGTCGTGTACGCTAAGGTTCTGCTGATTGGCAGCGTAGATCACATCGGGATCGGTCGTGTCGGCGTTCCACCAGCCGTTGTTTCGCACGAGGATGTTTGCCGCCTGCGTTTGCCGGACCATCGAACTGATGTTCCTGGCAGTGATGAAGGCTTCTTCTTTGTGCGGCGAGCCGACAGTCATGCCGTTGATCGGAAAGCCGAGTACATCAAGCTGTTTGGAGAGCACAAACTCACGCCAGAAGTCTGAGAACGATTCGACCTGCAAGGGCACGAACAGCGCGGGATAGTTCATCGCGTGATACGACGCGTTGTGCAGACGTGGCGAGAGTGAATGAAAGATCGGCTTGCCGATGATGGCGAAAAGCTCTTTGACCGGATGCACTTCGGGCAGACCGTAATCGTCGATCAGTTTCGCGATGGTTGGTTCGCTTGCATCAGGACTTGGCGAAGCAAGACCAAAGATCGCGGGCGCGCCTAGTTGAAGCGCCGCGAGTCTCGTCCAGAAGCCGAGCGATCCTTTTGCATAAGCGATCGTGTCGGTTCGCCCCAAAGACTTCAGCAATTGAAGCGGCAGAAACTCTTCGCTGATCGTTCTTGCTTTGTTGACGAGCTTGTAGAACCGCGCCGGAATCGCAGAGACTTCTGAAAACCTCGCTTGCAGCTCAGCTAAATTCGACGCCTCGCCGTACCACGACACGATCCGCTGCTCAACCGGAATGCGGTTCAACACATCTTCGTTTAGATCGTCTTCAACTTTCAGCTCATACAAAATCTGACCGGAGAAATGTTGACTGACCCACTCGGGATCTACGAGGCCGGCTCGTAGTTCAACGAACTCAACCGATGGCGGCAATGCACGCAGTTCTCGTCCGTCCGCCGAAAGCGGCGTCGAGAGATTGGCGATTAGTGAAGCACGAGTCATCACAATAGTCTGGTAACGAATGGGGAACTTTGTGTTTAGAACTAGCGGCTGGATTGAGCGAGCTCGGCGAAGTCTTCTTCGTGAGAATTCAGCCGTAGAATTTAGAGCCCGGTAACTATACTTGGCTTGTCGGGAGAGTTCAATATGTTTGGCCCCATGTGCGACACAAAAGTCACAGTTTTAGAATTTGAGATGAAGTTCATGGGAATTTCTGTGCCGTTTGTGCCTTTCGTCGGTACGTCGTATAGTGGGACCAAATAGGATTCTTGGAACTTCATGGGAGACGCTTCAATGGCCACGACATTTTCGGTGTTGCCGCCCGCGCCTGACTATAATCCGGTCAAGCAGGCGATTGCGAGGGCAGAGGAACTCGGCGAAAAGAGCATTGCGACAACACTGGGTTATTTTTCCACCATGCCTTCATCGACGGACATCATTGCCAACCCCGTCCTTTATCATACACCGGTTGATTGCAACGGCACGCAGATCACTTTAGACATCAGATCGTTCACCATTCGCGGCATTATTCCTGAATCCGACATCCTGACCGGTAAAGCGGGTCCTATAGATGTGATTTTCACCGGACTGTTTGGCGATGCGCCCGGTGCCGCGGCGGGCAGAGAGACGTTGGCAAAGTTCGTTAACGATAAGTTTTTTGAAAGTATCCATGGCGGCGACGGACGGCTCGTCAATATGGTGGCGGCGTTTGTGAAGAAGTATCCGGGTCTGGGTCCTGAAGTCGCGATGCAACACATGGCGACATTGCGCAAAGCGAGAGTCGGGCGGCCGGAGAACAGCGGCATACATGACGAGCGCGATTCGGGTGAGTTGTTGACCGACATGATCGCGTGTCACATGGAAAACGTCGCGGTCGGTGGCGTGTCGGCGTACATGAACTACCTCGTCGCGCGCAATGCGCAGGCGAGCGAGAGTGAACTGGCTGCGGCGACTAACGATTTTATCGGCTCGGAAGTGTCGCGTGGCAGGAACGCGTTTCAGGTTTCGTACAGTTTGATTCTCGGACGCCACGCGAGCGATCACGAGAGTTTGATCCTTGAGCGCATGGGAACGATTCAGATTCATCACGGCTCGGCGGGTTCGAACATGGTCGCGCGTTACATGGCGACGTTGCACACGTTGTCAGTGTCTGACTTCTTTACGGCTTCGCAAATGGCGTTGGACGGCGCGCGACACTTCGGCGCGATTCACGACATGTCTGACTTTGTTCAGGAACTCGAGCCGCTTAGTGGTGAAGAGCGTGGCAAGCGAATCCGCGAGAAAGTGTTGACTGGTGGCTTGCCGACGTTTGGACATCCGGAGATTTCAGCGGCGGGACGTGGCAATCAAGTGCAACAGGATCCGCGTCCGGCGATCTACATCGCGCCGGTGTTTGATGCGATCGACGCTGGTGAGTTGACGTTGACGCAGGCGCAACAGGATCGACTCGCGATCGCGCGTCTTATTTATCAGACTGCTTTCGTGAACGGCGTGTTGAAACCGCAACGAGAGCACGAGCCGCCCTTGCGACTCACGGCGAACACGGATTTTGGCGCATGGTGCGTGCAGGAAGCACTCGGAGTTGAAGAACCGGATCGAACGCTGCTGACCTACATCTTTCGTGGCTTCGGCTGGATGATGGACGCGCGCGAGCAGTTACAACAGAAAATGATTCGGCCGGTGATCGCACCGAATCCGAAGATCATTCCGAAGTCGAGCGACGACCCCACGATTCCCGATCTCGTAGCACGAGTTCACCGTCGCTTGAGCGGCGAAGGCAACCCCTTTAGTCCACAGATTACACAGAAACAATCTGCGTAATCTGTGGATGGCTTTACATGCCGATGCCTTTGAGGTGGTAGCGGTCTTTGTCGTAGTAACGATCGACGTCGACGAGGTTGATCGTGCCGAGCACGGTTGAGATGTCGACCAAAGACAGATCGCACGCGGGCGCGACGCCGCGTGCCGAGACCATCTTTCCAAACTGACCTTCCGCCACCGCTTCCGCCGCGCGAGCGCCAAACAACATGCCCATGATGCGATCGATCGGGCTCGGCGGTCCGCCGCGTTGCGGATGCCCGAGGATCACGGCGCGCGCTTCGTAATGCGTCTCGCTCGCAATTCTTCGCGCGAGCACCTCACCGATGCCACCGAGCCGCACGTGCCCGAATGCATCGTGCCGATCGTCGATCGTGACCATCTCGCCGTCTTCCGCACGCGCGCCTTCTGCCACGACAATCACTGAATAACGCGGCCTGCGATGCGGTCCACGACTCAGATCCGATTCACCCAAACGATCGCGCAGCAATTGAAACACTCGCTCGTAACGAAACGGATGCTCCGGTATCAAAATCAAGTGCGACTGACCCGCAACACCCGACCACAACGCGAGGTGTCCGGCGTGCCGTCCCATTACTTCGACGATCTGCACCCAACCGTGCGACCCCGCGGGCGTGCGCGAACGTTCGATCACTTCCGAAACGTTGCGCAGCGCGGTGTCGAAACCGAGCGTGTAATCCGTGCCGGCGAGATCCTTGTCGATCGTTTTCGGCACGCCGACGATCTTGACGCCGCGAGTCGCCAGTTTCGCGCCGACACCCATCGTGTCTTCGCCGCCGCAAACTACGAGCGCGTCGAGACCTATCCGCGCGATGTTGTCGAGAACTTCCGCCGATCGATCGTGTACCTGTCCATCTTCGGTCAACTGCTTGAACGGATTCGTTCGCGACGATCCGAGATTCGTGCCGCCGTCGCGATCCCAACGACGCACCGTCTCGCGATCGAGCGGCAACACTTCCGGCGCCGGATTCAGCAAACTGCGCCAACCGTCGGGAAGACCGATAACCTGTAAGCCGAGTTCCGAACCGCGATAGACCAGGCCTTTGATTGCGGGATTCAAACCGGGAGCATCGCCGCCTCCCGTCAGGACGCCAATACGCATGGCTTCAAATTAACAGGCTGCTTGTCGTTCTTCAACAGGCGCGGTATTGTGTGCGCCATGAAACCACAGCAAAAGTTACTGATCGCGGCGTTTGCGCTGCTCAGTTTTTCAGTGTCTGCTTTGGCGCAGGACGGCGGCGCGGTGTTGGCGGGCGCGGAACTGACGCGCGTAGTTCCCGCGGCGTTTTACTTTCAGGGACAGAGTGCGCCGACGCAGATGCGCAACTCAGTAGCCGTGCGTTTCGGCAAGGATCGCTTCGTGATCGCCGGCATGGTCGATACCGCCGGTTACTCCGCCGAGGTCAGAGCGCGCTACCAGGGTTTCTTCATCACTGATTCGAGCATCACTGTCGGCGGCGAGACGTTGTCGACCGGCGCTTATGGATTCGGCTTTACTAACGACGGGAAGCTGAACATTCTCGATCTCGCCGGTAATCAGGTACTTTCAGTTTCAACCACAAACGATAAAGCATTGAAACGCCCGCGGCCGTTGATGATGGCGATGGACGGATCGGACGTGCGTCTTTACGCCGGACGCGACTACGTCGTAATCGCCGCGAAATAAACCAGCTTTGCCCAAAACGTATCTTGCGCGACTGCTTCTCTGTGTGGTTGTTTTTGTCAGCCATTCATTAACTACAGACGCGCAGAAACCACCGACAGGGGGCGTTTCGACCGGCACACCCGCAACTTACACCTCACGCAGAACCGTAGACATCACGGATCCGAACGCACCGGTTGTTTTTGAAGATTTAACCGGCAAAACCGCACTCGCGAACTTTCGTCACGTTTCCGGGACAGCAGCGAAGGACTACATCTTCGAAACACCGTCCGGCGGCGTCGCGATCTTTGATTACGACAACGACGGGCGTCCCGACATTTATCTTTTGAACGGCTCGACGATCGCGGCGATTCAAGGCAAAGAGAAAGCGCCGCGTGCCGCGCTCTATCGCAACCTGGGCAACTGGAAGTTTGAAGACGTGACCGAGAAGGCCGGTGTTGCCAACGAACGTTGGGGCTTCGGCGTCGCTGTTGGCGATTACGACAACGACGGTTATGCGGACATGTACGTCGGCAATTTCGGCGTGTCGCGTCTGTATCACAACAACGGCAACGGCACGTTTACGGACGTCGCGGAGAAGCTGAACGTCGCGCGGCGCGGTTGGAGCACTGGCGCGAGTTGGGGCGATTACGATGGCGACGGACGGCTTGATTTGTTTGTGCCCGGTTACGTGCAGATCGATCTGAACAACTTGCCGCCGAGTTCTTCGGCGACAGCGAAGGACGGCGCTGCGCAAAACTTCTGCCAGTTTCGCGGTGTGCCGGTGATGTGTGGACCACGTGGACTGACCGGCGACAGCGACACGCTTTATCACCAAAGAGCTGACGGCACGTTTGAAGACGTGAGTACTAAAGCAGGCGTGTCCGATCCGGAAAAGTATTACGGGTTCTCGTCAGTGTTCGTACATATCGACGACGACAAGCTGCTCGATCTGCTCGTCGTGAACGACTCGACGCCGAATCAGCTTTACATCAACAAAGGCAACGGTACGTTTGAAGAGGTTGGCTATCCGTCAGGCATTGCGGTGAACGAGAACGGACGCGAGCAGGCGGGCATGGGCCTCGCCGTTGGCGATTACGATAACGACGGGCGCGTCGACTTTCACATCACAAACTTCTCCGATGATTCGAACACTCTTTATCACAACGACGGCGAGTCGAACTTTACCGACGTGACGTTTCAAGCCGGGCTCGGGGAAGTGTCGATTCCGTTTCTCGGTTGGGGCACGAGTTTTCTCGACTACGACAACGACGGCTGGCAGGACCTGTTTGTCGTCAACGGGCATGTGTATCCGGTGGTTGATGCGCATCAGTGGGGTACGAGTTACGCGCAGCAGGCGTTGTTGTTTCGGAATTTGAAGGGGAAGTTTGAGCGCATCGGCGCGCGGCCGGGCAGTGCGTTGGCGAATGCGTGGCCGGGACGGGGATTGGCTGTTGGGGATCTTGATGATGACGGCCGTCTCGATTTGGTGATCAATAATCTCGACGGCAAACCGACAGTCTTGCGCAATGTTGCGGGTTCGAGCGGGCATTGGCTGGGTTTGCGATTGATCGCGAAAGCGCCACGTGATGCGATCGGCAGTGTTGCTTATGTCACGACAGGCAAGACTCGACAGCGCCAGGACGTCTTCAGCGGCGCGATTTACTGTTCGCAAAATGACATGACTCTGCACTTCGGTCTGGGCGCCGCGACGAAGGTCGATAAACTCGAAATTCAGTGGCCGGACGGCAGCACCGAAGTTGTTGAAGTCGCTGGCGTCGACAAAACGATCACAATCACGCAAGGCAAACGTTGACAGGATTACAGCATTAACAAGATGTCAATAACTTTGCCAGTTCTTGTAAATCCTGCAATCCTGTCTCAACCTGTGGTAACTTCTGATCTCCCCCTATGCGACGACTCGATCTAAAAAAAGCACAGGCTGCTCGCCTTAACACGATTCGCGACATCAATCGGCAGATCGTGCTGAACTACGTTCGCGAACGCGAGCCGATCTCGCGGGCCGAGATCGCGCGCGAAACGGCGCTCCAGCGTTCGACCATTTCGGCCATCGTCGAAGATCTCACGCGTGAGGGTCTGATCGAGGAAGTCGGTGAAGGCGAGTCAACTGGCGGACGCCGCCCGACGATGTTGAAGCTGCGCGCCGTTGGACCAATCGCTGTCGGCGTTTCGATTACACCGACGTGTACGACGATCGCGAGCAGCGATCTTGCCGGCCGCGTAATCGATCAGCAAAAGTTTCTCACCGATCCCGATAAGACTTTGCATCAGGTGATCAGCGCGGTGCGTGAACTGAACGCGCGCTATCAGGGATCGATCGAAGGCGTCGGCGTGAGTCTTCCGGGTTTAGTCGATCCTTCAACCGGCACTGCGCTTTACATCCCGTACTTTCCGTGGCGCGATCTTGCGGTCTCCGATGAGATATCCGCGGCGGTCGGCTTGCCGGTGGTGATTGATAACGACGCGAACGCGATGGCGCTCGCGGAGCTGTGGTTTGGACGTCCGGAAGTTGATTACGCGCGAGATTTCATCATGGTGCTGGTCGCCGAAGGCGTCGGCACCGGAATCATTTTCGACGGTCAGGTTTATCGCGGACAGCGTGGCGCGGCCGGCGAGTTTGGGCACATGGTGATCGGCGCGCACGCGCCCGTGCAGTGTTCGTGTGGCAGCGACGATTGTTGGGAAGCGTTTGCTTCGGAACGTGCCGCGATCGCGCGTTACCGAAAGCTTGCGAACACTCCGACCGCAACTCCGATCTCCTTTAAAGACGTTGTCGACCGGGCGCTGAGCGGGGAAGAGAGCGCAACGGCCGCGCTGGTCGAGACGGCGCGTTATCTCGGCGTCGGCATCTCGAATTTGATCATCGGTTTCAGTCCTGAAGCAGTGGTCGTCGGCGGTGAGATCGCGCGTGCGTGGGACCTTATTGAAAGCGTCTTAACTGAAGCGATCGAACACAGCGTTCGCCGCGGTTTACCGTCGGCGCGCATCCTTCCTTCAACGTTGGGTGAAACCCCAACACTGCGCGGCGCCCTCAGCCTCGTTCTCGCGAGTAAATTCGCCGCCGCCTTCGCTGCTTAACTTTCACAACACGTTTCTGAAAACGTATACCGCGATCATTATCAACAGGATTCCAACGACAGCGCCCGCAATGATCGTAGTAGTCCAGTTGCGGCCAACCTGGATGTTTGTCATGCCGGACGCGCTTTCAAACTGCCCGGTCATCTGGTAATCCTTCTTGCGTTGATCCATCAAATCAGCGTTGTGGACAAAGTTGGCAATATCTCTTGACGCATTTCCGTACTTGATCTCGCCGCGTTTCTTTTCTGCGACGAGTCGCATCGACTCTTCGGCAGCTTTCGCCTTTACCTTTCGCGCCTGGTCGTGGTCGAGTTCACTGAACACATCATCAAAAATGTCTTCAGGGCTCGGCTTGAATAGTCCGGTGTTGTTGTCTTGGCGAATAAGATCGGTGCTGTTGTCGTCTTTAGCCATGTTGCGTCTCCCTGAGATTTTCAAATGAATGTTGCCATACGGTAATTGAATCGTGTGAGTAATCTTCTTCCTGCCCGGCAAGTTAATCAGCGCTGCTTCGATGTTTCTCATTTCATCTTGCAATAGTCGAACTGCAACAGCACCCTCGACGGCTTGTGAGTGCGAAAGAATCGCGCGAGCCGTTTGCATGTCGCCGCTCGCGAGCCACGTTAGCCGACGCTCAACTACTTCCGGAAGGTTTACGTTATATGCCTTTGTGATGATCGTTTTCACGAGCGGCACAACCTGCTCTTTCCAGTCATCCGCTTTTACTTTAATGGAATAGGATTCGGGTTTGCGATGCCGTTCTCTGAGTTTTCGCAGCAACTCACACTTACCATCGAAATTTAGTACCTGTGGCAGACTGTCGAGCAAGCGGTTGATCGTTTGCGCACTTGGCCGCGTCTCTCCCGAGCGCCACTCGGGAAACGTCTTGCGCGCATATGCTGCCGCGCCGCTTCCGTACTCAACTTCATAGATGTTGATAAGCCGGGCTAACTGGTCCGGCGTGAGCGTGTAAAACTTGTCGAGCACGTCCCGGTCAAACCCGCCCACCATTGCGGACAGTCTCGCACGGTCGCTGGGAGGCCGGGGATACCAGGACATCGTCGATCATCTTCTCATCGGATCAACGCTTCGATAAAGGCGGAGTTGCGAACGGCGGCATTTTCACGTCTCGCGCTTACTCACATCCTATCCCGTCGCCGTCTCGATCCAGGTGATAGATGTCTCGGCCAATGACTCTGATTGGTCCTTGAACGTACTCCGGCCCGTTTCCGGGGCCGCCAGCACAGTCAACGTCACTTGCTATTGGCACGCACCCGGAGTAGTTCGGATCGCAGGCGTGGGACGAAGCGGCATCAGCGGGAGCATCGTTGTTAGGTCTTCCAAGCCATACGTAAGCGATGCCTATGAGCGCCAGCAGAGCGAATGTGCTGATATTTGATTTCTTCATAGGTGAGAACCTGTCGACTTTGCTGCGGCGTGATTCTTAACCGCTTGGCAAATGAAGTGGGATTACTGGCAGCTATTGGGGTGACGAGCGTCACCGTGGCCACATAGAACTTCCGTCGAGGAAAGCTCGAAAAGATAGTAAGGTCACGAACCGTTTACTTGCAACGGAATTCGGGTCTAACGCCGCTCGACGATCCGAGCCGATCGCAACCGATATTTCTCGAAAAAATTGTTGACAGGCGCCTCAATTCTGTATTAAAAACTTCGTTCGTTCTGACAACAAACAATCTGTCAGCACTAATATTAGCCCCGAGGCACCGGCCTTTCGCCTCGGTTATTCCTGTCAGTCAACAAAATTTCAATTAGTTGTTCGAGCTCAAGCCCGCAGCTTGTCTCGCACCTGAAGGACTCAATATGAGAAAGCCTCTAGCCACGGCCCACGTCCTGTTCCTCGCACTGCTGCTCCTAACTACCGCCAGCTCCGCCCTCGCGCAGAGTAATAAAGGCTCCATCGTCGGTACTGTTAGAGACCTGAACGAGGCGCTCGTCGCCAATGCCAAAATCAAAGTCACGAGCGTAAAAACCGGGGAGGTGCGCGAGACTGACACGAACGATGAAGGTACGTTCACGGTTACCAATCTCGAACCGGGCCAATACAGCGTCACCGTCGAGGCGGCGGGCTTTCAACCGGTCACGTTTCAGGCGCTGCAAGTGGAGACCAACGCGCGCTTGCCGCTCGAGGTGAAGTTCAGCGATCTCAGCGCTTCGACGTCGTCGGTGACTGTCACAGCCGACGCAGCGCCGCTCGTGGAAAGCGAGACGAGCGTGCGCGGCGACATCATCACGGGCCGGCAGGTTGTCGACCTGCCGTTGCCACAGAGAAATTTCACTCTGCTCGCCGGTCTTTCGCCTGGCGTCGTTCGTCCCAACCTCGGTCTGCTTGGCGGCGGCGGTAACTTCGTAGCGGGTGGCGGTGGACAGAACAACACGGAATCGACTCGCTTCCGTGAATCAGGTGGTTCGGTGCTCGTGGTCAACGGCGCGCGCGCCACGAACAACAACTTCACGCTCGACGGCGTCGACAACAACGAAGGACAGTTCGCGCAGATCGCGATCTATCCGCAACCGGATGCGATCGCTGAGTTCAAGATCGAAACAAGTGTGCCTTCGGCGGAATCGGGACGCGCCGGCGGCGGCATTATCTCGACGACGTTCAAGTCCGGCGGTAATGATTTTCATGGAACTGCCGGCGAGATCTGGCAAGGCCGTTTTCTCAGCGCCGCTGCCAGCCGGTTTGACGATCCAACGTCGCCGGATGTGCCGAACTACGTTACGCACAACTTCTACGGCACGGTTGGTGGTCCAATCTTCCTGCCGCGTCCCGGTGAGGGCGGTCCGGTTTTCTACAACGGCCGCAATCGCTCGTTCTTCTTCTTCTCGCTCAACGGCCAGCGCAACAGCACTCCGATCTTTGGCGGCGCGGGCGATCCGCAGGCTGCCGTACCCGTACCGACTGCGCGAATGCGCGTCGGCGATTTCAGCGAACTAATCCGGCCGGGAACTACGCGAACTTACCGTCTCGCGGGCGGCGGCACGGTGGACGCTCCGATCGGAACGATCTTCGCGCCAAATGGAACGCCGATTCCCGGTAACGATCTCCGTAACTGTCCGAGTTGCGGCGGCTTCTCGCAATTTGCGCTCGCTTACGTCAACGCCTTTCCGTTGCCGAACCTTCCGGGTACCGGCCGCAACTTTTTGACGAACCGCAAAGAGCACGCGAACGTCGATAGTTACGACATTCGCATCGATCACCGCATCACTTCGAGCAACACGATCTTCGGCCGCTACAGCAAGTCAGACTCAGCGCGTTCGCGCGACAACTTTTTCCCGCTGGGCACGTCGCCAAACGGCAACGATCTGCCCGCTGGACCATCAGCCGGCGACGAGTTTGGCGACGCCAAGGGTTTCACAATGGGCGACACGCACATCTTCTCGCCCACCGTCGTTAACGACGCTCGCTTCGGCGTGACGCGCGTGCAGATCGGTATTTTCAATACCGGCGTCAACGGCACGGGCGGATTCAGCCCAACCGTTTCGGCGCAACTCGGCGCGCCCAATATCAATATCAGTCCAAACACCAGCGGCATCGTGCTGGTAGGCATCGTGGATGAACTCACCGGCACCGATCGCGCGACTGAGTTCACCGGGGATGGCGGTCCTTTCTATTTCTTGTCGAACAACTTCCACGTTGCCGATGCGCTCACGGTCATCAAAGGAAATTCAACCTTCAAATTTGGCGGCGACTATCGCGTTCGTCAGAACAGCAACTACGACGGTGGCCGCAACAACGGCACGAAGGGCAATTATCAATACGGCACTACCGACAGCGGTTTCGTTTCCGGCAATTACAACGGCATTGGTCCAAACGACACGGGTTCGTCGCTCGCCAACTTCCTGCTCGGTTATCAACCGGGCTTTGTGGGCCGTGGTGACCCGGGTGGTCCATACTTCCAGTCGAGCAAGGAAATGGCTTTCTTCGTGCAGGACGACTGGAAAGTCAATCCCGATCTGACGCTGAATCTCGGATTGCGTTACGACGTCTTCACGGCGCCAACTGAGCGTTTCGATCTTCAGGGTAATTTCGATCCGGTCACGCGAACGATTCAAATGGCTGGTGACAACGCGCCCGGTGGCCGCGATCTCGCAGACACTGACAAGAACAATTTTGGACCACGCATCGGTTTCGCGTATAGCGGTTTGAAAGCTGACAAGACGATGGTTATACGCGGTGGTTACGGCTTGCTTTACGCCGTGGATATCAGCGCGGCGCAACCGTTGAGTGCGAATCCCGGCACGGGCGCGGCAAGTTATGGCTGCAATCCGATCACCAATCCGGGTCCATGTCCGGCAGTCTTCAAGTCGCGCAACCCTTTTGATAACGGAATTCCCACAGCGCCATTCACAGTACAAGCGCCGGGTACGAGTTTTACGCCACCGTCGACCAGTCTGATTCTCTTCAACGATCCGAATCGCAAGGATGAGATGTATCACCAGTACAACCTGACGGCGCAGTGGGAGTTCAGGCAGAACTGGCTCGGCGAGGTTGGTTACGTTGGTTCGCTGGGGCGAAACCTGTTGGTGTTGCAGAACATCGGCGTTAACAACGACGAAGGTGGACCAGGCTCGCGCGAAGTGCCTGGCTTTAATTCCGTTCTCGCCACGCGTTATCGAGGCAAGTCGAGTTACAACGCGTTGCAAAGCAAACTCGAGAAAAGATTCTCGCGAGGTTTATCGGTACTGACGAGTTATACGTGGGCGCACGCGATCGACGATTCACCCGGCGGAGTTTGTGCCAATGGAGCGGGTGCGCGCGATTGCGGTCCGGACGATCCGACCCGACCGGAACTCGACCGTGGAAGTGCCGACACAGACGTCAGACATCGATTTACTTTCGCAAACGTTTGGGACCTGCCGTTCGGGCGTGGCAGACGCTGGGGCGGTGACATGCCGAAGGCGCTGGACTTTGCCATTGGCGGGTTCCAATTCAATAACATCGTGGTCTGGCAGAGTGGGCCGGTTTTCAATGTGACTTGTAACGGCGGGCGCGTCGATCTGATCGGCGATCCGAATCCGACTTCGGCCCAGGAAGATCAGGGACTCGAACTCAATCGCGCTGCTTTCCGGTGCGCGACAACGCGGATCTTCCCGAACGATCCGGGCAGTCCGCACATCGGCTCGTTGGGACGGAACGTTTTCCGGGGCCGGCCGCAGTTTTATTGGGACGCGTCGTTGTTCAAGAACTTCCCGGTTACGGCGATCAGCGAAGCCTTCAACGTGCAGTTTCGCTTTTCCGCTTACAATGTGCTAAACCGTGTGAATCGTTCGTCGCCGAATGGTGATATCAACAATGCGAACGACTTTGCTCGCGACACCAACGAGCAGCGGCGAAGGCAGATGGAGTTCTCCCTCAAGCTAATCTTCTAAGCGTGTTAGCCACAAAGAGGCACAAGAAGCACAAAAGGCACAAGCCAGTTTGGATTGCGTTATGTGCTTTTTGTGCTTCTTTGTGGTTTTCCTGCTCCGTAAACGCTCAGGCTCCATCAAGTGACGTGGAAACGGCCGCGCGCAAGGCTGTCGCTCTTAATCCCAAAGACGCTAATGCTCATGCCTTGCTCGCGGTGATTCTTGATCAGCGCGGTCAACCGGACGAAGCGGAACGTGAATATCAAACGGCTCTTCAGTTGAAACCGAACCTCGTTTCAGCTTTGTCGAATTACGGCGTGTTGCTGGCGCGTACGAATCGTCCCGCGGAAGCCATTGCGAAGTTTGAAGAAGTGTTACGGATCGATCCGAAACACGAGCGTGCAGTCTTCAACCTGGGCGCACTCTACGCAGCGCGCGGAGATTACCAGCGTGCGGTGCCGTTGCTTGAGAAAGCAGTGGGCCAGCCAGCATGCAAACCGCAGCCCGGCGACCGCGCGTTGTTGCTTACGTTGGTGAATGCATACGCGCACATCGATCGTAGGCAGGATGCGCTTTCCTTGTCGCGTTGTATTGAAGAGACGAGCACGAGTGATGCGCGGGCGCTGTTCACTTTGGCATTGAGCCTCGCGGAGGTGCACGAGTACGCGGAGGCGGTGCGACTGTTTCGACGCACAAACGAGTTGCGTCCAAACACGTACGAAGTGCTCTACAACCTGGGACTCGCGCTCTACAACCTCGATCGACTCAGTGAAGCAAACGAGGCGCTCACGGCAGCTAAAGGACTCAAGCCTGCCGAAGCCGATCCGCTTTACCGGTTGGGTCTGATTGCTTCAGCACAGGGCGACACGAAAGCCGCGTTGATGTACTGGATGCACGCTCTCGAGTTGCGGTCTTTGTTTCCCGAAGTGAACTTCATGATCGGTGAAGAGTTGCTGAAGACCCGGTTGGCGGAGAAGTCGATTCCGTTTTACGAACTCGCGCTGGAGCAGAGCAAGGGCGAACTGGTCTATCACCTGCGGCTCGGTGTGGCGAACGTACGCGCGCAGTTTTACGAACGCGCGCGCGAAATCTTCACGCGTGCCCTAGAACGCTACCCTGACAATGCGAATCTTTATTTTCTGCTAGGTTACTCGGCGCGCGCGGAGGGGCAATACGATCAGGCGGTGGCTGCGTTTCAGAAAGTGCTGAAGCTTGAGCCTGACAATCCGGATGCGATTGCTAATCTTGGTTACATCGCGAGCCAGCGTGGCGAGAACGTCGAGGCAGAGCGTTTGTTGCGGCGCGCGATTCAATTGAATCCGCAAGCGTTTCCCTCGTACCACGATCTCGGCCGCTTGCTGGTGAAGCTGAAGCGTTACGACGAGGCGTTGCCGCTATTGAAACGCGGCGTCGAACTCAACGACAAAGACCCGGGCATTCGTTATCAACTCTTTCTGGCTTACTCGCGATTGAAACAAAAGGCTGAAGCCGATAAGGAACTGGCTGAATTCAAACGGCTCGACGAAATCAACCGGCACGGCGCCACGCCTCTGGGCGCGGCCACGAAGCCCGGCGCGGGAATGGAAGGCGAGACCTTACCGCCATTGCCGGCCACGGCTTCGGGCGACACTGCCAAGCCTCGAACACCATAGATTGGAGCCGGACCTTGCGACGCGCCGCTTTCGTCTCGTTCATACTCATAATCTCTTCAGTCAGCGTCTTTGCGCAAAGCGCGCCGACAGTCACGAAAGTCGATCCGCCATCATGGTGGTCCAACCACACGATCAATCCAATCCGGCTTTTGATCCGTGGTAAAAACCTTTCCGGTGCTCGGGTGCGTTCAGGTGACGCGCGACTTACCGTAACCAACCTCCGACAAAACTCAAACTACATATTTCTCGACCTCCACGTCGCTTCCGGAACTA
>DATELP010000174.1:0-2916 GCA_035276425.1 Pyrinomonadaceae bacterium
CCACCTCGTGGCCGCATTGTAGCACCACCATATTGAACAGTCAGGAAGGGGGCAAGCGCGCCGCGAAACTTTCTTAACAACACTCGCGTACTAACGGCACTTACGGGTGAGAACATGTTCTGCTAGACTTCGCAGCGACCTTTCATCCATTTTCTGCGTAGCTCAAACTGATTTTTCGCTCTTGTTTCACGACAGGCGGTGAAGCCTGTCGTCTACGTCTATTGTTTTCAAAGTGAGGGCTCCCAATATGCAACGATTAGCAGTCATCAGCTTAACCCTGATAATGGCGACAACTAATATCCTCGCCACGAGTAAAACGTCCGCCGCGGTCGAAGCCAAACCACTCAACATTCCCGTCGTCTACTACAAGCTGCCCAACGGGTTGAAGGTGGTGATTTCGGAAGATCACATCGCACCCGTCGTCACCGTCGCCGTTTATTACAACGTCGGCTTTCGACTCGAACCTAAAGGACGCACCGGCTTCGCGCACCTGTTCGAACACATGATGTTCCAAGGCTCGGCGAACGTGAAAAAGTTTGAGCACGCAAAGTTCGTCGAAGCAAACGGCGGCAGTCTCAACGGTCACACCGATTTCGATTACACCAACTACTACCAAACGATGCCGAGCAATCGCGTCGAACTCGGCCTGTGGCTCGAATCGGATCGCATGCGCTCGCTCGACATCAGTGAAGAAAACCTGAAGAACCAACAGGCGGTCGTGAGTGAAGAGGTGCGCGTTAACGTGCTAAACCAACCGTACGGATTCTTCGAGTGGATCAGTCTTTGGGAGAACGCCTTCACAAACTGGAACAACTCGCACAACGGTTACGGCGAACTATCCGAGATCAATGCCGCCACGATCGAAGACGTGCGTAGCTTTTTCAAAACTTACTACGCGCCGAACAACGCTGTGGTAACCGTGGTCGGCGACGTCGACGTTAATGAAGTGAAGAAGATGGTCGAGAAATACTTCGGCGCGATTCCTTCACAACCTAGCCCCGCGCGCGCCGACTTAACCGAGCCGCCGCAAACAAAGGAGAAGCGCGTTTCGCAAACCGACAAACTCGCGAATCTTCCGGCGCTCGCAACGGGTTATCACTTACCCCCGCAGAACTCGCCCGACTTTCCGGCGATGGCGCTGCTGGTTCGAATCCTTCAGGTCGGCGAGAGTTCTCGCTGGTACCAACGATTAGTGAAAGAGAAAGCAATCACCCTCGACCTCTCCGGCGGACTCAACTACTTCGGCAACGAATTTGATTACACCGGGCCGATGATCATGACCACGCGCACGACTTACAAACCGGGCCACACCGCGGACGAAGTGATCCGCGAAATGGACGCCGTAATTGCCGACATCGTGGCGAAGGGAGTAACTGACAAAGAGTTATCCGATGCGAAGGTCAGTTATCGTTCAAACTTCTACGATCAATTAGAGGGAAGCATGGGCAAGACGCACCTGCTCTCGGCGCTCGCACTCTTCCGCGACGATCCGCAACAGATCAACTCGCTGTTGACGCCGTTTCAAAACGTCACGGCCGCGCAGATCAAAAGCGTGGCGGCGAAGTATCTCGTCGCGACAAACCGCACGGTGATCGATCGCGTTCCCGAAGCGAAAACAGAATCGAAGAGTGCCCAGTAGGAGAAATCATCATGAAACATTTACTCATCGCAGTCACACTCGCACTACTAACAACACCCGCGCTCGCTCAACAGAAAACGCCGCCATCGCCGGGTGCGGCGCGTCCGTTGAACCTGCCAAAGATCACTGAAAAGAAACTGGCCAATGGTCTGACTGTCGTGCTCGCGCCGTTGCCAAACGTGCCGAAAATCACCGCGGTGCTCACGTTCCGTTCGGCCACCACGGCGAGCGATCGCGAAGCACATCCGGGCATCGCACAGATCGCCGCGTCAGTCGCTAACGAAGGCACTGACACGCGCACCAGCAAACAGATCAAGGAAGAGTTGCGTTCGATCGGTGGCGGTCTTTCGCTCTTCAGCGATGCCGATTCGACCGGAATGAACGCCGCTTCACTCTCGGAATTTTCGTCACGATTGTTTGAGTTGATGTCCGACGTGGCCCAACATCCGTCGTTTCCCGAAGCCGAAGTGAAGTTGGCCCAGGAAAACACGATTCAGCAGATTCGCGCGGGCCGTGCCGATCCGGGTTTTCTCGTTAACGAACGTTTTCAGAAGGCCGTCTTCGGCAATCATCCGTACGGTTTTGTCGTCGCGGATGAGAAGTCGATCAGTTCGTTGACGCGCGCCGATCTGCGTTCGTTCGTAACGAAGTATTACCTGCCAAACGCTGCTCATCTCGTCGTTGTCGGCGACATCGATCCGGACAAAACGTTCGCCGAGATCGAAAAGGCATTCGGCAGTTGGAAGAGCGGCACGTTGCCGCCCGAGGAAAACCCGGCCGTTCCGAAGCGCGACAAGCGCCAGATCTATTTCGTGAACCGGCCCGGATCGATCCAGTCCGCGATCTATATCGGCAACGTGAGTGTTCCGCGCAAGGACAAAGACTACTTCGCGATTCGCACGGCCAACACGATCTACGGCGGTTCGTTCTATTCACGCTTGACGCGCAACATTCGCGAAACGAAGGGCTACACGTATTCGCCGTTCAGTTCTTCAAACACGCAGGCGAAGACCGGATCGTTTCAGGCCGGCGCGTTTGTGCGCAATGAAGTGACTGGTCCAACACTGCTCGAGATCTTTTACGAACTCGATCGCATGCGTGTGTTGCCCGTCACCGATGAAGAGCTAAACGCGGCGAAGGAATACAGCACCGGAAACTTCTCGGTCGAGCTCGCGAGTCAGCAAGGTCTAGCCGGACGCATCGCCACGATCTACACCTACGATCTCGATAAGAACTTCATCAACGACTTCCGCCCGAAGATCGAAGCACTCACTACA
>DATELP010000175.1:0-3132 GCA_035276425.1 Pyrinomonadaceae bacterium
CTTCTTCTTTTTCCACGACGCGAATGAGTTCTTCGAGTTGCTTCTGGGCGACGTCGAACTTCGTCGTATCGGCAGTCTGCGTTGCGGCTTGCGATCGCCACGACGTGTCGGCCAGGCGAAACTCGACCCAGCGCCGATCGCTCGGGCTCAACTTCGACTTGTCGACGCGGGCGTACGTTTCGTTAGCGCTCGCGTAGGAACTACGGGCGTACTGCGCCTCGGCTTCAGCTTTTAGCTGCGTGTAATTCGGTTGCTGAATGAAGGTGCTGATGATGAGGAAGACAAAGGCGGTCACAGAGATGGCTGTAGTTTTCATAGTTGGGTACCTAAAACCACGGATTGAACGGATGAGGCGGGGAGACTTGCAGAACTATTTTTCTGTCGATAACAGAAACACCGCGAAAGATGCCAGCCAGTGTTCCCCGGCGTAGTCTCCGCTCGCGACGTGGGCCAACGCGGCCGCGGCGTGTTTATCGGCCGACTCGGAAAGAACAGCGCGAGCCGGATCGTTCGCGGGCAAAGCCCGCGCGATGCTGCGCATGCACCAGGCACGGCTCAGATTCAAGCCGTCAAGATGGACGAGTTTCGGATCGCTGCGATCCGTAACGATCGCCGGTTGTAACAGAGCGGATGGATCGCCTTTGTTAACGCCGGGCAGAAAGCGTCGAAACCACGCGGCAAACTCCGCCGGTTTCATCACGCGCCGCATGAGATCGGCTTCCATCAGGGCAGCGGAAAAGAAGTCTTCGCCGCCGGGCTCCCACGCGCCGGGATAGTTCGTGTCCTTTGCGTAATAGGTGCGGCTGCGCTCGTCGAGCAACGACTCCAATTCGCGATCGCCAGTTGTCTTTGCGTAGTCGAGAGCAAACGCTAATCCGAAAGCGGTGTTTGGATGCACGCCGGTTCGGATCGGATAGGTTTGCTTGGGAAGAAAATTGCGATACGACTGCGAGAGTGCGTCCGCGAGTGGTTTGAGATTTTCGGACCAACGCCGGCCGTCGGCATCGTTCCAATTGTGAAGTTCTTCCGCGAGTTTCAAGGCCCAGGCCCAGCCGTAAGTGCGTTCGAACGATTGGCGATTCGGCTGCTTCAGGTACGCGACTTCAGCCTGAATGTTTTCGGCACTGAGGTTTGCATTGAGCGCGCTTCGTATCTGTGCTGATTCGGGAAGATTGGGAAAACTTTTCAGCAAGCGGATCAGCATCCAGTGACCGTGCACCGAGGAGTGCCAGTCGAAACAACCGTAGAAGGCCGGGTGCAAAGCTTTCGGACTCTGAACTTCACTCGCGTTATTGATCACATGCTCGGGCTTGTTGGGAAATTCGCGCGCGACGCATTTCATCGCCAACGCAGCAAAGTGCGACGCTTGTTTCTCAGTAAACGTGTTCATTTGTGCTTGCGCCGGAATGACTAAGGCCACAAAGAAGCACAAAACAAGTAAAAGACTTTGAGTCCTCAGTTGTGGGGTTCGTGCCTTTTTGTGGTTCATGAGTCGTCAATAACGATGAGATGGTCTGCCGATGTGGATGTGTGGACCAGTGGCCGTACCCGGAATAGCCGCGCGAAACGCGAGATAAGGAATTCCGTTTCGTTCCAGAAAACTCAACAACGCCTGGCCTTCGGCGCTATCAGGATGAAGCTGTATGTCCATCGAGTTGTGATGGTCCAGGCGCCAGCGATCGTGAATCGCACCCTGACCGAAAACCGCAATCGGGAGTTGGCGATGAAACGTGTCTTGAAAGAAGCGCTGAACTTTGTAAGCCTCGCCGAGGTTCCAGTCCGGACCACCGGCGAAACGAATGTAAGACGAGGTGCGGACGAGTCGCTGCTTAGCTAGACTCAGGTTCTTGGCGATCTGTTCGTTGGTGGATTGCTCGACGAGCACGGATGCAATCTGATCGTCGGCGCCCGTCATCTGGCGACGGGTTTCAGCGACCTTGGCTTTCGCCGCGTCGAGCGCCTGTTGATTTTCGTCCACGTCTTTTTTGGCGATGAGTTGCTCCGCGAACAGCTTCTGCGAAACTGCGAGTTTCTCTTCCGCTCGCTTTACGTCATTCTCATAAAACACGACGAGCTTTTCCAGACTCGACTTGTATTCGTTTGTGGCTTTAACAAACTCGTCGCGCAGGCGCGTCAGTTCAGTGACCGGCGCCGGCGCTGGTGGTGTTTTCTTTTTGGTCTTCTTCTGCGCACAGACGTTTCCAGCGCAGACGAGCAGAGTCAGCGTGAGTAACCAAAAATAAATTGGCCGGGAAACGATTGGCTTTTGAAAAAGTCGGTACACACTACTTAACCAACGTGCCGGTGCGCTTCCAGCGAGTGTTATGGAAAAAGTCCACCAGGATTCCCCAGCCGGTCGGCTCCGCACTCTCATCGTAGGACCAGTAAACAAACATCGCGCGGCCGATCACGAGATCGCGGGGAACGAAACCCCAATAACGGCTGTCCTCGCTGTTGTCACGATTGTCGCCCATGACGAAGTAACTGGATACCGGCACGACGAGTTCGTCTTTACCTTCGAACGCGTTGCGCTCGCGCCCGTCAGAGTCGAAGTAAGGCTTGTGATAAACGTCGTACGTCTCTCCCGGTTGGGGGGGCGTTTCCGATAGCAAGTGCAATGGCGCCTTCTCGCCAACCTCCTCTACCGAGATTCGATGTTCGGGAAGGATCTCGCCGTTAACGATGACGTCCTTTCCTTCAATGCGAATCCGATCGCCCGGCAAGCCGATCACACGCTTGACGTAGTTTGTCAGTATCGGGGTGTTGTCCGGACGCTGATCGCGATTGGGCTCGTATTTATTACCGGGATACTTGAAGACGATGATGTCGCCGCGCCGGATCTCGCGTTGCGGCAGAAACGGCAACGACTTGCCCGGCGCGAAGATAAACTTATTGACCAGCAGGTGATCGCCGATCGTGATCGTGTTCTGCATCGATCCGGTCGGCACCTTCACCGCTTGCACGATGAAGGTCATGCCGAACAAAGCCATTACGACCGTCACGACTGCCGATTCAAAGTACTCGCGCCAAACAGTCTTCGGCGGACCTTGCACCGGTGGCGGAGCTTCCTTTTCGTGACCGTTACGATTAATAAGACGTGAAAAAGAGGAAGGCTTCGCTTCGGTTTGAGGC
>DATELP010000176.1:0-25414 GCA_035276425.1 Pyrinomonadaceae bacterium
GATCGCCTGTTGCTCGAGATACATAAAGACGCCTTCGACGACTACAACGACCGGACCACCACGACCGGCGAACGGCGACAACTTGTCTTCCAGCGAGTCAGTCGAGAAATCTATCGCGATGCGATGAAGTTCATTCTGAGCATCAGTAACAGGCAGGCGTTCGTTTTTGTACGCAATGATTTGCGGTTCGTCGAGCTCGATCCAGGTTCCGCCTTTTAACCTGTAAGCGCGGCTGTCGAATCCGGTGCCAATGATCACTACGCGCAGATCGGGATGCGCGGCGAGTTCCTGACGCAGCAGGTCGTCGATGATGCGATGCCGCGCGACGTTGGAACTATTTGGACCAGTCTCATCTTTGAACTTCTCGAAAATGCGCAGACCGTCCTCGTTCATGAAGACCTTCGCGTAGACGTCGCCGCAGATGGGCTTATCCCGTTCAGCGTCCTGCATGCGCACGCCGCAACAGTAGAATGCTGTTTGCGAAATCGGTTTCATCCCGTGATTAGATCGACGCCGGCTTGAGCAAAGCGACGCGCCGACGCGGTCGAACGCTTATCCCGTTCGATGGCTTCCGACCATTGCGCGTGGCGGATCAGCAGCGCCAGTTCCGTCGCGCGGCCGAGAGTCAAAGCAAAGCGACGCGCTCCCGCTTCCAGTACGGAACGATCCGTCGCCTGTGCTTCACGCAGCCAACCCTCAGCGTGATTCAACGCAGCAGTTACAAAGCGACTGAGCTCCACCAAAGACGGATCGTGAAGCGATTCAAACATACGCGTCGTTGCTGAAAGCAGTGGCGCGATCGATTCGCTCGCTCCGATCGCGCGCAACGTGTCGAGCGCGAGCACGTTTGTGGTTCCTTCCCAAATCGGCAGCACCTGGCTGTCGCGCAGCAAAACCGGCAAGCCGGTATCTTCCACATAACCAGCGCCGCCAAACGATTCGAGCACTTCACTTGCTACCGCCACCGCTTGCTTCGCCGTCGTCAACTTCATGATCGGCGTGAGCAAGCGCAACAACCACGCGTCGTCTTCACTAATCTCACCGGCTTCGCTTCGTCCCGTTAACTCAGCCACATAAAACGCCAGATGAAACGCTGCTTCCGCTTCAGCCTGCAAGCCCATCAACGTGTCCACGTGCAACGCCTTTTCAGCGAGCGTCGATCCAAACGCCACACGCTTTCCGGCGTAGTCAAACGCGAGCGCGACTCCACGGCGCATGAGCGCCACTGCGCTGATACCGTTCCACAGACGCGTGATGTTCAGCAGCGGCGCGATGTTGCGAACGCCGTCGGTCGTTCCCAGCACCAGTTGAGCCGGCGTGCCGTTCAACGTCAATTCAGCAGTGGGAACTTTGCGTGTGCCGAGTTTGTCTTTGAGACGATTGATCTCGATGTTGCGTGGCCGGCCGTGCTCGTCACGCGTTTCGATGTAGAAGAGTGCGAGTCCACGCCCGCCCGGTGGATTGCCTTCGGGCCGCGCCAGCGTGAGCGCGATTTGCGACGCAATCGCAGATGTGAACCACTTCCGGCCGTACAACCGAAACTCTGAATCATGTTCGTGTTTGGCGATCGTCTCGGACAGACCAACATCCGAACCGCCCGTGATCTCCGTCATCCACTGACCCGCGGTCCAAAACTCCGACGGTTCGCGAGCAAGTAAATGCGGCACCGCGCGTTCGATCAACTTTTGATTTCCGGACGCGAGCAACGTGCGCGCGGCGCCGTCGGTCATCGCAAGCGGACAACTATAAATGTCAGTCGAGGGAGTGAAGAGGTAAGCAAGCGCACACTGATGAACTCGTGAAAGACTTCCGTGCTTGCGTTCGTAAGCCGTGGCGACTACACCGTGCTCTGCCGCAATGCGTTCCGCACGCTGCCAAACCGGCGTCACCTCAATCCGATCAACGCGGTTCCCCCACGCGTCCCACTGCGTGAGCACGGGCTCGTTTAACCGATCGGCGAGTTGTAGTTCATATAATTCCGCGCCCGCGAGCCGGCCCATCTCCGTCAGCGACGGCACGATTTCGCTCAACACCGCAGGCGGAAAAACACGCGCGAGATACGATCGCAGCACGCGATCGTCTTCATACTGATTCCCGAGAGTTGGAGGCGCTTGCACGAAAGGCGCGGTCATCAAGTCTAAGCTCGCAGAAAGAAATGGAGAGTGACTGCGCTAGTCACTCTCCACCAACTTGAGCACAGGTTGTCCCGGACCCGCAAGTCTTACTTCACGATTCCGCCGTGATGCGAGCAAGCGCCCTGGCGGTTCTGGGCGTGACTGGTCGAGCCGTCCACGCACGGAATTCCCGGACCGGTACCAGACGAATATCGGTACGCCAGATAACCGCCGCCGATCAAGGCTCCCACTGTGGGAAAGATCCACCAGTTTCGTCTCAACCAACTCCGCCTGCCCGGCGTGCTGATGTTAACGTCACTGTTCCAATTTTCAGGTTTATCTTGCGCAGTGCGTTGACGCGGGACGATCGTCTCTTCTTGTCGCAGATAACGACCTGCGTCAACTGTTCGGGCTTGGGCCCAGAGTCCGATCGCGTTATTACGCGCGATCGACTGCGCGTTCATAGATGACTCTCGATCAGAAGCGTTGAGTAGCCTGGCCGTCTCGGTATCGACCCGCGCCAAACCTGACCTTACTTGATCGAGACAAACGTTCTGATCCTTGAGCCGAATCGAACCGAGAAGTGTGCCGTCTTCGTTCCGGTTGTTGTATTCGATCGTGACCGTCTCGCCGAGCAACACGGCTGATAATCGTTGCTTTGAAGTGGCGCTGAGTGTTGCCTGTGCGGGAGGCGCTGCGGCGCCCAAACACCTGACGTGAAACTGTGATTGTGACTTTGTTTCGACGACTACCGTCGTCCCATCAACTATCTGAATTACTCTCGCCTCGAAAACCGTATTTTGTGCGACGACCGACATACAGATCGCCAGCGACAGGGCGGCGGTCGCGAGGGGGCGTTGAAATTTCATGAATCGGAGCTCCTTTCGAAGCTAATGGTTTCGCCCCCGATTCATTACACTCAATCAACTGCGCCAACCATCGTCGCGCTCGGATCCATAAGCAAGTTACTCAGCACCGCGCTCAAGTCTTCAACCTTCACAGGCTTCGAAACGTAATCATCCATTCCCGCAGCGAGGCACTTGGCCCGATCGCCTTCCAACGCATTCGCGGTCATCGCCACGATCCAGGTGTGTTTCGCTGCACCTTCGCGGCGGCGAATCTCGGCGGTCGCTTCGTAGCCGTCCATCTCCGGCATCTGGCAATCCATCAACACCAGGTCGTAAGGAATTCGTCCCAGTGCTTCGACCGCCTCACGACCGTTCGCCACGGCATCGGCGCGATAACCCAACTTCTGCAACTGCCGCAACGCGACCTTTTGATTGACGGCGTTGTCTTCAGCCAGCAGCAGACGTTTGTTCGACATGATCTTCGCTTCCGCGAGCGAGTGTTTTGTGACCACCGGCACCAGCGGAGCATTTGTTTCCGGTCTCGAATTCTTACTGATCACTTTCGCCAAACAGTCGAACAGTTGTGACTGGCGCACCGGCTTTGTCAGATACGCCGCGATACCGCTCTCGCGCGCTGTCTGCGCATCACCACGCTCGCCGAACGAGGTCAGCATCACCAGCCGAACGCCGGCGATCGCAGGATTGGCTTTGATCCGTCGTGCGAGTTCAAAACCGTCCATGTTCGGCATCATCAGGTCGAGCACGGCAAGACTAAACGGCTCGTTACGTTGCACCGCCGCATGTAGTAGTGTGAGTGCTTGCCGTCCTGACTCCGCTTCCTCGTGGACCATGCCCCACGATCCGACTTGATGCTTCAATATCTGCCGGTTGGTCGCGCTGTCGTCAACGATCAATACGCGCAGGTTTTCGAAGTCGACATTCGGCTGCTCGATCACTGCTCCCTCGGGCTGTTTCTCAAACCGCGCGGTAAACCAGAACGTTGAACCCTCGCCTTCAACGCTGCGCACGCCGATCTCGCCGTCCATGAGTTCGACCAGTTGTTTTGAGATCGCGAGACCGAGTCCCGTGCCACCGAATTTGCGCGTCGTCGAACCGTCAGCTTGCGTGAACGCCTGAAACAGATTGCGTTGCGCCGTTTCGCTGATACCGATACCCGTGTCGCTCACCTCAAAGCGAATTACCACTTCAGTTTCGGTTTCACTTTCAGCACAAGCGCGAACGACGACTTCACCGTGCTCAGTAAACTTGATCGCGTTGCCCAGCAAGTTTGTGATGATCTGGCGCAGACGGCCCGGGTCGCCACGCAGAAACACAGGCACATCTTTGTGGACGAGGGAAGCGAGTTCGAGCTTCTTCTGATGCGCCTTCTCGGCCAGTAATTCGATCGTGTCTTCAATGGCATTCGTCAACACGAAGTCGAGCACTTCGAAATTGAGTTTGCCCGCTTCGATCTTCGAGAAGTCGAGAATGTCGTTGATGATCGTCAACAAAGCATCGCCGCTGGAACGGATCGTTTCGGCAAACTCGCGCTGCTCTTTCGTGAGTTCGGTATCCAGCAACAGTCCGGTCATGCCGATCACGCCGTTCATCGGCGTGCGGATCTCGTGACTCATGTTCGCCAGAAACTCCGACTTCAGCCGAGCAGACTCGAGCGCGGCGTTGCGCGCGTCCTCAAGCTCTCGCTCCGCTCGTTTGCGCGCGGTGACGTCGCGCGCGATTCCGTGAACCGCGTGCGGCACGCCGTTCTGATGTATGAGCCGCGAATTCACTTCGAGCGTGACTCTGCGGCCGTCCTTCGTAATGATGTCGATCTCGTAAGCAGACGAATCTTTGTCGACAGACTTTTTCGCCATTGCCTTGCGAGCTTTGTCCAACTCGTCGGGCGCGATCACCTGGGAGACGTTCATTCCGATGCACTCTTCGTGAGTATAACCAGTGATCTTTTCACACACGATGTTTGCGGAGGTGTAGTTGCCGGCGAGGTCGTGCGTGTAAACCAGATCCTGCGCGTTTTCAAACAAGTCGCGATAACGTTCTTCGCTCTCGCGCACTGCGTCTTCAGCCCGGCGGCGTTCGATCGCGAGCGCCACGTGACCGCCGACCGAAACCAGAAACGCCACATCGTCTTCCGAGTAAGCGTCGACGTCCGTGTAGTGTTGGACCACCAGCACGCCGATCACGCCGGAAGGAGTTTCCAGCGGAACGCCGAGCCACGCTGCCGGAGGAGTGCCGATAGATTCAACTTCGCCCGCTTCGACCAATTCCGCAAAACGCGTTGGTCTCAAGAGCGCTGGCCGGCCTGTTCGTAGCACGTAAGCAGCGCGGCCGCGGCCGAGTTTTGCTGGCGGCAACTCGTCGTCCTGCTCGTCGACGAAGATCTGCATCGTCAACATTCCGTTAGTGGGATTGTGCAGGGCGACGAAGAAGTTTTTGGCGTACAGGACCTTGCCGATTGCCTGGTGAATAAATTTGAGTAGTTCGTCGAGATTGGAGATCGTGTTGACGCCTTGCGTGATCTCAAACAAGACCTGTCGCAGTGTTTCTACTGCTGCGCGTTGGCGCATCTCGGTGCGCAGGCCCTCGTTCACATCGGCCAGCTCCGCGGTGCGATCTTCCACGCGGCGTTCCAGGTTCTCGTGCGCCTGCAACAACAGATCTTCTGATTTCTTTCGCGTTTGAATATGACGAGCGATGGTCCGGAAGACAAAGATTCCGATGGTGGCGCACAGCAACACTTCAAAGCACATCAGGATAAGACTCGTGCGGCGAATTCTTCCGGCGGTCGCCGCTTGTCTCATCTGCGACTGATTCATTTGCTGGCCCTGGTAAGTGACGTAATCGTCCCAGGCGTTGTGATACCGCGTAATCAGCGGCAATGCCTCGCGCCGCATGATGTCGCGAGCGAGCTCAGTCTGGCGTTTTTCGATCAGCAGTTCGAGCGCGTAGAGATATTTGTCGACGTACTGTGAGCGTTGTTGTTTGACTGCGTCGAGTAGCTCTCGTTCTCTTGGAGTTTTGACCCGGTCGGTAAGGGTCTGTATTAGCCCTAAAACTTCTTCGGCGTTACGCGTTCGTTGGGCCATAAGCGCCTGGCGATCGCTTTCGTTGTCGACGAAGAACACCATCACCGCGATGCGGTTGTTCTGGTTCGAACGAGACTGAGCCATTCGCGACAGTTCCACCTTTGTCCATTCCTGCTCGACTATTCGGGTTAGCTCTGAGTCAAGGGTGTGCAACTGGTAGAGGCTGAGACCGCCGAGAATGGTCAAGGTCGCAATCAGCAACCCAAAGCAGAGCAGGAGACGCGCGCCGAGACGAGCATCGCCAGCCAATGAGAACAAATTGCGGAGTTTCGTGATCATGCCAAACGTGAAGGGAAGGACAGAATGCCGCTGATTCGCGGAACAGGTGGTCAGAGCGCCACGGCAGAACGGTACACTGCGACGGCAAATGGCCCGAAAACGCCGTCGCCGGTGGGAACCCAGCAAGAGCTGTGCCTTTTTTGTGGCTAGTTAGGCCGTTCGACGAGATAAACGATGCGCGACAAACGCCGCTCACTGGTCAATTGATGAACGGCAGCGAAGAACTTTTGCAGACCTTCGAAGCGTTCTTCACCTTCGATCTTGATCAACGCGTCGTGGTGACGTTCGCGCGAATCGTGCCAGCGACCGGAGATCAGCGCGGCGTTATCGGTCACGTCTTCTTTTTGCACGAGCTTGAATCCGGCATCCTTGATTAGCTGTTCGTTGATTCCCGGAGGCACGAACAAAAACAAGCCGACCAAACTACGCAACGCCAGTTCGTCGTTTGTCACCGGTCCTGTGATCACGACCGGATCGGTAAACACTGCGCGGCCGCCGGAACGCAGCACGCGGCACCATTCACGAAACACGTTCAAACGATCGGGGAAGTGGTTCATCGAGTCGATGCAGACCAGCGCATCGAAAGTCTCATCTTCAAACGGTAAGTGCGCGTTTGCATCGGCGACTTTGAACTCTACGCGAGTAGGCGTTTGCGCGGGGTTCTCGGTCGCCGCTTTGACACCGCTTTCGTTTGCGTCGATGCCGGTGACATGAGTGTTGGCCTTGCTAGCGAGATAACGCGCTGGTCCACCGGAGCCGCTCGCGACTTCGAGTGCGTGATCGCCGGGCAGGAGTTTCAACCATGAGATAAAGCGATCGTACTCGTCGGCAGTGAGCCAACTGTTCTGTCCGATGTCGCGACCAAATGTCTCTTCGCGAATTGTCTGGAGCACTTGCGCGCTGAATTTTTTGTAAGTGTTATCGAACAGATCGACCCGACTAGCCATTACAAAACTCCTTCGATAGACTCTAACGCGTAATTTCTATTTGAAATGGGTCATATGAATAATCTGTTACGCGAATGGAGTGAATCCGCGACAGCGTGGCGCGAGCACAGTGCGACCGTACGCACGATGTTTGCGCCGGTGACGGCGGCGTTAATTGAACAAGCGCGCATCTCCGCCGGTCAATCGGTTTTGGACGTCGCAGGTGGGCCAGGCGAACCGTCGCTGACGATAGCAGAAACGGTTGGACCAGATGGTACGGTAACGTACACAGACGCTGTTGCTGAAATGGTGGCGGCCGCGGAAGAAGAAGCAAAGCGGCGTGGATTGTCCAACATTAGTTTTCAGCAAAGTGTTGCTGAATTGCTGCCGTTTGCTGACGATTCGTTTGATGCGACGGTCAGCCGGCTGGGCGTGATGCTGTTTTCGGATCCGGCGGCAGCGTTGCGTGAGATGTTGCGTGTGACGAAGCCGCGGGGTGCGTTGTGTTTCGTGGTGTGGGGAGAGAATGAACGCAATCCGTTTACGTCGTGTGTGAGCAAAGTGATCGCGCGTTATGTGGACACGCCGGCTGAGGATGCGGACGCGCCCGGTGCGTTTCGTTTTGCTGAACGTGGAAAGCTCGCGCGGCTGTTGACGCAGGCGGGTGCGACGGACGCGCAGGAAAGGGAATTGGACTTCCACATCGCGGCGCCGATCTCTGTCGAGCAGTTTTGGGAGATGCGTTCGAGGATGTCCGGAACCCTACGCGAAAAACTCGCGACGCTCTCGGCTGACAAAGCGCAGCAAGTGGCTTCCGAAGTTCAAGACTCCGTACGCGAATACTTCCCCAACAACCAAATGAACTTCCCCGCCCACATGCTTCTTGTTTCCGGTCGAAAATAGCCAAGCCACAAAGAGGCACAAAAGCTTTCTTGTGCCTCTTTGTGGCTTAATTCGCCTGCTTCAGGGTGATCATGTGGTTGTCGGCTTTGCTCACTTCGTCAAAGAGGCGCTTGAGCAGTTCGTACTTGTCCACGGTGAACAGCAACACCTCGCGCTGGCCGAAGAAGAACGACCGGTTGTAGTGAAGCGTCGTCTGATCGTTCGTGACCCCGATCCGCACTTCATGTTTCGAAATCCCCGCACTGATCGGCGCAGGCCGATCCGCGTTGTCCAGCATATAACCCTTCGGCAACTCAATCGTGATCGCATCCTCTTCAGACCACGGATAATGAAAGTAGATCGGATAACGACGCGTGCCCGCGCTGAACATCGTTTCGACGCCTTTGTTGAAATAGCCCGGCTGAAAGAACATCCGCTTGCCCGTCCGCTGCGCATACTCCGGAACGCGCACGTGATACTTGTAAACAAACGGCTTCACCGGATCCGTCGCATTCTCAATGACGATGTTCGTCAGCTCAGCAGAACTCAAACGGTTCTTCACCATCTCCTTTAAATTCTCTTCACGCTGCGTCGGCGAGTCTTCATCGTTGAGCCGTTTACGTTCGACGGCCAAATGACCCGTGTATTCAATCGTAACGTCGCCTTCCAGCGTGCCGTTCTCATCGAGCTTCAACGTCGCCGTGCGTTTCTCTTTCGACTTCTCCGGCGGCGACAACGGCGTCCTGGTCCAAATCGGCCGCTCGTCCGCGATCAGCGCATCAACGCCTTCTTCCTGCCAACGCAACATGCCCGGCGTGATGTAACTCAATCCCGGATCGAAAAACTTATACGACGTTCCAGAGCGAACCGCGATGTTCGAAGGACGAAGCGCGCCGGGAATGTGAATGTTCCGATCGAAAAGCCGTTGACCACGATCCGGCAACAACGCTACGCGAGCTTCGAGTCCCGCGGCGTTGGCCAGCGCCGCAAACAGCAAGTTGATGTCTATGCCTGGTCCGACACCGCGTTTCAGCGTGTCAGACGGTTTCTTGTTCTCTTTCAACTTCTCGATCTCGTCGTCAGTAAAGCCGGAGTTCTCATCCTGCGTGTTCTTGATGTTGGTGCGCACAAACTCGAAGATCTTCTCGATCTTCTCGTCGTCTGTAGTCGCGCCCGCGGTGATCTCAGCGGCTTTCGCTTTGATTTCCTTGTCGACTTTCATGTACGGCTGAAAGCCCGTGTAAACCTGACTCGCCAGCATCGGATAACCAAGCAGCAGCGAGAGAATGCTGTAGTACTTGACCATGGCCCACGAGCGCACATTGTCCTCGGGCGGCATCAATGGCTCTTCGCGAAACGCCGGCATGTTCGTGACCGTCGTCACCTGAAAGCCGTTCTTCTCCTTCTCAAACTGAGGCTCGTCCATGTTGAACGCGCGCACGTCCACAGTCATCTTGCCCGCGGGCTTGATGTGATACGTGATCGTCTGGACCGGAATGTCGCGTTGAAACTGAAGCCGCAGATTGTTTGCCGAGGAGTTTGAAATCACTTCCTTCCACTTGTACTCGATGATCGCGCCCGGCTCGATGCCGGGAAACGCAAACGTTTTGGTACGCAGCTTCAAACCACTGACTTTCACTACCACTTTTTCGATGATGTCGTCTTTCGCGAGTTCGACGATCGAGCCGTCGGGCTTGATCGTGCGCGCAGCGACGTCTTTGATCTTGACTCCGCTGATGTAAGGAATGTCGATCTTGCTGTGTTTCTCGCGGCCGCGTTCAGTGAAGATCTTGATGCGAACATAGTGTGAAAGGACGAGATCGTTCTGGCCACCGTCGTCGACGCGGATGTCCCAAAAGATGGCTTCGGCATCTGCGTTAGGTTCGACGACCGCGGCTTTGAGCGCGAGGTGTTCCGGATCGAGTGGGCGCCATTCTTCACCCGCGGCGTTTGCCGTGGTCCATGTCGCGCCGAGTGAGCCTAAAACTAACGTGATTACAAGCAGGAGGGAAACGAGGGTTTTCATGGGGCGGATTCTATATCAAATCCGCCGCCTCGCAAGAACTTTTAGCCTAGCAATGCCCAGATTCGGAGCGCGGGCGGCTCGCCCGCTACTGGAGCCTGCGGCACGCTTCCCAAAGCTGCGGGCAAGCCGCCCGCGCTCCGAATCGGCTAGCAATACCTTTTAACCATCTGAGCGCAGAATTCTGCATACTCCTCGATGTTGCGCGGCGCGCTGGTGTGATGCGGGTTGATTCCCTTGGATTCGGGCGTAAAACAGAAGGTCAGCGTCACTTCGAAAGACTCGAGCGCCGACATCATCCGATCAAACCATGCTTCGTAGTTCGGCCGTTCCGCGTCAGACCAGCTAAGGCCCGTGCGAAGATGTTTGACACCTAAACGCTGTAACCACTTGACCGCGCTCTCGAGCCGGTGATCTTCAAAATGAAACCACTGGCAGATCCCGAGCGCTGGCGAGTAATCCGCAAACTGCCACAACGCGCGTTTCGGATTCCCGTCTTCGTCGAGCAGGCCCATGTGGAAGTGGCGATAGTAAGCCGAGCCTTCTGCTTCGCGGTGACGTGTAGTGGCGGGCCACGCTTGCGGCAGATCGTAGAGACTGTACCAGTGAATACGCGGCACACGGCCGATCAGCAACTCCGCCGAACGTTTGAGCCCAAACTCCTGAATCTCTTCGGCGCCAAACGTCGACGCGCCGACTTCGGAGATCCAGATCGGTAACTGCGTCACGTCGCGGATTTCCTGGATCTTGTCGGGCCATTCGTGGATGGACCAGTGATTCCAGTCGAGGGGAAAGCCGTGCAGTGCGACGACGTCGAGAGAGTTCAAAACGCCTTTCGCATCCATGTTGCGGATGAACCCGGGATCGATCGGCGAGATGCCGCCGAGAACTCGCGTGAGATCAGGTTTCTCGGAACGAACTGCTTCCGCGGCGAGCTTGATCATCGCGGCGAACGTCTTCCAGTCAGGATCGATCTCAAAATCCCAATGGGACTTATTATTCGGCTCGTTCCAGAACATCACCGCTTCGATCATTGCTCGATCCCCTGAAGACGGCGGCAGATGAAGACTTCCTCTTCCGGATGGTCCAGGATCTCGAATCCCGAACTCCGCAGCATCGCTTCGAAACACGCACGATTTGGAATCCACCAGTTAGTCGGATCGTTCGCGTAACGGTTCTCGACAAAGTACATGCGCGGAAACTCGTCGCGTTCAAATATCTCCTCGTCCCAAAACGGAAAATCGTGCGGCACCTGCATGTTGCCTTTCGAACCTCGCAGCAACGACTGCGCGACCAGCAAGTCGCCGACAACGTGTTCGTGCAGCAACTCGAGCGCGAGCAACGGATGGCGCAGGTGATACAACACGCCCATAAACAAAACGAGATCAAACTGCTCGTGAAGATCCGCAACGCGATACACCGATAGATTGCGAAACTCGATCTCCGCGTTACTAACCTTCGCGGCGAAGCGTGCCTGCGCGAGGTATTTTTCGTCAGTGTCGATCCCGACGACGCGATCCGCGCCGCGCCGTTTCATCTGGATGGAATAGAAACCGCCATTGCATCCAACGTCGAGCACGGATTTACCGGTTAGATCCTCAGGAATCGCAGCAGAGAATTGCCGCCACTTGATCTGCGGATAGTCGCCGAGGAAATGATCCGGCGCCGTTTGCACTCCGCCGAGGTTGAGATTGTGAAACCACTCGCCCAACTCCGCGACTCGCTGCCGGATCTGTTCTGTGCTCAGCATGTAATTGGTTCCCGATCCTGTTCGCTCAGCACGCGCATCGCTTCGCGATAGCCGTTCAATGTGCCGACGTCGACGTAAACTTCTCCCGCGGGAACCGAAAGCGCTTCACCGCCGTCCGCCAGGTACGCGTTGATCAGCGTGCCGATGTATTCGTCGCTGCCATGACGTTTGCACCACAACTCGTAAAGGTCGTGCAGGATCGAGCCCGGCATTTTGAACGCGCCCCAGACCCACGACGAACTCGGATACGAGTTCTTCACTTCGATACGTTGCACGCGGCCGCGTTCGTCAGCCACAACGGCGTCGAAAAACTCCGGCCGTTCGACCGGAAAGACGAGAAACGAGAGTTTGTCGTCGGGAAGCGCGGCAAAGCCGTTTTCGGGAAACCAGATCGTGTCGGGCAGACCAACCAGCACGCTTTCGTCGCGTTCGATGAACGGCAGCGCGCGAAAGATCGCGTCGCACAAACCCGCGGGCGTTCGTTGGACCGTGTAACAGAGCGTGGTCGTGTCGATCTCGCCGCCGAAGTATTCGATGATGTCCGACTTGCCGGGTGAAACTACGAAGCAGATCCGCGTCGCGCCGCCTTTGATCATGCGTTCGATGAGATATTCGCTGACGGCGCGCGGGCGTTCGTTGCCGTGATCGGTGCGGCTGCCGACCGGTAACAGCTCTTTTGAAAACGCTAGTGGTTGAATGCGGCTACCAACGCCTGCCGCCGGCACAATTCCCCACATAACTTCACGCCTCAGCAACCATCTGTTTGCTCGCCATTTGGTCCATCAAAGGAATGTTCAGCGATTCTTCGAAGATGCGTTCGAGCTCCACGGCGCGATGTGCAGCCGTGTGCGAAGTCAACACTCGTTCGCGTCCTGCCTGGGCGACTTGCGCGAGTTCGTCGGGCGAAAGTTGCATCGCTGCGATAACGTCGTCTGTAGTGCGCGCGACTATGATCTCTTTGCCTGGTTCGAAGAAATCATTGAGACCCGCGAACTCATCAGACACGATCGCCACGCCACACGCCGCAGCTTCAAACAGCCGGCCCGACGGACAGTAACCCATGCGCGCCATCGCGCCGCGCGTGATGTTCAGTGTTAAGGGCGACGAACAGAAGAACGCCGCGTGCGCTGAAGGCGCGACGTGTTGCACGTACCAAATGTTTTGCCGCCACGGAAAGTCGATCGGGTACTTCGATCCGCCGACGATAAAACGCTTCTGCGGCAGGTGACGCGCGACCTGGATGAAGAATTCGTCCAGTGTTTGCTGGCGATCGGCGGCGTAAGTTCCCAGGTACGAAAGATCCGCGTGATAACCCGAAAGAGAACACGCTGGATGATGAATGTCAGGATCGACGCTGCCAAACAGCGGCACGACGCGGCGTGCACCGAGTTGATCTTCAAGCGCCGTGAGCGCGGCTCCGCCCGTGTAGCTCAACACGAGATCGAAGTCGATCAAGCGGCGTGGTCCAATGTAAGTGAGTTGTTCGCCATTCTGTAGCGCTTCGAGTGTGACGGGCGTGTCGAGGTCGTAAAAGACGCGCAGGGTCACGTTTGCTGAAGCGACGAGTCCCGTAGCGGCGATGCCGTCCGGACAATAAGACGTGACTACTGCGACGTCTGCTTCGCCGAGTTCTTTACGTGCTGATGTGATGACGTCGTGCCATTCGCTGTAGAGGTGCAGCTTGATGTGTGGCGACTCGACGAGATCGCGATGAGCCGCGTAGTAGGGCACGTCGCGTTCGAAGAAGACGATCTCGTGGCCGCGCGCCGTGAGCGCTTTGAAGAGTCCGCGCAGCAGGGTTGCGTGGCCGTTGCCCCACGACGAGCTGATCGTTAGACCGAAAAAGACAATCTTCATTTTAAGCACTGTTTACTGTCAGCAGTTCTGTGTCGTGTTCGTCCGCGACAATGATGCTGACGGAGCCCGGCGAAATCTCGTAACGCTGAAGCAGGTCGATCGGTGTGTGTGCCACGTGACCTACCGCCGCCTTAATCACGTCAGCGTGCGACACGATCACGACGCGACTGTTCTTGTGTTGTTTTGATAGTCGTTCGAGTTCGGCATTCGCGCGCGCCTGCACGGCTTGGAATGTTTCGCCTCCCGGAATCTTCGTGACGCTGCGGTGTGTGTTGAAGCGTCGCCAACGCTCGTCGAGAGAGAGCGCGTCAAACGACTTTCCGCTCCAGTAGCCAAAATCGATCTCGTTGAAGGCCGGACTTTGTTTGACTTCGAGTTTGGCGGCACGCGCGATTGCGTCGGCTGTTTCGAGCGCTCGCTCGAGTGGGCTGCTGTAGACCGCGTCGAGCGTGACGTTGCTGAAACGTTTCGCAAGTCGCTGCACCTGCGCCTTTCCTTCTTTGTTCAGACGAACTCCCGTCGTCCGCCCCCACAACGTTTCTCCGAGGCCATCGCACGCACCATGTCTGACGAGATAGAACGTCGTCATATGCCTACCTTGATGCGGCTCCGCCGCCGGATGTGAGGCGGGGCTCCGCCCCGCCGTCCAAGTTGAAAAGGAAAGTGGGCTGTGCCCACAGGATCTGGGCCAAGCCCGAACAAGGGGCATAGCCCAAAGAGACATTAGTCACCACCGGCGGGGCTGAGCCCCGCCTCACATCCGGCGGCGGAGCCGTTTGAGTCATCGCTTTCGAATTGAGAATCGTTCTCAAACTGGTGGTTCTCATGCGAGTGCTCCTGCTGTTTGTGGATCGGGCTGAGTTGTGGCCGTTGTTTGCATTACTTCCGCGACGTAGTGCTCGAGCTCGATCGCGCGGCGCTCGGAGGTGTGTTCTGATAAGACTCGCACACGTGCGCGTTCGCCGATTGCGCGACGCTCCTTTTCCGGGATGTGTTTTAGGTAGTGCAACACGTCGTCGGAAGTGGTTGCAGTCAGGATCTCGTCATCTATTTCGAAGAACGTTTCCAGTCCCGGCCAGTAGTCGCTGATGATCGGCGTCGCGCACGCAGCGGCTTCGAAGAGTCGCACGCTCGGCGAGTAACCCACGGTGCGCATGTCTGCGCGCGTCAGGTTTAGTGTGAATCGCTGCGAGTTGTAGAAACGCCGGTGGGCCGAGGGCGCGAGATGTTCGATGCGTTCGACGTTCGCCGGCCACGAGAGTTCGCGCGGATACATCGGTCCGGCGACGACAGTTTGCAAACTGTGCGAGTGGCGCGCGGGTTCGATCAGCAACTGTTCAAGCGACGGTTGGCGATCGCTGCTGTACGTTCCCATGTAACCGAGATCCCAACGCTGTTTACAACGTTCGGGAAAGTAGAGTTTGGGATCGACCGAACAGTACAACGCGCGCGCCATCGGCGAGCCGAGCTCGCGTTCGATCTTGCGCAACACTGGTCCACCGGTGAACGACAGATACAGATCGTAATGACGAACCAAACGCGGTGTTAGGTACTCCGCGCCGCCGTTGCCGAGTTTGGCGAGTGTAACCGGCGTGTCGATGTCGTAGAACGCTTTTACGCCGCGGCACGTATGAATTACCCATTCACCGATCTCGACGCCGTCAGGTACGTAAGACCCGACGATACAGAGGTCCGCGTTCATCACGCGTCGCGCAAACTTTTGCTTTAGCTCGGCGACGGATTTGTAGAGTTGCGTCAGACCGTAAGGCGGGTTTGGCAGATCGCGATTCTCGGCATACCACGGCACGTCGCGTTCGAGAAAGCAGACGTTGTGACCGCGCGCACTCAAGGCCCGCACGAGTGCGCGAAACGTCGTGGCGTGCCCGTTACCCCACGAAGAGGTAATCGACAGGCCCATGATCACGATGTCCAATTGCTTCATCATCAAATCAACTTTTAGCCACAAAGAGGCACAAAAAAGCACAAAAGGCACAAATGTGTTAGTGAACGGTGGCCCTCCTTTCATTCTCACCCGGCTTCAGCCGGGTGTTGCGGCTCAGTAGCAGAGAAGAAAACCGTTTCAACGGTTTTCATGCGCCCGTCCAGCAATTGCTGAAGCTGCTCGGCGCGGTGTGCGTACGTGTGCTCGGACAGCACGCGCTGCAAGGCCGCCGCACCGATCTGTTTCGCGCGGCATTGGCCCAACGTGCGCAGATGGCGAATGACGTCTTCGCCACAACGCGCCACGAGCACCTCGCGATCCGGCTCGAGAAACGTTTCGATCCCTTCCCACGCGTCTGTAATCAAACACGACGCCGACCCCGCCGCTTCGAAGATGCGCGTCGGCGGCGAGAAGCCGTAAGTTGCCATGCTGTCGCGGTTCACGTTCAAGACAGTGCGCGCCGAGCAGTTGAAGGCGTTGTGATCGCGCGTGTAAACATGGCCCAGGTACTTCACATTCGCAGGCATCGCCTTGTCGGCCCAACCATTTCCTCCGAGCACGAAACGATGGTTCGGCAGTCCCGCCGCGACGTCGAAAAAGAACTCCTCAATCCGTGCTTCACGATCCGGCAGACGATTCGCGAGCAACGCGAGATCGCAAACGAAACGTTCGTCGGACAAAACGGGATGATGCGTGTCAGGATCGAGCGCGTTGTAAACCGGCACGCAGCTTCGTGCGCCGAGCGCTCTGTAGCCACGGATAACCGGTTCGCCGCCGCCGTACGTGAGAATCAGATCGTAAAGCGGAATCAAATCCTTGAACGGATCCGCCGGGTTCGCCTTTACACGATCGAGCGTCACGGGCGCGTCGACGTCCCAGAAAACAGACAACGTATGAGGGGCTTTTAGTTCGAGCACCGCGGATTCCAAAAACCGATCGTAGACACCCACGCCGCTCGTTTTGATCAGCAGGTCCGCGCCGCGAGCTTGTTCCAGTGCGCGCAGGAAGCCCTGTTCGTTATCAACCTGGTAAACAACTACTGTGGCCCATTCGGGATCGGGTATGTCACGATGTTTCTGCCGATCGTAAGCGTCGGGTTCGTAAAACGTAACGCTGTGACCCAGGCGATGGAGCGCGCGAATGATGCCGCGATAATAAGTCGCGGCGCCGTTCCAGTAGGCGGAAACCAAACTCGATCCGAAAAACGCGATGTTCATAGCGCAGCCACCAGTTGCCGGCTCTCCTTCGCCAGCTCGGCATAGATCGTCATCAACTCATCAACACGATGCGCGCACGTGTGCCGTGCTTTAATCGTCGCCAGGCCGTGCGCGGCTAAATCTTTCGCAAACGAAGAATGCGTCAGCACTTTGCGAATGAGTTGTTTCATCTCATCACCACTGCGCGCGACGAGATAATCGCGCCCGGGCGTGAACAGGTGTTCCGCGTCGGACCACGGCGAGCAGATCAGCGGAACGCCACACGCCAACGCTTCAAACGGACGAATCGTCGGAATTCCAACAAGCTCGCGAACGTAAGGCCGGCGAGGAATGTGCAACGTCACACGCGACGCAGCGAAAACTTCCGGCACTCGATAATTCGGCAGCCAGCCACGATAACGAATGCCCGCCTGCGTGAGCGCCGCAACCGCTTCATCCGGATAGCGAACGCCATATACCTCCGCATGAAGTCTTAGATCTCTCACCGGCTCGATCAGAAACTCGTGCAACTCGGAAGTGCGCTCGTCATCGCCCCAGTTCCCAATCCAAACGAGATCGATCGTGCGCGAGATGTTCGGGAGCGGATGAAACACACGCACGTCCGCGGCTTCGTGCCACGTCCACGCGCGCTCGCTCCAACCGTTGCTCAGATACCTGTCAGTGAGCACCTGTCCGTAAGCCAGCACGCCGTCGTAATACTGCAAACTAAACGGCAGACTCTCGTGTCCCGCAATCCGGTGGTGCGTGTCGTGAAAAAGCAGGACAAAGTTTCCGTGACGGCGACGATACTCCCCGATGCGCTCGATTAATTGCGGCTCGTTCCACTCATGCACGATCGCCAGATCCGCATCGCGCAGAGCCTCGTCGAGATCGAGATGGTCCAGGTCATAACGAATACTGTCGAATTGTGGATACGCCTGTTCAAACTCAACTACCGGCGTCCAGCCGTGCTCGGCAATCAGGTTCTGAACGCTCCACGAATTGCGCGGTTCGTACACGTCAACCTTGTGACCACGAGCCAGCAATTCCGAGACGACGCCACGGAGGAAATGCGCGTTACCGTGGTTCCAGTCTGAGATCAGCGATTGATAAAACAACGCTACGCGCACTGGGCCAAACTCTCCTGTCGGTGAAAAGATTGTTTCAAGTCCAGCAATTCCGAATAGGCCGTTAGATAGTTCTTGGCCATGCGTTCACTGGTGAACATCAGCGCGCGCTCCCGAGCACGCCGCCCCATTTCGCGGCGATAATTCTGGTTTCTGATTAGTTGAAGCAACTCAGTCTTCAACGCGTGCGTGTCGTTCGGTTTGACGAACACCGCAGCGCCGTCCCAGATCTCACGCAACGACTCAATGTCGCCAAGCACGAGCGCACACGCCGACAAACCAGCTTCAAGCGGCGTGTAACCAAACGGTTCGTAAAGCGCCGGCAGTGCGTAGATCGACGCCGCGCCAAACCAGTTGCGCAGGTCCTGCTCGGCTAGCAAACCAAGCGAATAACACTTCTTTTCCACAGTGCGCGTTGATTGCCTTTGCTGTGGAGCCTCGGAATCGCCTGCAACGAAAACAGGCCACGGTAACTCGGTCGCGATCTCGGCAACAGCGGACACGTTCTTCGCTTGATCCCACAAACGGCCCGCAGACAGGATGAACTGTTGTTTCTCCGCTGGTCTAAACGACGCGACATCGCGTCCGTTCGGAATGACCTGGCTGTTGTAAACCTTGCCGTAGTGCGTCTTGAGTGCGCCCAACATCGCCTCCGTCGGCGTCACGACAAGGTGCGCGCCACGTAGCGCGTGAGTGACTTCATTCTTGTAGCGTTGCCATTCCGGCGGCGGTGCATCGCCGTGTACCGCGTGCCACCACGAATAAACACACGAATGACCCACGACCAACGTCGGACTGGACCACGGTAAATTCGCGTGCGCGTAACCATTGAGATGAATCACGTCCGGGCGCAGACGGTTCGCGAGGTGCAGCAGCCACTCACCCGCACGCTTCACGTCCGTCCAGCAGTCAGGCATCCATTCCAACTTGTAATCACTTTTGAAGAGACTCAAATTCGGAATCTCGGCGGCTTGAGTTCGCTGCGCCGGCGTTGGTTGCGGACCCATCAACGCGAGTTGTACTTCCACGCCGTAAGGTTCGAGTGCGCGCGTCAACTCGAGCGCGTAGGTCCAAACACCGCCGACGGTGTCGGCAGTCATGAGAATCCTGGTCGGGTTCATTTTCCTCCGTGACCGTAGATGTGATCGATGATCTGTGAAACGGTGATGAGTCGCTCAATCGCCGGATCGAAGAGCTCTTTTGCAGCCAGCTTCCGCGCCCATTCGGTCGTTGCGAGACCGCCCCACTGCCATTGCGAGTCGGCCGTGCTGCACAACGTTTCTTTCTCGGTGCCGTTAAAACGTTCCGCGACGAAATCGAAGAACGAACCATCGACGTTGCGTAGTGAAGCTCCACCGCCGGTACCGTAGAAGGTGATCTCGATCTCCGCGGCGCGGCCTGCGTGAAGATTCCACGAGCAACTCAGATCGATCGTCGTGTGATCGACGGTCTCGATGCGTGCGGTCGCGAAGTCTTCTACTTGCCGTATTGGTTTCGCGAGTAAACGTCCTGCGGAGAACAGCGCCCCGTCAGTTTGCGCCACCAGCGGAAAACCCAACGGTTCGAGTGCGAGATCGAGCAGGTGAACGCCCAAATCCAACACGCAGCCACCGCCGGACAGCGAGTAGTCGTAAAACCACGGCTTGTCTGGTCCATAGGCATTGTGAAACTTCGCGTCGACTGCGAAGACCTTTCCTAGCGCGCCACTCTCAACCAGCGAATTCACGTGCTGCATTCCGGCGATGTGTCGATAAGAAAGATCGACTCCCAGCAGACGTTCAGCGTTTCTGGCAGCCTCAACGATCCGGCTGGTCTCGATCGCATTGCGGCCGAGCGGTTTCTGACAGAACACAGCCAAACCGCGCTCGAGTGCGGCGATGGATTGCTCGGCGTGAAACCGATTCGGCGTTGCGATTACCACGCCATCGAGATCGTGATCGAGTAGCTCCTCGAAGGAAGAGAACACCGTGGCCTTGGGCGCCAGTTTCTGTGCTTCTTCAATCGCTTCCTGAGTAACGTCGTAAAGCGCGCTGACCTCGCCGACATGCGCCTGGACCACCGATTCCAAACGCGTTCGTCCGATCCAGCCGAGCCCGACAAAACCGAGCCGTGGTTTGTATCTCTCAGGGCTCATACAAGAACTACTCCCTTGAAAAAACCTTCCGGCGACTCGGCCAACGTCTCAAACGCACGCGGCAACTCATCGAACACGAACTTGTGTGTGTAAAGCGGCAACGGATCCATGACGCCTAACTCCACCGCCATGATCGCGGCGCGTATGCCTTCGACGTACACGTCAGGTTTTCGTTCGTGTGCGTTGATAACGTCGAGCCCGCGCCAGTTCCAGAGCTGCATGTTTACCTGTCGTGGTCCATCCTGGTGATAACCCGCGATGACGAGCCGCCCGCCTTCGCTCGTCAACTCACTCGCCAGATCCAGCGATTCTTGCGTGCCGGCTGCCTCGATGACGCAATCGCAGCCGCGGCCCTGAGTCAGCCGCTTCACCGCCTCCAGTGCGCGACCAGACTCAAGCGCCGCGACTGCGCCAAACTGTTCGGCCATTCGCAACGACGAACGACGACGCGAGATTGCAAACACTTTCGCGCAAGCGCGAGCAGCAAGCTGCGTCAGCAACGTGCCTAAAAAACCGACCCCAACGATCGCCACGGTCTCGTCAGGCATCACCGAAGCTCGTCCGAAGATGTTGACTGCACATCCCAGTGCTTCGCCCGGAAATACCTGGTCGTCTAACGACTCGGGAAGACGCACGACTTGAGACGCAGGTGCGAAGTCATACTCCGCGAAGCCGTGTGACGAGAGCATTGCTACCCGATCGCCGGGCGCGAGGTCGTTGATGCTCGCACCGGTTGCATCGATGCGTCCCCACGCCTCATGACCTGGCGCGCCCGGCTCCATCGGATACTCAAACCACGGTTTTCCTTGCCAGAGCGGCAAGTTCGACGCGCAAACTCCGCAGCCTTCAATGCGCACGCGAACCTCACCCGCGCGCGGTTCGCGAAACTCAATCTCCCGCAAATCGATCCGGCCCGGCGCTGTGATCACTGCCGTCCGTCCGCGCACCGCCGGAATCACTGTAGTTGCCGCACTCATGTTTGCTACGGATTGCATCTTCGATTTGCAGGAACGGCACTCCGTGACCACCCCTCTCCCCCTTGTCGGCCCCCTTGTTCAACGAGGAGTGGCCACGGAGTGCGATCCCTACAATTTGCCAGCTTGAACTGTTCTTACAGCTTCACTCACACCAACGGGCACCGCGGGAAAATACTGGCCGCTTGCCATCAACCATTCGTAAAGACGTTTCACTCCGTCGCGAACTCCGACCTTCGCGTTCCAACCAGTCAGCGCCGCGAATTTGCTCGTATCGGCGACGTAGTAACGCTGATCCGCCGCACGCCAACTTTCGAATTCAATCGAAAGCTCGCCGCCGTGAAGTTCCGTGATCAAATCCAACAGTTCCAACAAGCTGATCGTGTTCGCTGGTCCACCGCCGATGTTGTAAGCACTCCCCGAAAGTCGTCGCATGTGTTGCTGGGCCAGCAGAAATGCATCGACGAGATCTTCAATGAATAGAATGTCGCGGACCTGTTTGCCGTCGCCGTAGATTGTGATCGGTTTGCCGGTGAGCGAACGAATTACGAAATGCGCAACCCAACCCTGGTCTTCGTTGCCATACTGATGTGGACCGTAGATACAGCTCATGCGAAAGACGAGCGCGGGCAGGTGATAAGTGCGGGCGTAGTCGATTACGTATTGATCCGCCGCGCCTTTCGAGCAGCCGTAAGGACTGTGAAAATCGAGTGGGCGATTCTCGGCGATCCCTCGTTCGCGAATGAAGGAGTCGACCGGAGCATAGCGTGTTGCGCCGGAGGTGAACTGAAGATCGCCGAGAGTTCCGTAAACCTTGTTTGTCGAAGTAAAGACCAGTGGCGGTGGATTGTCGGTGTTGCGAATCGCTTCGAGGAGATTCAACGTTCCCCTTGCGTTGATCTCGAAGTCTTCGATCGGATCCGCAAGACTCGACGTAACCGCCACCTGCGCCGCGAAATGAAAAACCTGCGAGGCATCTTTCACGGCCGCTTTGATTATCGAGAAATTCCGCACGTCGGGAACTTCAATGTCGACCATGTCGCCGTGCGTTTCAATCAACCAGCGAAGGTTTCGTTCCACGCCGGAGCGGGAAAGATTGTCGAGTAGTCGCACGCGATGTCCGGCTGACAGCAGCCGGTGGGCGAGGTTTGAACCGATAAAGCCGGCGCCGCCAGTGATCAGAATTGGTTTTGACTTACCGTTTTTATGACCTGCTGTAGCAGTTAACGTTTTGAAATTCTGATGCCGGCCATTTCCATTTGCTTCGCCGTTCGTCTTTCCCCTTGTTCCCCTTGTCATGTTGTCACCTTCCTCTGAGCCGTGCGCGGTGCTTCGCCCACTGCGATTCACGGATGAGTCCTGGGCGGTGAGCGAGCGAGAAAGTACATGTGACTGATCATGATTTCGGTACGTTAACGTACCCCGACTTGAGAAGTGTCAGTACTGTGAACAATTTGTTAGGAACTTACTGTTGAACCGCCGAGTGGTTCTGACTCGAATACTGTTGCGCGATGATCGCGTAGCAGCTACAGGCTTCGTGCTCGAGTCCTTTACGATCGAGAAAACGGATGCGGCCGCGAACGGATTGGATCAGGCCGTCGTCTTGTATCTGACTCGCAGCCTGGGTGACGGTGGCGCGGCGCGTTCCGAGCAAATGGGCGAGGAATTCCTGAGTTATGTGTAGCTCCGAAGCTGTTACACGATCGTCGATCATCAACAGTAAACGCGCGAGGCGCGCTTTTGGTGTGTGATAACGATGACAAGCGGCGAGTTGTGCGCTCTGCTCCAGGAGCGCGTTGGCATAAGTGAGCATCACTTCGCGCATGCGGCTGCTGCGCTTGGCTTCCTTCTTCAAAACCGCAACGGGAAGACGCAGAGCTTTGCCTTCGGCGAGAATCAACACCTCGCTGTTGGAATGTTTTGCGCCCATGAGAATCTGCGCGCCGGCCATGCCTTCGTTGCCGATCAAGCCGACTTCGACTGTTGCTTTTGCGTCAACCGAACTGATCAGCACGAGAATGCAGTCGAGTGGAAAGTAACTGTAGTTGATCTCTTCGCCGCTTTCGTAGAGTTTCTCTTTGGCGAAGAGCGTGAGGATTTCCAATTGCGGAAGTAGCCGCGCGCGATCTCGTTCGGGTAGAGACGCCAACAGTCGATTTTCTTGCCAACGGTTTTCGCTGTCCTCGCGCAACACTCCTCCGGCAGCAACAGCAAGGTGGAAACTTGGAGGCGTAATGTACGCTTGCAACTTAGTACCTTCGGTTCGCTGCCGTACCTTATGAAGAAAACAAGATATTCGCGAAACGATTAAAGAGTAGTAGTTCTTGGAGCTTTGTTCGTGGTTCTTTGCAAAGAACAAAGTGCGAAGTTCAAAGTACACGCAGGAGGCGTGCATGAATGATGATCCCGCTTGCATGAATGATCTTTGGCTCGATGCGATGCGGCGTGGAGACTTTGGTGCAGCGTGGAAGATCAGCGACGCGTTGTTACCTGCGACACGCACACAGGATCATCGTGCGATGCCGCGGCACTTGCAGAACATCTGGGACGGAAGACCAGTCGCGGGAAAGCGTGTGTTGGTGCGTTGTTATCACGGACTCGGGGACACGATCCAATTCATCCGTTACGCGGCTTTGTTGAAACGAATCGCAGCGCAGGTGATCGTGTGGGTGCAACCTTCCTTGATTCCTTTGCTGCATGGTGTTGAAGGAATCGATCAACTGCTTCCGTTGCACGATGGTGTACCGGAAGTTGAATACGACGTAGACGTTGAACTCAACGAACTGCCTTATCTGTTTCGCACTACGATCGAAAACATTCCCGCTGAGGTTCCTTACCTGCACGTCGATCCAGCGCCTCTTCCTTCAACACACAATCAAATCCGTGTCGGTTTGATCTGGCAATCAGGCGACTGGGACGCGACGCGTTCGATCCCTTTTCCTGTATTACGTCCGCTTGCACAAGTTCCCGGCATCGAGTGGCACATTCTGCAACGCGACGCGCACCTCGCCAATTGGGACGGTCAGTTCGGCATTCTTTCCGGCGGCGATAACCCACTCGACGACGCGCGGATCATGCGCGCACTCGATCTCGTGATCTCAGTCGACACGATGACCGCGCACCTCGCCGGCGCACTCGGTCAACAAACGTGGACGCTGCTCCCATTCAACGCCGACTGGCGTTGGCTGACCGATCGCCATGACAGCCCGTGGTATCCAACCATGCGTTTGTTTCGACAAAAACAGGAAAAGGATTGGCGTGAGGTGATCGATGAAGTGAGTTCAATTCTGAGTTCAGGCTAACCAGGTTCTGTCCTACAGGTTTATTGATTCACCTGCTGCCCTGGAGTATGCTTCGGCCACTCACGAAGTCTTGTCGGCGAGGCTTCTCGCCGGTCTCACAATACTTCACAGGTGTGGGGGTCTGCTGGAGGAACAAAAATGTTAAGAGGAATTATGCCAAGACTATTCGTCAGGCTGCTTATCCTGACGACTTTGGTGGGTGTTCTGTTTTTCACATCGGCTGATCTGACTCGCAAAACAGTTCAGGCTAATGTGTGTCCTGAAAACTGTGAGGCTGATTTTGACGCGTGCGTCGCGGGTTGTCCGCCCTGGGGACAGCCCGGATACGCAGCCTGCCATCGTTACTGTCGGTATGAGCTGGATGAGTGTCTACATTGCCTTCCGTGAAGGGTAATACTTACGGAAACAAAATCCCAAGCTAAAGCTTGAACTCAGAACTGGAGCTTTGTGCTTCTTTGCGGCTTACAACATCAGTCGCGCTAAGTCGCCCGCGGTCTGTGGGCGCTCGTCAGGATCTTTAGCGAGCGCCTGCATGATCGCGGCAGAGACTCGTCGCGGAATTCCGAGCGACGCCGGCAACGGCAGTGGTGGTTCGTACAAGTGCCGATTGATCACACCCGAAACAGTTTCCGCGTCGAACGGTCTCGCGCCCGAAAGCATTTCGTAGAACATCGCGGCGAGACTGTAAACATCCGAACGCGTGTCGAGTGACTCGCCCATGCCTTGTTCCGGCGACATGTAATAAGGAGTACCAACAACGGTTCCCGCCGGACCAGCACCAGCATCGGCCAACACTTTCGCCAGACCAAAATCAACGACGCGTACACTCTCAAACTCAAAATCGTCATCAGGTGCGACGACGAGTATGTTCTCGGGTTTGAGATCGCGATGCACGACACCCTGTCGATGCGCCGCACTCACACCCGCGCAGATCCCGCGCATCAAACGCAGCGCGC
>DATELP010000177.1:0-19595 GCA_035276425.1 Pyrinomonadaceae bacterium
GATCCTACCTACAGAAGCGACCCGATATGAACGAACCACCGACTACGTCGGTGGGATTGCTCCTTTGGCCCACCGGTTAGTAGGTGAGGTATGAAACGAACCACCGACTACGTCGGTGGGATTGCTCCTTTGGCCCACCGTTTTGTAGGTGGGGTATGAAACCTACCACCGACTGCGTCGGTGGGATTGCAAGCCCTAGTTGATCGTTATGTGTGGCGCGGTGGCCGCCGGTCGACTGACGGTCTGGATGCCGCGCGCGAACGTCACCTGTATCGGAACATCACCTGCCCCAGCCAAACCCGCCGGCAGCGTAAAGTTAATGAAATCAAATCCGTGCATCTCTCGATTCGGTCCCACGGAAACGATCCCGTCCCCACTAATCACGGTCGTCCCAACAGTCACAGCCGTAATCTCCGCGCGCGAAGCAAAACGCACACCCGTGACAGTCAACTGAATCACGGTCGGATTGCCGTTCGTCGTAACGCTGAACGGTTCAGCAGTTCCCGTGACCGCGTTGACCGCTATCGCGCGCCCACCAGCATCGCCCGTAGTACTGAAAATATCCGGCTGACCAGGCACAATCTGTAGCAGCCCACGCAACTGCGTGTCACTGCTTCCGTCGACGATGTTGATGACGACGTTCGCGACGCCAGTAGCCACACCCGGCGGGACAACGAAACTGATCTGTTTCTCAGCATTGCCGACGAAATAAAGACCCGCAGCCGCGCCGTTGATGGACACGGAAACGCCGTTGAGCTCAATCGGCAACGCGGGACTACGCTTGGTTTCCGAGGCACACGGCGACAGCGGATCGGTACAAGCATCAGCACTCGATGGCGCAAGCGCAACAGTCGAGCGAACGATGGTCAACTCTCCGGGCGCTACACCGATCGGGTTGCCGGGCGTCGGGCTCGGCGTTGGCGTCGGAGTAGGACTCGGACTCGGAACTGGAGTCGCCGCAGCAACGGGCATGTTACTCGCACCCGTGAAGAACGAGAGCGCCGCGCCGGATTGCACTGTTGCTTGCGGACTCAACAGGTAGATAAGCTCGAGTGAAAGGTCGCCATTGCCGCCGCCGAGATCGCCACCGCCGAGCAGAAACGCCGAGCGTGTGCGCGTCTCACTCGCTACCGGAAGCATACCGCCGAAAATAAAATTGGCAGGCACATTCGTCAGACGAGCAAAATTCTGCGCGCTTGGCGCTGCTATCGGAGTCACGAAAAGCTGAGCTCTTCTTTGCGGGTTCAGACCTTCACTGTCCTGCGCCGCCGGCGGGAAAGTGCCATTCGCACGGAAGTTCAAAGCAGACGTGTATATGACGCTCGCGGGCGTCAACGAGGAGTTGTAATCCGTGAACGTCGGGAAATGAGTAGCGTCCGGGAAGCCTATCGCCCGGGGACCGATTTCTACGAACGAGTCAGTGGCGACGGTGTACACAAAAACACCGAGGATCGCACTGGGGCCGGCTGCGGTGTTCCCTTTCGGATCGGTCGCGAGCGATTCGAAAGTGATGAATCCGCCGTCGCGACTCAAACGCCGTCCGGGACTCATAACATTGGTGTTGTTTGGCCCCATCAGCGTACGCGTGACCTGGCGGATATTGCTGATCGCCGAGCCACTGAAATCCGCGATAAAGATCTCCGCGTTCAAATCCGCGTTGTTGGACGCGAGATTGGCGCTCGACGCAAAAGCCACTACTGATCCATTAGCAGATAAATTCGGATTACTCTGAAAGGTAAACCCGATTCCGGGAGTTGCGTCCTGCGTATTCGTGCCCTGGCTGAAATTGCCGGTGCCCACGTTGTAAAAGAAAAGCTCGGGATTGCCGTCAGCATTGCCGACACCCGGAACAAGATTGCGCGTCGAGATGAACGCGATAATGCTCCCGTTGTCAGAGATCGTGGGCTCGCGATTGTCGTCGGCAAAGAACGGCGCCTTTGGGGCAGTGGTTGCAGTTGGCGGTACTCCCGCAGTTGGCAGACGACTCGCGGGTGTGTTTGTAATCTGCGTAAACGTGCCGGCCGCTAAATCCTGAAGCGGAAGATCGGTTCCGAGTGACAGATCGACATCGGTGACTGCCGGCAAGCGATAAATCCACAGTTCAGTGTTGGCGTCCTGAGCGAGTGTGCCTTCCGTGCCGTCGAAGTTGCCCGGATTTGGCGCGTTCGAACTGAAAACGATGATGTAGGAACGTTGACCGGCAATCAACTGCGGCGCCAGAGTGATCATCGGTGAACGGTTAACGATCTCGATCTTGACCGCCGTGGGATCCGCGGGTAATGGCGTCGGAGTCGGTGTCGGCGTTGGACTCGCCGTCGGAGTTGGCGTTGGACTCGGCGTCGGTGTGGGCGACGGAGTCGGCGTCGGATTCAGAATGTTCTTCGTGTTTGTAAGCTGGAAAATGCGTCGCTGGGCGTAATCGGCCAGGAAAATCTCGCGGTTTCCGTCAGCGTTGTTTTTGTTTACGGTCGCGACGTCGGCGTTCGAAGTGAACACGACGAACCGGCCGTTCGCCGTCATGTCCCCGAGATTAGTCGTGAACGCGGTGTTCGGAACCGAAGTCAATTGAACCGCATAAGGATCCGGCGTCGGGGTAACGGTTTGGGCCGCGACGGAGGAAAGCGACCCGGCGGCGAAAATACACACGATACTGGCGCACACGAACCAGAAAACTTGCTTCACGAAATCCTCCGCGATAAAGACGTAGATAACAGCAGATTATTGGCCCTCGGGGAGCTGAAGAGGGGTCATTCTAAGCAGAACCCCTACAGTACCGCAAGCATCGCACCCCTCAAGAAAGTGCGTTTGTAAAGCCGGCCGCAAATAGCAGCGTCATAATTCCCAGCAGGAACACGAGCAAAACCCTGGAAGCCTGATCTGAATGGTTTGAATTCGCGCCCAAGCCCAGGGCGATGAAGACGGGAAAGAACCCCATCGAATAACGCCCCAGAGACTGTGTCACGCCGGACGAAAGTGGAACAATGACCGACATGAGGGTGTAGAGCGCCAGCGCCCATTCACGCCGCTTGGTAAGAATGTAGATGCAAATAAAACAGAGCACGGCAGCCCCGGTGCTCAACAAATAGATGTTCCACGGCTCGGCGATAATGTGCGGCGGATACAGGAACCTCACGAGCGGGCCAAGAAAAAAGATCGATGGTCGCCGGCCCCACGCTTCGGCCGCGTGCTTGAACGCCAACGCGTCTCCACTCAGCCACCACGAATAAAACATGTACGCGAACAGTCCAAACGGGATCAGCAGTAAGCCGAGGATTTTTCTGACGTGCAACGAGCGATACATCTGCCAGCTCAAAATCAGTAACGACGGCAACAGCAAAACACCCGTGAGACGTGTAGCGGAAGCCAGCAAACCGATCACGCCCGCAGTCCACCAGTGCTCGCGCTTCGCGGCGTAAAAACTCGCCACCGTTAAAAGGACGAACAGTGATTCAGTCAGCGGTATCGAGAAAAAGTAACTGAACGGGAACACGGCGAGGTAAAAAATGGTGCGGCGCGCAATTGAGTCGTCGTACCCGAACGCGAGTGTGAGCTTGTGCAGCAACACCAGCGCGACAAAGAAAAATACGTTGCAAAGCACGGCGCTCCACAGGACCACGTCGGTCGTCACGCGTGCCAACAACCACAGCAGCATCGGGAACAGCGGGAAAAAGGCGTACTCGTGACTGCGGCGATCGTTGATGTCGAAAGGCGCGCGGTGATAGCCCTCCTGCGAGATCATGACATAGTGGATCACGTCTGCCTGCCACATTGTCTTGCGGAGGTTTTCGGTAATGGAGGCAGGTTCGAATCTGATCGTCGCGTCGCGCGTGTTTGATTCGGGGTGCGAGGCGACGCTGAATTGTCCGACAACAACAAGCACGAGGAAGATCAGACCGCGCGTGAGTACGAAAACAAAAAGCGCCTCGCGTATGCTGCGATCCTGCCGGAAGCGAATTAACCATTGAGTTCTCGACATTGAGGTTATCAAGCGAGCCTCACTATACATTAAGGGGAGAGTAGCGCCGTTGTAATTTCGTATCGATGTCGTCGCGAACGGCGCCAACGCCGAAGGCGTTAACAAATTGCAGCCCAGGGTTGCTTCAACCCTGGGTCAGCAAAAGAAAGGACCAACGCTGAAAGCGTTGGCAAAACGCACCCTCGCCAACGCTTTCAGCGTTGGAAATTTATTTTCTTTGGGTCCCCAGGGTTGTCGCGAAGCTCCAACCGCTGGGCTGGAATTGGTAAACGCCTTTGGCGTTCCAACTGAATTCTGTGCTCAAATCACCTCATGACCAAGCGAGCATTGATTACCGGCATTACCGGGCAGGACGGTAGCTATCTGGCTGACTACCTGCTGAGTCTCGGCTACGAAGTTCACGGGCTCGTGCGCCGCGTGGCCCTGGAAGTGCCGGAAACGAGGTTCAGCCGGATTGCTCACCTGCTCGATCGCGTAACGCTGCATCCCGCGAGTCTGGAAAGTTACGCGAGCATCTTCAACGTACTAAGCAAGTATGAATTCGACGAGTGCTATCACCTCGCCGCGCAGAGCTTCGTCGCGGAAAGTTTTACCGACGGCTTCTCGACTATGAACATGAACGTCAACGGCACGCACTACGTGCTGGCGGCGTTGCGCGAAGTGCGTCCGGAGTGTCGCTTTTACTTCGCCGGCTCCAGCGAGATGTTTGGCAATGCCACCGAGGTCCCGCAAAAGGAAACGACGCCCTTCATGCCGCGCAGTCCTTATGGAATCAGCAAACTCGCCGGGTTTCATTTAACCCGAAACTACCGCGATGCGTACCGTCTCTATTGCCTCAGCGGCATTCTGTTCAATCACGAAAGCCCGCGCCGTGGACTGGAATTCGTCACACGCAAAACAACCCGGACCATCGCGCGCATCAAACTCGGCCTCGCCACAGAACTGAGAATCGGCAACCTGGACGCGCGACGCGACTGGGGCCACGCCGCCGACTACGTTCGCGCAATGCACGCGATGTTGCAGCAAGACGAACCTGACGACTTCGTCGTTGCGACCGGCGAGACGCACAGCGTTCGCGAGCTTTGCGAAACTGCTTTTGGCGAAGTGGATCTTGATTATCGCGAGTATGTGAAAGTTGACGAGCGTTACTACCGACCCGCTGAAGTGGACCAACTCGTCGGCGATGCTTCGAAAGCGCGGCGGGTGTTGGGCTGGGAACCGACCTACACGTTTCGCGAATTGATCAAGGAGATGCTCGCGTCAGATCTCGAGGCCGTCAAAACCTCCAGCCATTGAGGCACGATTTTCTTCAGCGATAACACTTCCTCGGCATAGTCCTTCGCGTTGGCAGCCAGCGCTGTTCTCAATCTTTTGTTTGAGAGAAGTGCGACGAGATACTGGTAAAGCAGATCCGCTTCGTGCTCATCGTGCGTCAGTTTCCAGCACACACGATCGGGAAATTCCTTGTACTGGTTAAGATCGCTGACGATCGCCGGGCGCCCGGCGGCCAACGTCTGCATCAGCGTTAGCGACGCCTCACCCATCGAAGGATTTCTCAAGTTGATAACCACATCCGCGGCGAACAATGCTGCGCCGTAATCTGCCTGATCGAGGTAACCAGTGAACGTGATGTGATCGCGATTGTCGCTCGATCGGACCTGCTCTTCCAGACGCTTCACGTCAGGTGAAGTTTCACCGGCGAAGACCAGATGCACCGGATAACCATCGGCGAGTAGTCTGTTAACAACGTCTACCTGCAACGCGGGCAGTTTGTTGCGGTTCGTGAATCCGAGGCACGTGAGTAGAAAGTGATTTTCGTTGATCGAGAATTTCTTTTTGAAGTTTGCGATCTCCGCGCTCGTAGGTTCGTAACTGGCCTTGGCGAACATCGGAATTATTCGCACATGATCCGCGCCCTCGAACTGGTCCCTCACCCAGCGATGATGAACGATCGCCTTGCGGCTCCGATTAACAACCGGATGAGACATCGGGCTCGCTGCATAGTTGCCGCCGAGTCGCGCCAGCCGCGCGAGAATTCGCGTGGGTGGCGCCGGAGTGTCCGGCCCAGCGAGCGCCTGCTGGTAGAGATCGCCGTCGGGCTGACGATAGAAAGCCTCGTGCATGAAGGCGCTGATGTTGTAGTCGTGCAAAACAACCGTCGCGGGAAAACGCCACGCGAGTTGATAGATGGTCCGGTGAAAGCCGCTGTGATTGCCGAGATGATAGACGGCTTGGTCGTAATCGTGACGCCGTTCAATGAATTCAGCTATCGGGTAGACGTTGAAGTTCTCTTGCAGCTCGGCGATCGGCGGTGTTTCGTCATAAAACAGATCGATGGCGAGATGCGGCTGAAGCGCTTTGATCAACCAGTAGCTGTAATTCGCGATTCCGCTTTGCTGCGGCGGCAACGGCGAAAGCCACGCGATTTTGGGTTTGCTCGACGACACTTACACGACCTCAATCCGCAGTCTCACCGTTGGTGAGCCATTGTGTTCGAACCAGCAAACACCTTCGCTGACCAGATCACACTGCAACACGTAGACACCCGCCGACGGCAGCGGTACTTCCGCAACGAACTCCGCGGAATCGCCGGGCGCAAGTTGTTCGTCTGGAGAAAAATCTTTGCGGTAGTAGTCCAGATCGAGCAGTGTGCCGGCTTCGTCAAAAAGATGAACACCAAAGCGCACCGCGCCGACGCGCGACGTGCCCGGCAACCATGTGGCCGTGCCGGTGTTCGTGACACTCACACGCAACTCCGCAAAACCATCGGCGTCGATTCGTGTCGCGGCCGGTTCAACCTGCAACGCCGCGCGCAATCCCTCGCGCCGGCGGCTGTCGTCAGGAAGCGAAGCATCGCCTTTGAACAGAAAGAACACACGCCGGTGCTGCATTTCGCTGCGCGTGTCCTCGACGAAATCTTCGCCCGCGCCGGCGCCGCTGACGTACTCGTCGAATCGCCCGAGTGATTGCAGCAACGGCTTCGGATTGAACAACGCCACCTTGATGTCGGTAAATCCCGCGGCCTGCGCCGCCATCCAGATCTCGTTTAAGTCGACGTCGTTCTCGATCAACTGGTTGGTGCGCATTTCGTATTGCGACTGCGGCGACTTCGAGTGATTCGGACCCGGCTCGGAGAAGCCCGCAACCCCGCCCAGCTTCAACACGCGCGACATCTCCTTGAGCACCTGCACCGGATTGGGAACGTGATGAAACGCGTCCCAACAACTAATCCGATCGACCGACTCGTCCGGCAGGTCCAGCTTATGGCCATCGAAGTGCAAAAACCGCGGCTCAGGCTGTGCACCGATCAAAGGATGACGCCGATAGAGATCTTCACCGATCTTCAAAGCGGCGGCAGAAACGTCGACGGCAATGACTTGCATTCCCATCTGGCTGAGAAAGCGCGAGGTCCAACATGCGCCGGCGCCGAAGTCTACGATGGTCATGTCCGGCAGCAGGTTCAGTCCGAGCACGACGTGAGAAAAATTGATCAGCAGTTCCGGCGTTTCGCTGGCGGAGGCAAGCGGCTTGGCGTGGAGATAGTCCCAATTGTCGAGACGCGCGTAGAAGGTGTCGGCGGTGGCACACAGGTCTTCAACCGACAGTTCTTTCATTCGTTGGCGAACGTCGATGAAATCAGTCTCGGCCTCGGAGCGCAGGCGGCTCGCCTGCAAGGTGTCGATTAGAGAAGTATCGTCAGTTGCGGGCGAGCCGCCCGCGCTCCCAAAGGCATCGAGCGTCGCGAGCGCAGTCTTCTTCCAGCTAAAGCTGCTCGCGTATTCGTAACGCTTCTGCTTCGACTCGTGGTCCATTGGCGACTGCAACGCCTGGTAAAGCGCATCGGCCATCTCAGTCACGTTACGCGGATCGAAATAGAACGCGTGATCACCGCCGACTTCCGGCACAGACGAAGTGTTCGACGCCGCCACCGGCAGACCGCAAGCCAAACCTTCCAGCACGGGCAATCCGAACCCCTCGTAAAGAGACGGAAAGAACAAACAGCGCGCCTTTTGGTAGAGTTCGATCAGCTTGCCGGCATCAACAAAACCGGTGAGAAAAACCTTGCCATCCAAACCAAGCTTTTTCGCGCGCCCGAGCAGACGCGCTTCGCTCGCGCGATCCGCATGACAGACGATGCACAACTGCGTTGCTGCTACTTTAGGATCGTGTGCATAACGCTGCTGCAAGTCGGCAAAACTCGCGACTGCCTGGTCCATGTTCTTTCGGGGATCGAAGCCGCCGGGATAGATCACGTAATCAACAGTGTCAGCGCCGTGCGGAAACTGGTACGGACGAAATGCGGGATCGGCTCCGAGGTGCGTCACGACGTGCTGCTTCTGCGCGACGTCAAGAGTTTTCAAAAAGTCAGCCTGCGTGTGATGTGAAATGTGCAGAAACAGATCGAAATCTTTTTCGAGATGCTTCAACTTGTTTCGGTAAGACGAAAGCATTGCCGCGGGCCACTGTTGCGCGTACTCCGCTTCCATCACCGTGGGAATCAGATCGAAGATCGTGACGGCGAACTTGCAGTTGGTCGACAGGCGCGCGGGCAGGACCACGCTGTCCATCAGCGCGTTGGGTGTCCAGTAAAGATCAATGCCGAGCCGTTCGATGTCGTTGTTTAGCGCGTCTGAATAGCGGCGATCGTGATCCGGCTGATTGCTATGAGTGTCGTAAGCGTCGTTTGCAAGGATTTGTAGTTTCGAGCGAGCCCAGCGCGAGAGCACGTTGAGCTGCGGACCGTGCGGAGCGGCGAGGTAGAAGTCGTTTACAAAATCGTAGTGCAGTACCTGTTCGAGTGTGTTGACAAAGTACGTCCCGATACCGCGCGTGATCTCGGCGGTAAGCAGTGTTTGTCCATCAATTAGTACTTTCATCAGGCGTACTCAAAAATCAGCTACGGATTTAACGGACGAACACGGATGTTTTGTACTGTCTGTGAAAGTCCGTGTTAGTCCGTGGCAAGATATTTCGACAGCACAACGTCGAACGAAAACTCACGAGTAACATACTCGCGCCCGTTCGCCGCCAGTTCCTTTCGCTTCGCGTCGTTATCTTCGAGATAATTCAGCGCCAAACAAAACTCATCGCTACTCGAAACGAAGAGCCCGCCATTCGACCGGCGCACGTGATTTCGCGTCACCGCACAGTTAGCAGAAACCACGCACGGCACACCACACAACCAGCCCTCCATGATCACGAGCGAAAAGCTTTCATTGTCCGAAAGATTGATCAGCCCCTTCGAACCTCGAATCAGTTGCAACTTTCTCTGCTCGGGAACGAAGTCAAAATCCACGTACCGATCATCCGCGGGCAACAGCGATTTATCGCCGCCGCCGATGAACACGAGTTTCGTGTGGCGATTGAATCTTCGCGTGTAATCGTCAAACCATTCGCACAACAGATGAACGTTCTTGCCGCGTTCCTTCCGGCCGGCGTAGATAAAATAATCGCCGGGCGCCTCGCGCGGCTTGTCGTGTAGCTCCTCTTCGGTCAACGGGAGTTCAACGCCAACACCGGTCACTACTCCTTCCACGACCGAACGCCCGATGCGACGACCATAGTAGCGAATCGTCAGATCCTTTTCGTCGATAGAATTGAAAAAGATCTGTTTCGTGTTCGCGAGCAGTTGTTCGGTTGCGCTCCAGTAAAACTGCGGCTCATCGTGAAAGCAAGGCACGAGAGAAATTTGTTGCGCGTACTCATTAACAACCGAATGCGTTAGCCCGTAGAAATACGGCAGCGCGATCAGTTGATAACCATCGTTCAGGTAATTACGCACAGCCTGGACCAGCACGTCGCTGTTGAGACCAAAGTGAAAAAACTCTCGCTGCTCCTGAACCGATAATTCCTTTCCGCGCGTTATCTTTTTAATCGCCGAGTCGTAGGGTTCGCGGATCTTGTTGGTCGCGAAGCGAAACGTTTTTACTCCTTCGACGTCATAAACACCCGGCGCGTCAGCGTCCTGCCACCAACTGTCGTACGGCGAGCGCGAGCAAGTGGTCAGCACGATCGTTTCGACGCCGCGCTTGTTTAGTTCGCGCGCCATGTTTCGCGCCAACAACTCGGCGCCGCCCGCGAAGCGGCCAAACCAGGGAGTGATGATTCCGATCTTTCGTTCGAACATTGTGAGGCGGTCAGGGCTTTTTCGCGATGACGGCGTAATCGGGGGCGCTGTAGAAGAACTCGTTAAATCGCCGGACTAACTCGCTGTCCTCTTCCAGTTTCGCGGCTTCCCACGGGCGCAGTTTCCAGACTTTCGTGTCGGTGAAGCCGCGCGACTCGAGTAGAAACTCGAGTGTTTCACTGGGAATCGGATTGCGATGAGTGGGATCGGCATAAAAACTACAACTCCCGACGATGAAGTTTTCGCAGTTCGGCGTCTCGAGAATTACCAGACCGCCCGGCTTCAAGACGCGCTGGATCTCGTCGAGCATTTTAATGAGCACTTCGAAAGCCAGATGTTCGACCAGATGAAAGCTCGTCACGACATTCAAACTGTTAGCCGGTAGTCCTTGCAGATGGACCAACGCGTCTGCTTCAGCAACGTCCAAACCATCCCGGCGGCATTCTTCGATAAACACTCGATTGCGATCGACTCCCCGACCCGCGATGTTTTTACCGCGCAGCAAACGCAGCCATTCACCACGTCCGCTTCCGATGTCCAGCACTCCGTTTGTAATGCCTGCATCGATCAGCAGTGGTAGATAAACTTCCAAACGGCGTTGAACCTCTTCGCGCTCACCGCGAAAACGATCTTCGAATGACGCGTAAAGATCATCTAGCTTGGGATCCCAGTCGGCTTTCAGTTCTTCGAGTTCGTTTTCGAACTCGGCGAAACGAGCGTCGACGGTGTTGCTGAATTCAGTCTGACGCGTGTTTAGCGTCGTGCTTAGAGTTTCTTGTTGCTGCGACAGAGTTTCGTGTTGCTTCGACAGGTCAAACACTTGCGATGAAACTTGCGCCACCGCCTCCGCGGCTTCTCTCCTGCTCTGGCTCTCGTAATCGGCGACTCGCTGCAACTGCGGCCACATATACCATTCAAACTGATTTTGATGTTGTATCAGGCGCGGCAAACGCGCGATGGCAATCATCAACCTTATAACGTAACCAAGGATCGGAATTCGTCCGACTCGTCTGACTGCGACAGGCAACGCGAGGCCATCGACACACACGTTGTTGCGCTGCCCTTCCGGTGAAACGCGCAGGCTTTCCAGGATGTCGATCTTGTTGAAATAACCGCTCGCCAGCGCTTCCATGTAGTGCGCAGCGCCCGCTTCGTCAGGCTCGCGCAACAGCAGCGCGAGGTACGCATTGCGGATGAAATCAATCCCGTGAAATCTCAGCAGATCGTTGACGTGATAATGCTTGTCGCCTTTGGGTTGAAACGGTGGCTGCAAGCGCAGCGAGTCGCCGTTCTCGGAAGTCAAACTCGGAGTGAAGACCGCGGGCGCGCTCGCACTAACGGTCGGCGTGCCGTTGTGCTGCCTCGCTACGGCCTCGCGGATGTCATACATGATGCGCTCGACGTTCAAGTCAGAGCCATTTAATTCAGGCATAAGAGTTTGAGTCGGCGATTGTAACGCAGTTCGACATTCCGCGCCGACTCCCCATATCATACGGGGCCTATGGAACCCGCGGTCAGAATCGAGGGCGTTTCCAAGCAGTTTCGCATCTACGATCGCAGCTCGGATCGGCTCAAAGAGATGCTGACGCGCGGCCGTTGGGCGAAACACCGCGAGTTTTGGGCGCTGCGCGATGTCAGCTTCGAAGTTGAGAAAGGCACGACGTTTGGCATCGTCGGTCCAAACGGCAGCGGCAAGTCTACGCTGCTGCAAATCGTCGCGGGAACGCTGCAACCAACGCACGGGACGATCGCGCACGAGGGCCGTATCTCGGCGCTGCTCGAACTCGGCGCTGGTTTCAATCCGGAATTCACGGGCGTCGAGAACGTCTTCATGAACGCCGCGCTGATGGGATTCACGCACGCGGAAACGTCGGCGATGCTGCCGGAGATTGAAGCGTTTGCGGAGATCGGCGACTTCATCCATCAACCGGTGAAGACTTACTCAACCGGAATGTACGTCCGGTTGGCTTTTGCCGCCGCGATCAGCGCCCGGCCGGAAATTCTCATCGTCGACGAGGCACTCGCGGTCGGCGACGCTGTTTTCCAACACCGCTGCATGAGGCGCATCCGCGAGATGCAGGAGAGTGGTATGACGATACTGCTCGTCTCGCACGATCCACATGCGATTCGTGCGTTGTGCTCGCGTGCGCTGTTGCTTCACGGAGGTCGCGCTGAAGCTTTGGGCAAGCCGGTTGACGTTCTCAATCGCTATCAAAAACTGATCATGGCGCGCGAGACGGCTTACGAGAATAGTCAACCCGCTAGCGATGATTCCGCCGGCGTTGAAGATCTGGAAGTCGCTCCGAAGCTGTCGTACACGTTTCGTCATGGAGACGGTAAAGCCGAGATCGTTGCGGCCGAACTGCTCAATTCCGCCTTTCAGCGAATCGAGTTTGTCGAGACTGGTGAAGAAGTGGTCGTGAGACTTCGCGTGCTGTTTCACGCGCCTGTGGAAGTGCCGGTCTGCGGTTTTCTCTTGCGCAATCGACACGGCATTCATATCTACGGCACGAATACCGAATTGCAGCAGCTCGACTTCGGAGCCGCACAGCCCGGCGAAGTCATCGAAGTGAGTTTTCTTTTCAACTGCTGGCTCGCGCCGGACACTTACTCGCTGACCTTTGGCGTCCACAGTCCCGACGGAGTCAGCTTCGATTGGCTCGACGGTGCGCTTTTCTTCCGCGTGATGAGTCCGAGCAATATGGAGGGCGTGGTTAATCTCAACGCCAGTGCGCAGGTTCGCCATTTAGGCGTGCGCAAGAGCTACGTGAGAGCTGAAGGTAAACATGGAGCACTTGTCGTCTAACTCACTCGGCGTTGCTCTCGAAGCACGCACGACGGCAAAGAACGCGCTGCTGAAGCGCTGGTTCCTGCTGTCGCTGCTGGTGTCGACGTGGCTCCCAATGGCGTTCTTCATTTTGCTGGCGCGCACTGCCGATGCGACGGGCGGCAGTCTTGCAAACATCAAACTGGTGTTTCTCTTTCTCGGCACAGCCCACGTTCCCGCCACGCTGTTCTTTTACACAGACACGGAATTCAAACCGATCATTCAACAGAATCGCCGCCGGTACATTTACGTGCCCCTGGTGCTGACGATACTCACGGGGTTAGTGTTTGCATTTGCGAGCTTTGTGACGCAGGCGTTTGTGTTGCTTCTTTACTGGGCGTGGCAGGCATTTCACTACGGCCGGCAAAACGTCGGTATTTATGCGTTCGCGTCGATCGCCGAGACGTCGAAGTCGCCGACAAAAGAAGAACGTCTCGCGATTGAAGCCGGCACAGTGTTGGGGATTCTCGGGACTTTCAAGATTCTCGGCACGGCGGTCGCTCCGGCTTACCTGCACCGCACGTTCGATCTGCTGTATCAGTTCGGATTGGTGGCGTTTGTCGGGGTTCTAATTTTCGCGGTAATCGTTTACGCGAAGTCGTTTCAACACACGACGTTGTTCAAGACGCTTTTCTTCTTCACATCGGTTCTGTTTTTTCTCCCTGTCTTCGTCTCAACCGAAAACAACATCGCCTTTCTGAGCTACGCGATCGCGCACGGCCTGCAATACATCATCTTTATGACGGTGATTTCGCGCACGACGGGAACCGAAGGAACGCGAACGTATAAAACCTTCGCGACGTTTCTCGCCTTGATGCTGATCGTGGGTTTTGCGTTCTGGCGGGTTAACGATCTGCGGGAGCTTCAGTTTGTGAAAGATGCGTGGCCGTTCGCGCGGACCGCGGACTTTCTTTTCGGCGCTGTGCTCGGCGCCACGATGTCGCACTTTGTGGTCGACGCTGACGCGTGGCGCTTGCGATTGCAACGTCAACGCGCGTACATCACTAAGCGGTTCTACTTCGTTTTCGATTGATCACAGCACGATAAAGCTCGAGTGTTGCGGCGGCAGTCTTTTCCCACGAAAACCGTTTCGCATGTTCGATCCCCGCAGCCGAACGATTTCCCCGCTCATCCTCATCCTGAAGCAAACCAGCGATGCCGTTCGCGATGTCTCTAAAATCCGTCGGTGAAATCAAACGCGCAACGTTCCCAACAGTCTCAACGATTCCCGGTACATTGCTCGTAACCACGGGCGCGCCGCAGGCCATCGCTTCCAATAATGGTAAACCAAACCCTTCGTACAGCGATGGATAGACAAACACTCTGCACGTGGAATACAGGGCGCGAAGATCCTCGTCGTGCAAGTAACCCGTGAAGACGACGCGCCCATTGAGATCGTGACTATTCAAATAGTCATGCACGTCTCCCGTCAGCCAACCTTCAGCGCCAGCTACGACCAATTGCGGACGCAACGACGTGGTCCTGAGAAGTTCAGCAAACGCGCGCAAGAGGTTTATCAGGTTCTTACGCGGCTCGACTGTGCCTACAAAAAGTATGAACTCGTCCGTGATGCCTAATCGCTGACGCACCAGCGCGGTCTCGGAAGCCGGCACGCGTTTGAAGACGGCGCGCGCCGCCTCCGGGATGGCTGAAACACGATCGGGCTGCACCTTCAAGACCTCACAAACTTCACGTTTCACTGCTTCGCACGGCGTGATTACCGCCGCTGCCCTGCGCGCCATCAATGGCAGGGTTACGCGTGCTCGTCGCACGAGGCGCTGCTCGTGTGTTTCGGGATAAAGCAGGAGCGAGAGATCGTGAATCGTCAGCACGGACGGACACGATCCCAATAAAGGAATATTGAAGTTCGTTCCGTGAAAGAGATCGAGCGAAGCTTGCTTGCAATATCGCGGCAAGCCAAACAGCCACCAACCTCGCCCGCCCGAAGGCGTCACCATCTCAAACTGATCGTTTGGGGATATCGCCGAAAGTGCGGCAGACAGTTCGCGCGTGTAATGTCCGACGCCGGTCTTTTCTCGCGTCAGTGGATAACCGTCAAGTCCGATGCGCATGGATCGGTAAACAGGCGGGCCAAAAACAATGAGGTTGGCCGCTATGGAACGGCCAACCTCGCTTCAAACACGAAATTGATGCAGACGTTAGAACCGGTTGATGTACTCCGGCGACTCGATGAAGCCACGAACGATCGTGTTCTCTAGAAAATCCTTATCGGCAGTTAACTTGAACCGCTCGTTGTGGAAGATGTAACCACACTGAGCCGGGTTGGGACTGCCCTTGCAAACTTCCGGATCGCGACGCAGGTAACCGAAGTACTCCATCGTCACAAATGCTTGTTTGTAGTATTTGTCATCGACCGCAGTACTCTCGGCGATGTTGCGGAGCACTTGTGCGCGAGTCTTGGTTGCGGCATTCAGGTCCGCGACCAGTTGAGCCTGATTCGGAATGGTTACGCCGGCGGTATCGACCAGCTTTTGCACGAAGGCCGAATTCGACAGCGCGTCATATTTGGCTTTGATTTCCGGCCGCTGCATCCACGCGTTCGTCAGTTCAACCTTCTTCTGCTCGCCGAGCACCGCATCGTCGTCAGGCACTGAGATGGCCCCGAGATCCGCCATAAACTCCGTGTAGTGCGGACGCTCGACCTTATTCGGATCGTTCACCTCGGCGACTTCCGCCGGTCTCTGTCCGATCGACACCATGTAGAGATACATCACATAGGAGCCCTTGCGCTGGAACTCCGGTGAACGGAAGAAATTGGCTGACAACGCGCCGCGCGTGAACTTGGTGCACTCGATATCGTTCGGATGGCAGCCGTTCAGAATAGTCAGGTAGAAAGTCATTCCGGCCGGTTCCGGAAAGCGCCGCAGAAAGTCGATGTACTGTTGCTGAATAAAGAAATCGCCATCAGCAATCGTGATCACTTGATTGGTGCCAGGCCGCAACCTGATTGGCTTTACCTTCGTGTTGCCAAAGAACAGATCGGACGGCAGTCCGGGCGTTTCAGTGACAATCCTTAATGTCGGCGGTGTCTGGGCGAAAGCAGTGACGGTCAGGAGAACCGTCAAAAACAATGCAAATGAAAACTTCTTCATGGTGCGACTCCGGAACTTGGTTAGCGTTAGCTGGTTATCTTCGGTCCACTGAGGCGTGGGGCGCTGGCGCACTCACCTCGCAATATACCTTTGCCTCGGATTCCTGTCAACGATCTTACTAACTCGTGCGAATTCTTATAGTTACTGTGTTACTGCTCTGGAACGAGGTAATCACTTTAACCTTACAACTCCCGGCGGGCAAGTTGTCCGGCAAACGAAATGTGATTTGCGTCAACGACTGGCCAGGAACCTCGCGGTAGTCCTGGGCAGGTATGTTGTACGACTGGTTGTTGCTGTCGACGAGATTGATCGTTATGGACGACGCCGGGGCTCCGGCGGGAAACTGAAACGCCGACACAAAAATCAATACTCTGGTATTCCGATCTCCCAGCGTATAGAACAGGTTCGTCGGGTTATCTACCAGGAACGGATCTCTCAGAAACAAAATGTTATCAAACGCCGCCGCCTGATCGGCCGCCGGTCCTGTCTGGTCGAGCATGATCTGAATCGACTGACTGCAATTCCAATTGAGCGTCAACGGACCAAAATCGCCGCCGGAATCAGCGTTGTCATAACCATCCACGCCGATTTTGTACACGGTTCCGGCCGTCGCATCGAAGACGACCGTGCTGGTTTTGTCGGTCGCGCTGTTGTCGTCAGCCTTTCCTATACTCCCATTGGTTTGAGTTACCGGGGTAAGCGAACCCACCGAGCTTCCCGTGTAAACGCCCATTACCGTGTCAAACCGGCTTCCATTGGTTGTAATCGTAACCGGACCGGTGTTCGTCGCCGTCCAACTGTACCAAACGGATCGGCTTCCACCGCCGTCGTCGGGCGAGTGATTTGGCTCGCCGCTTTGACGAGTTGCAGCGATATTGCTCCCGCCAACCGTTCCGGAACATCCGGTTATGACCTGCGCGCTGCCAAAATTATCGTTAGCCGGCGGTTGCGGCGGCGGCGGCGGCGGCGGTGGGGGCACGGTGTTAACAAGGTTCCAGCCAAGTAACTCCAGCGCCTTGAAATCGTTCGTGGTTGTGTCTTCGTGCGTTCCGGGCCCGATCGTGGGGTCCATAATGCCGATGAATCTTCCCGTCAGTTCATCGTCCTGCCAGTGGCTCGACTGTCTTAGATCGCCGTCTCCGTCGCCCGGATCGGGACCGCCTGTCGACAGACCTAATTCTGTGGCTGGCACACCGGCAATGGTAAATGACTCACCAGTGAAGTACGTCTGCAAGCCACCAATCGACAGCACGCGTTGAGCGATCGCGAAAGTGGCCGGCGTCGTTCCCGGACGAAAACGGAAAAGGTCCCATATCGAACCGACCGAGGTCGAACCCTGGCCCGCGCCCGAAGTGAAACCGAGAGCGTGTCCGATCTCGTGTACCGCGACGGCGATGAAGTCGGTTTGGTTGAACTGGATTCCGTTGTCGGGATTGAAGTCAAACGGGAAATTCTTGTTGAAAGCCATCGTGGCGACATTAGTGTCCGACGGCGTAGTAACGGGTATGCCTAAAGCAAAAGCCACGGACCGGCTGACCGCAACGACGCCACCGTTGCCAACGTCAGTCGGGACGAACGAAGTAGGTAGTGCGTTATAAATCCCGGTTTCTTCCCCGCCAGACGAACCGGCGAGAAGATTTGTGCGGACGCTTGGGTAATCGAGCAGAGTCCGTCTGGAACTCGTCGAACCCAGAACGTTTTGGGGAAATGCTCCGCCGCCGGGCAGATTCGGACCGTAGTCGATATTGATACTGATCGTAATCGGCGACTTGACTCGATTTGTCCATACCGCAGCCGCTTTTTGGAACGCGCCAATCACGAGATCTCTTTGCGGATCGTTCTGAAGCTGTGAAAGCGCGACGAAATTGATCGTTAAGCCGGTTGCCGAATTCTCCGCCTGCGGGCTTATCTGGTTAGGCGCGTCCTTTAATAGGAGTTGCTTGACGGGAACGCCGATATCTTCGGGGCGACGAAGGGTTAACGGCCGCTCGGCCGCTGTGGCCGCGCGACAGACGCCAGACTCGATAATAAAACTGTCGTAGTCTTCGACCGGCGCTTTCGTCCTGGTTTGAGTGCGCGCTGAAGCCGTCAGGACCAGCGACGATAGCAGTACCGTTGCGGCAAGGCAGAGCGCGACTCCGAACCGGAAACCGTGACGCAGGTTTGCGAGAAGGACTTTCGGATGAAGCCCAGTAGGAACAAAAAGCGGTAATTGCAAACTCATATCCTCAGAAAGAATGTCAATCGGGAGGTGAACCGTCGTCCTATGAAGCGCAAAGGACCTCAGGTGCTTCAAAGTTCAATGAGGATGCCTAAGAGGCCAAGATTTAAATTGAACTGGGCCAAGTCCGGTCACGTCGGGGAAACAAACGGGAGACCCGCGCAGCATCATAGCTTGTGAAATGGCCGTCCGTCCAGATGCACCAGACTGAACAAAAAACGCCGAAGGCATTCGCTAAGCAACGCCGAAGGCGTTCGCTAATTTCAGCCCAAGGTTGGAGCTTGCGACAACCTTGGGTTAACTCAACCCCGGCCATAAGCAACGCCGAAGGTGTTGGCAAAAACGCTCGGGTCACTTTGCCAACGCTTTCAGCGTTGGTCTCGCTTCTTTATTTTCTGTACCCAGGGTTGAAACAACCCTTGGGCTGAAATTAGCCCACGCCTTCGGCGTTATTACCGGAAGCGCTGGCCGATCTGTTCGGTGCCGAAGCTGCCGATGCCGTTCAGACGGAAGCTGAAGACCACTCGATTCTCTTTGCGCAAGCCCACGTTCCATGACGAAAACTGTGTCGTCACGGCGCAGCAGTCCCAACTATGGCCGAGCGTAATCGTGGAGTTGATCAGCGAGCTGTCGCCGCGGCCGGGCCGTTTTTGAAAGTCGAAAAAGAACGACGCGCCGCCAAACAGTCCACGCTCATGATTTCCGAGAAACACTGACGGACTCCACTGCGAGCCACGCAACGTGCCCGCTTCGAGCCCGAGCCCGCGCGAGTCCTGGAATCTCGCGAGACTCGGAACCAGTTCGATCGCGCGTGTGTAATAGAAACTCTGAAAGATCTGAAACAGCGAACGCGTCAGTCCAACCGTTGTCGAGAGCGAACGCATGCCGCCGCCGCGCGTGTCGAGATCGGAACGCACGTCGACAAACAGATTGCGCCGCGGTCGATATCGCGCATCAACATTGATCGGCGAGAAGCGTCGCGGCACGCCGCCGTAAACAAAACCCGAAAGCGTGTTGATGGGATAAAACTGGTTGCGTTGACCGGGAATCAGTGCGCCACCGAAAAACGGATCGAAAAAGTATTTGCCGCGGACCGTGATCGTGAGTGCTTCGTAAGGCTGACTCGAAAGCAACGGACGCTCGCGGCCGGGAACATCTTTCACGGGAGCGTCGGCCACGTTCTCGGTCGAACGGCGCGTGAAAAAACGGTTCGCGACGCCGAACTCAATTTCGTTCGTGTCGGCAATCGCGTCGATGTAGTCGAAACGAATGATCCGATTAAAGTCGTTAATGCCGGAGATTTTCCGGTAGACCACGTAAGGCTCGATCAC
>DATELP010000178.1:0-4567 GCA_035276425.1 Pyrinomonadaceae bacterium
AAGTTCCAGTGACTTGTCCCGATTGCAGTGACTTGTTCTTCCAAGTTCCAGTGGCTTGTCCCGATTGCAGTGACTTGTTCTTCCAGTCGCCGCAGGCGCTTGAGTGTTTGATGCTTAATACTTTAATCGAACTACAACGACTGAAACGTCTCGACCGCACGGGTTGGGTGTTGCGCGGGTTTGCGAACGGCACTGAATCGGTGGCGGCGCATTCGTTCGGTGTCGGCGTCACGGCGATGCTGCTTGCTGATGAGCTTGCGCGGCGCGGCGTTTCCGTCAACGTCGAAAAGATACTGCGGCTCGCGTTGTTGCACGATTGGGCCGAAGCGCGCGTCGGCGACATGCCGCGTACGGCCACGATGTATTTCGGCAGCGAGGCACGCAAGCAAGCCGAGACCGCGGCGTTTCGCGATCTCACGGAGAATGACGCGCTTTACGCGAACCTTTACCACGAATACGAGGAAAGAAGCACGCTCGAAGCGCGGCTCGTTAAAGCGGCCGACGTGATCGACCTGCTGGTTGAGGCTCTCGCTCTCGAACGCGCCGGCGGACGCGGCCTTGACGAGTTTTGGGAAGTCGCTGAAAATCCGCAGCTTCAACTCGAAGGGCCGGCGAAACAGATCGTCGATGAGTTATTGCAGTCATTATTGAAAGCCAGAGCCGAAATCATTTCGCCGCCGCATTGCTGATGTTTGACTCACTCTCGGACCTGATCGCGTCGATTACGTGGCGCGGAGTTTTGCTCGGGGCACTGATCTTTGTCGGGACGTTTTTCATTAATCTCGCTATCGTTTCGTTTATTCTCGTCAAGATTCCCGCCAATCACTTCAGCAAGTCTCGCAAGACAAAATTCTGGTCGGGGCCGCATCCGCTGCTGCACGCGGCCGGAATGATCGGCAAGAACATCGGCGGAGTGTTGCTGGTGGCGATCGGCATTGTGCTGTCGCTTCCGGGCGTTCCGGGTCAGGGTTTGTTGACGGTGTTGCTCGGCATAATGTTTCTGGATTTTCCAGGCAAGCATCGCTTGGAACAGAAGTTGTTAAGTCGTCCCAGCATTGTGAATGCGATCAACCGCTTGCGCGCGCGGTTTATGAAGAAACCATTGGAGCTCAACTGAGAAACAGCTTCGAGGAACTGATAGGTCGTAGAGGACTTATCGAGCGATTTCAAGTATGATTGGCGCTCTAAGGCTGATGCTCAAACAACTCGACCCGTCTAGAGTCCGACTCATTCGTTTCATACTGCCGGTTTTCGTTGCTTCGATCCTGCTGCTGAATACGGGTTGTGGTCTGTTTGGCGCAAAACGGAAGATTCAGGTGCCGCAACTCCTGCAGCCGCTCGCTGAAGCCAACAAGGATCGGCTGGTGCAGGAGGTCAATCGCTGGTCGAACGTGAAGTCAATTCACGGCAAAGTCGACATTCAGTTTGAGGACACGTCGTTTGCTTCGTCGGGTATCGCCGATCAATATCGGCTGGTGGATGGAACGATCACTTTGCAGCGGCCGGGAAAGATCTTGTTGCAGATTCAGTTTACGTTTGTGGACATCGCGCAGATGGCCTCTGACGGCGAGCACTTCACGGTGGCGGTCCTGCGCGGCGACGAGAAGTACAAGCGCTTCGTGAAAGGAACGAACAGCGCCGTCTATCCGAAGCTCGACACCGAAGCGAACCACACACAGAATCAAAGCGACAAGCAGAAGCAGGAGAAGCAAACCGTCAGTGCGCTTTCGAACCTGCGTCCGCAACATCTCACGGACGCGTTCATGATGCGCCCGATCGATACGAGCGGCCCGTATATTTACGTGCAAAGCGAGTTTTTTCAGGAAGAACCAGACACCCGGCCGCGGGCGAAGAAAAGCGATCGCATCATGCGCGGTTATTATCTGCTGGAAGAGTTTTCGCAAGCGCCGAACGGCGACGCGAAGATGTCGCGGCGTTTCTGGTTCGATCGCGTGAATGGCATTCGTTTGGCGCGCGTGCAGAGTTACGATGACCGCGGACGCGTCGTTACTGACGTTGCTTACTACAATGAAAAAGTGATCGGCAACGGCACGACCGCTTCGTTGCCGAGCCGGATCGAGATCACGCGGCCGCAGGATCAGTACAAGCTCAGCATGACTTACCAGGACACCACGTCGGTCGAGCTCAATCGCGAGTACGGTCCAAAAGCATTCCTGCTCGAAAACAAATGGCAGTTACCGGAAATTGATCTCGACGCCCAGAACAAGAAAGTTACTGCTAACCAGTAATCGATGAGAACCATTCTAAGCGCGGAAAATCTGGAAAAGGTTTATCGGATCGGCAAGGTCGACGTGCCGGCTTTGCGCGGCGTGTCGCTGGAAGTGCAGGAAGGTGAGTTTGTCGCGATCATGGGTCCGTCGGGTTGCGGCAAGTCAACGATGCTTCACCTACTCGGTGGACTTTTGACTCCGACCTCGGGCCGCATCGTCATCGACGGCGAAGACATCACGGCCGCGTCCGACGCAAAACGCACCGCCATAAGGCGCAAAAAGATCGGCTTCGTCTTTCAGAGATTCAATCTTTTTCCGACGCTAACGGCTGAAGGAAATCTCCGACTAGCGGAGCGTATTCACGGCAACGGCGGCGGCGATCCGCAACGGCGCCGCGAAGTCCTGCGGCTGCTCGGACTCGAAGACAAGCTGCACCACAAACCGCTCGAGTTATCCGGCGGCGAACAACAGCGCGTGGCACTCGCGCGCGCGGTGGTGACGCGTCCGGCCATCGTTTTGGCCGACGAGCCGACGGGTAATCTCGATTCGGAAAACTCCGCGCTCGTGCTGAACATGTTTCAGGAGTTGAATTATCGCTTCCAGCAAACCATCGTGATGATCACTCACAATCCCGAGGCGGCGGCTATGTGTAAACGTATCGTGCAGATGCGCGACGGCCACATCGTCGAGACCGCGCCTTCCGTTCGCCTCTAAATCATTGCCGATTTTCGATTGCCGATTGTCGATTCACGCAAGGTGGACGGTTCGTCTTTCAAATCCGCAATCGGCAATTGAAAATCGGCAATTTACATTCGCTTCGCTAACCGTTTACAATCAACCGACCCGCCAGCCACGAGTCCTGTGGCTGCTTACTTGCAAGCTTGAAGACGTGCGAGGCCTGACTTCCACACTGAAGAAGATCTTCTTCTGGAACTACGCGAGAAACACCTGGCAATGGGATCTGCTGTGCGTGGTCATTCTAATCTTCATTTTTTTGACACCGAAAGGTTGGTTTGGAGCAAGCGAACGGCCTCGAAATACGGTGCATCAAAGCCCCGTCGCACAAACCGTGGTATTAAGCCCGGAAGTTATTAGCAATGAAGAAGATAGAGGTCAAATCGAACAGCGGGTCAAGGCCCTCACGGGCCGTGTCAACGTAGAGGTCGTGGCTGTTCGCAGAGTAGTCGACTCCGAAGGCCGGACACGCAGCTTCGAGGTTGACATACGATGACCTTTCCCTATAATTGCGAGGTTTTTTGCGTGCCGAGGGAAGGAGTATAAGTAAGGAGCAGGTATGAAGAGATTGATTCCCGCGGGCCTGGTGGCAGCTTTAATATTTTCCGCAATGGTATTTGTGTTCCCGGCCACGAGTAATGGTCAGGGAGCAGGCTTGGTGAGTTCTGTTCTGAATCGGATGGAGAAGAACCGGCAGACGTTGAAGTCGCTGAAAGCCGGCATCAGCATGGTCAAGTACAACTCGCAACTTGGCGTTGAAGACAAATACGCCGGGGTTGTGATTTACATGCCGACTGCCGGACGACAAGCGGCCGTGCGCATCGACTGGAGTAGTCCGCGTCGCGAAAGTCTGGCCGTGAACAACAACAAGTACACGATTTTCCGGCCGGCGCTGAACGTGGCGTACACCGGCGACTCGCGCCGCGTTGGCAGGGAAAAGACCGGTGGACTGATGGAAATGATGAATATGTCGCGCCAGCAGCTCGAAGCGCGCTTTCAGCCGGTGAAAGACGTGCGCGAAGAAACTTTGTGGGGTGGCGTGAGCACGATTCACTTGACGCTGGTGCCGAAAGGTAATGCCGGTTACAAGTATGCCGAAGTCTGGATCGACAATGCGGGCATGCCGGTGCAAACGAAGATCGTTGAGAAGAACGACGACTCGACGACCGTGCGTTTGACTGGTCTGGAGAAAAACCAGAAGCTCAACTCGAGCGATTTCGAGATCAAGCTCGATTCAAACGTGAAGATCGTCAAGAGCTAACGGCGATCGGCGTAAACCAAAGCCTTCGAGAGGCTCTGTTAACCAGACAGAGCCTTTCTTATTTTGTGGCTTTTCTTGATTTTGGGCCACGCGCTTGCGTTCTGAGGTTTGGTTTCTTATTCTCGCGACGACTAATGAAGAAGACAACGTTTCTAAAGCTGAAGATGCGCGAGGCAAGCTTTATCAGCCGAGCGTTGTTATCGAGTCGTCATCCCGTTCTAGCCCATCTGATCCCGATGCGCCGTTGTAATCTGGCGTGCGGGTATTGCAACGAATACGACCACACTTCGAAGCCGATCGATCTGGCGATTATCAAGAGCCGTCTCGACAAGCTGGCGGA
>DATELP010000179.1:0-3731 GCA_035276425.1 Pyrinomonadaceae bacterium
GAGTTTGCGAGGGTTTACGGAAAGATCGGAGGCAGACGATGACGAGGTGTTTGGACGAGGCAACGCTGCAAACTTATTTCGACGGTGAGCTTTCCGGCGAAATGATGGAAAGCGCGACGTTGCACCTGGCTTCGTGTTCTACGTGCGCCGCGGCGGCGCGGGAAATCGAAGAAGAGATCAATTTAATGATGACGGCCCTGGCGCCCGAGTTTGAAGCTAGCGTGCCGACCGAACGGCTGCGGCAGCGTATTGACGCGGCGGTTCTGGATCAGCGTCTTGAAGCTGCGTCGTCACAAGAGCGCACGGGATTTGGCGCGTTCATCTCGGGTCTGCTTAGTTTCGGAACACAGCGAACGTTGGGTTATGCGAGTTTGGTGATGGTGCTGGCGTTTGGTGCGATCTTCGGTTTGGTGAAGTTGAAGACATCAACACCGCCGCAGGCGCCGGTTGCGCAAACACCGCAAGTTAAAAAAGCTGAAGAACAGGTAGCGGTACTGCCGGCTAAAGTTGATCCGGTTCAAGAGCAAGGCCCAGTAACCGCGAATTACACAAACGCGAATTACACGAATAAGAAACCGGCGATCAAAACGAATCCAAACAGAACAAACCCAACCAGTACAATTCCAACTCCCGCGTCGGAACCAGTCAAGCTTCTCCCGGGCGAACGTTCTTATCTCCAAACAATTGCCCGTCTTGACACCACAATCAAAGCGAACCAGAAATCAATGCGTCCGTCCTTACAGGTTGAGTATGAGCGCAATCTGGCGGTTGTCGATCGCGCTATCGCTGCTACCCGCAGTGCAGCCAAGAGCAATCCCAACGATCCGGACGCTGCTGATTTCATGTTTGCCGCTTATCAAAGCAAGGTAGACCTGCTGAACACCATCGCCGATGCTCGTCTCGGTGGAGGTCGCTCCCACTGAAAGGCCCGGTTTTAAGTTGATCAAGAAGCTGTTCGCAGTTGCCGCGGCTACGGGCCTCCTTTTCTCCCTGGTAGGTTTAACCCCCGCTTACAACGAAAATAAAAACGCAAACGCCGGAAAAACCGGCCAAAAGATCGAACGATCAATGCGCGTCACTTCACAGGCGCTCATCACGCTGTGCGTCGCTTCCGGCACGCTGACCGTGCGCGGTTGGGACAAACAGGAAGTTCGCGTCCGCTCTGTTGACGCCGACCAGATCGAGTTTCGCCGCATCGATAAGACGAAAGATCCAAACGTACCGGCAAACCACGTCGACGTGATGGTGCTTGATAAAGAAGCGGATCCAAAGAAAGACTGCCAGGCGATCGCCGACGTCGACATGGACATTCCCGCCGGTGCGACAGTGCAAGTGCAAACACACGACGGAGACATCGACGTCGCGGGCGTGGCGAGCGTCTATGCCGGTTCGCAAAACGGCGACATCATGATCGAGCGTGTCACCAAACTCGTCGAGGCTGGAACTCTCGGCGGCAGTATTTCACTGAAAGACTCGAGCGGCCGGATGCACTTGAGCGCCGCTAGCGGCGTTGTTGAAGCGGTAAACGTTCGCGGTGAGGATGCCGACGATACTTTTGAAGTCGGCACGGTGAGCGGTGATATTCAATTGGATCGGATTGCGAATCAGAAAGTGTTGGCGAAGACGGTCAACGGCACGATGATGATGACCGGTCCGTTGGTTAAAGCTGGCTATTACACTTTCAGCAACGTGACCGGCGACGTGTTGCTGACGCTGCCGCGCGATGCTTCGTTTCGCCTGAACGCCAAGGTTTCCGACAAGCAGGACATCGTTTCTGATTTCATTTTGAAGTATCTGACGGAGCCAGCGCCGCCGGGTCCGCCGACGCCGTTGCCGCGCGTGAATCCGGCTCCGGCGCCCCCAGCGGACAAACCCGCGGCGGGAGCGACGGCCAAAGCGCCGGCGGTGAAAGATCAGAAGACGCCTGTGCCGAAAGAGAAAGACAAGCCGGCGGCAAAGGGCGGACTAGTCGCGCCGGGTCCATTGATTACGATTGAAAAACCGATGATCATCGCGCCTTACGTACGTCGCATCGAAGCGATCTGCGGTACGGGTGACGCGACAATCTCGGTGGCTTCGTTCGGCGGAACAGTGCGGCTAAAAAAGCTTTAAGTCCCCCGATTTTTTCCTGTCACATCCGTGTTAACCCCGGTGTTCTGACTATAGAGCAACGCAGAAGGGCCGAGGGTAGTTAGGAACCACGTAATTCGGAACTTACTACTCTCGGCTCTAAAAGTTTAGAAACGAGACGAACATGTTTAATAAGCTCCTCATTGCAGTAGTTCTGTTTACCGTCGCGATAGTCACCTACGGCACGACCGCGGTAATCGCGACCAGCCAGACCGATCCACAGCAGGCTGGTTCGCAAGACGTTCGGCCTGTTCCACAGGTGCCTGGCGTTGAGTCTGCTGGTGGCGAACAGCCTGGCCAGCAGGTGACTGAGGAGTTTCATCAAACGTATCCATTGTCGGCGACCGGACGAGTCAATCTCGGAAACATCAATGGTGGAGTCAAGATCAAGGCTTGGGACCGCGCCGCGGTTCAGGTTGACGCGATCAAGAAGGCTTACCGCCGCGAACGTCTTGCCGAAGCGCAAATCGAAGTCACGGCCACTGAAGAGAACATCAGAATCAAAACCGAGTATCCCGAACGAAAGCAGAATCTTAGCTGGAATGATAAACGTTATGACAATCCAGCGAGCGTTGAGTACACGCTGACCGTTCCGCGCAAAGCAATCCTGGAGTCGATCGAACTCGTCAACGGCCCGCTCGATATCGAAGGTGTCGAAGGAAACGTCAAAGCCTCTTCGATCAATGGACCCGTAACTGCGCGCGGTCTGATGGGTGAAGCAAGACTGACGACCGTCAATGGTCCATTGCAGGCGACGTTCACCCAGCTCGACGAGTCGAAAGCCATTTCGCTCGCTTCAGTTAACGGAAACCTGACTGTTGTTATTCCTTCGGACTCGAACGCTTCGCTTCGCGCCACCACGGTTCACGGTTCGATCAGTAACGACTTCGGCATTCAGGTGAAGCACGGCGAATACGTCGGCCACAATCTCGACGCGCAGATCGGCAACGGTGGTCCGCGTCTCAAGCTTACAAATGTGAACGGCGCGATCAGCATTACGCGCGCACAGGATGGCCGTTCGCTCAGCCCGGTTACATCGATCGCCCGCGTCGACCTGACGAGAGACGAAATGATGGCGGAAGACGCCACTCGCGAGGTCGAAATGACCACTGCCGAACTCACGCTCAAGAAGATGGAGAGTGCGCGGATCACGAGAGAAACTCGCCAGGCGCAACGCGAAGCTGCGCGTCAGGTTGATGCTGAACTGCGCAAAGCACAGCGAGAGATCGATCAGGCGCAACGTGAGCTTCAGCGCCAACAGCGTGAGATCCGCGTGCGCGTGCCCCGAGTTATCGTCAACCAAAACAATAATGAGTGGAATAAGTTTTCTAATCAGGAAACGAAGAGTTTCGCCGTCAGTGGTTCGCCGCGCGTGAGTATCACGACGTTCGACGGTCCGGTGACCGTTCGCGGTTGGGACCAGTCAGAAGTTAAATACACTGCGACCAAACGGTCCAACGACGAAGAGAGCCTGAAACAGATCTCCATCAAAACCGAACAACAAGGACAGGTAGTCTCCATCAACGCTGTCAACGAAAACGCCGACAACGGCAGCGTCACTTTGGAAGTCTACGTTCCACGTAATTCCAGTCTCCACGTCA
>DATELP010000180.1:0-23917 GCA_035276425.1 Pyrinomonadaceae bacterium
TTTCTTCGTCGACGTCGACACAGATGACGTCGACCCCAAACTCGGCAAAACATGCTCCGGTCACGAGTCCGACATAACCCGTACCGATCACCGCAATATGCATCAGTTAGATCCGTTTACCAGACAATCAAAACCTTGCGGGTCACGCGCGATAATTAACACGTGACCCGCAAGGTCAAATTAGGTGACCGCAGCGCTGGTGTCCAGTGCCACAGTGTTTTTGTGCAACGCGGACGAGACTTACTTGGTCGGGCTGACTACGGTAACGCTGCCGCCGAAGTTAAGGTCGTTGTTATGAAGCGTGGCGTAAAGAACGGCTGCAACAGCGCCGCCCACGGCCAGCAACAACACGGCCAGCGCGCCACCGCTCATATCGTCGTCGTCATCGTCAGTCTGCGGATTCGGCACACCTGCCATGGCGCTTTCACCAGCGGCGACTGTCTTCGTCGTGGTTCCGGTGCGGAACTCGGCAACGCCTGACAAGGTCGTCATTGAAGTGCGGCCACGGGAGGCGCTCACCGCGAAGCTGGTGGCTTCCTTGCCGTCGACGATAACGCTGCCGTCTTTGGTCGTCAGGTTAACTGTGGTTCCAGCTAACGTTGAAACCTGCGCACTTCCGGTTTCGAGCATCGCGGTGATGCTGTTGTCCGAGAAACTGAGTTGGAGATTGCTGTTGGCGGAGAGTTCAACTCGGCCCACCTTCGGGATACTAACCGACGCGCTGCTTTGGGGAGCAGTGCTGATCGTCGAATTGGTGAACACCGTGCCGCCGGAAACCATCTTCTGGCCGTTCACCGTAACCTGCCCGGAGACCGACAATTCGCCCGACGCCTTGGCGCCTGCTCCGGCCAATGCCACCATTGAGTAGACACTCAAAACGGCAACCGCCACAACAGTCGCGATGGACTTGCGGCTCCAAGATTTGCTAGTCATTAACTTTCCTCCCGTATAGTGAAACACAAAGGTCTTTATTGCGTACCGCGACGGCCCTCACAGTCGTGGGAAAAACTGATTTGAGTTCCAAACCCGTCCAAAGCCCTTATTGCATGAAAAATTACGGCCCGGAAAGGCAGTAACACTTGGGATTTATTACACTAAAGCAATCCCCTGTGTCAACAATCATTTGGCTTAAGTTTGCCACAAAACTGTGTCAGCGTCGGAAGAACTTTTACGGCCCAAAGTCTACCATAGGTCTCTGGACCAAGTGGCAAAGTTTTTTCTTCGTTTTACGGTTGGGTTTTCCGGGGCCGTCCGCCTTCAGTCGACGTCGAGAGCGCTTTTTCAGACTGTTCAGCCTGCTCGTACGGGTCGAGCCGCGCGAACACGTAAAAGACCTCGCCGGACCGGACCATCCCGAGGAATCTGAACGTGTTCCGAATCACTTCACCGGGCTTCAAGCTCGATGGCGCGGGTGCCTGTGAACCAAAGAGCAGGCCCAGTTCGCCGGCCGAAACGGCTTCCAGCTCGGGCAGGTAGTCGTTGTGGGTCTCGCGGGCCAGGCGAATCGCCATCTGACGCAGCGCTTTTATGCGGTTGGAATTGTGACGGTAGTAGGTCGGACTGACTTCGCGCCGGCTGACACGGTCGTCAACCACCTCCTGCTCGTTTTTCAGGTAACCGAGATAGGCGCGAACAACTGGACCAAATTCCTCATCCGAGCGTTGGGCATACACAGACGGAGCAAGAACTACGATTAGTAGTGCGGGCAAGAGAGCGGTTAATCTTCCCTTGAGAGTAGCCATGATTTTTTCGGCTGGCTCGAGAAATATCCTATTTTGATTATTGCGCGCGATTATACCAAGCATTTCCGTAACTAAATTGCGCACGTCTTTCGGCAATGTTACATTGATCTTCGTTTTCCGTTAAGCGCGATGTCTGCGTCAGATCCTCAAACTCCTTCAGCCAAATCTAACGTCGCTCTTGGTGTCTCCGGTGGCATCGCTGCGTACAAAGCGATCGAGGTTCTGAGAGGATTGCAGCGAGCGGGCTGCAACGTGCGCGTCGCGATGACGAAGCGCGCGTGTGAGTTTGTGCAACCGCTGACCTTTCGCGCGTTGTCTGGCTCGCACGTGATCGTCGACGATTATGCGCCCGACAATCCGGATCCGATTGCGCACATCACGTTTTCGCAGACTATTGATTTGCTTGTCGTCGCACCGGCAACGGCCAACATCATCGCGAAGTTCGCGAACGGCGTCGCGGATGATTTTCTAACCTCAACTTATCTCGCCTGCACGTCGCCCGTACTGATCGCGCCGGCAATGAACACGACGATGCTGTTGCACCCGGCGACGCAACGTAATCTCGACCGATTGCGTGCGGATGGAGTTCACATCGTCGAACCGGACGCCGGTGAGATGGCGTGCGGGACGATTGGTCCCGGACGTTTGAGTGAACCGGATCAGATTGTCGCGGCCGCGTTAGAGATCCTCGGATCGAAGCAGAAAAAGGATTTAGTTGGGGAACGTTTTCTGATCACGGTTGGCGCCACGCGCGAAGAGATCGATCCGGTGAGGTTTATTTCGAATCGTTCGTCGGGACGAATGGGATTTGCGCTTGCTGAAGCGGCGTTGAAACGCGGCGGCGATGTGACCGTCGTGGCGGGAATTACCACAGTCGATCCTCCTTCGGGCGCGCGGATTATTCGGGCGTTATCGGCCGCGGAGATGGACCAGGCCGTTGCGGGCGAGAGTAAACAGGCTTCCGTGTTTATCGGCGCGGCGGCGATTGCAGATTATCGTCCGTCGAGTCGCGCCGAGCAGAAGATAAAGAAGACCGAAGAGTCGGTAACTCTCACGCTCGAACGAACACCAGATGTCCTCGCGAACGTCGCTGCTTCGCGCACGGATGGAATGCTGGTGATCGGGTTTGCGGCAGAGACGGAAAACTTGATCGCCAATGCACGCAAGAAACTTCACAGCAAGAAACTCGACGCGATTGTGGCGAACGATGTGACGCGCAGTGACTCCGGTTTTGATTCGAGGACAAACGCGATTACCATACTCACCGCCCAGAACAACGATCCTGTTGAATTACCAACGCTTTCGAAAAGCGAAGCGGCAAACCGGATCCTTGATGTAATCATGAGTCTTCGATCAGTATGAAAGCATCTCCTGAAGTCCAGCAACTCGTAGCCGAAACAAAGAAGCAACTCGAACACCTGCGTCTGCTTGGTGTTGAGGCGATAGGGTTTGAAGCTCAAGCAGCGCCCGTTAAAGCTGTAGCGCCGCCAATTGAACGCCAAGAGGAAACAGGGATTTCCTTGTTTGAAGATTTGGCGCCTGCGCCTGCGAAATTAATTCCCTCTACTGAAACGTTCGAACAGATTCATGCGGAGATCGGCGACTGCACTCGCTGCCCGTTGCACGTCGGACGCACGCATGTGGTCCATACTGAAGGTAATCGCAAAGCGCGCTTGATGTTCGTCGGGGAGGCGCCGGGCGCGGATGAAGACGTGCAAGCACGACCGTTCGTCGGGCGCGCCGGACAGTTGCTCACGAAGATCATCGAAGCGATCGGAATGAAGCGTGAAGAAGTGTTAATAGGTAACGTCAACCGTTGCCGTCCACCCGGCAATCGCGCGCCAATGCCCGACGAAGCCGCGACGTGCAAACCGTTTCTAGAACGCGAGATCGCGGTGGCCCAACCCGAGATCATCGTCGTGCTCGGCAACACGGCGATGAAAAACCTGCTCGACACACGCGAAGGCATCACACGCGCGCGCGGCCGTTTTCACGATTACAAAGGCATCAAGGTGATGCCGACGTTTCATCCCGCATACCTGCTGCGCGACCCGTCGAAGAAACGCGAGACGTGGGAAGATCTGAAAAAGGTTCGAGACTATCTTGATGAGTCACAAAGAGGCACAAAAGAGCACGACTGACTCAGGCGAGCAGTCGGCTGCTCTCGCGCCTTTTTGTGGCCCACGCTTTGTAGAAGTCGCAGTGCCGGTACACGTCGCGCAGACCTTCACCTACCGGCTCACACCCGCACAAAGCATTCACGCAAAACCGGGCGCTCGCATCATGGTCCCGTTCGGGCGCAAAATGCGCACCGGCTACATCGTTGCGCTTCACGACGAGCTTCCGGCGAATCTCGAACTCGACGAATCGGAGATAAAGGAAGCCGAGCGGCTGGTCGATGAAGTTCCGGTCAGCACTCCGGAGATCCTGCAACTCGCAAAGTGGGTTGCTGAATACTATGCGTCTCCACTCGGCGAAGTAATCAAGGCCACACTGCCGCCCGGCATCAATCCACGCCCGCAAACCGCGCGCTCTGCTGTCGTGAAAGCGAAGTTGCGCAGGTTTGTCCGGCTCACAAACGCCACACCGGAGAAGATCACAGAGAAGCAGCAGCAGGTTCTGTCAACACTTCAACAACGCGGACCTTTGCCGCTAAAGGAATTGAGCGCCGCAACCGTCTCATCACTTGTAAAGAAGGGATTGGTTGAGATCTTTGACGAGGCAATACGACGCGATCCACTCGCAAACTCCGTTTCGCTTCCGGTCGAAAACTTCACGTTGACCTCAGCGCAAAGTTCAGTGCTCGAAAAGATCCGGGAGCAGGTGGACACCGAAACCTACGGCGCGTTTCTGCTGCACGGCGTAACCGGCAGCGGCAAAACCGAAATCTACATTCGCGCGATGCGTGCGGCGCTCGAACGCGGCCGCTCCGCGATGATGCTCGTTCCCGAAATCGCGCTCACGCCCGTTTTCTCACAGCGGTTGCGCAGTCACTTCGGCGATCGCGTCGCGATCTTTCATTCGTCACTGCAACGCGGCGAACGTTTCGACGAATGGACGCGCGTCAAAAATGGCGACGCACGTGTCGTGATCGGCACGCGGTCGGCAGTCTTCGCGCCTGTGCAAAATCTCGGCTTGATCGTAGTCGACGAGGAACACGAATCGACATATCGACAACAGGAGTCGCCATACTACAACGCGCGTGACACCGCGATCGTGCGCGCGCAAAAAGAGTCGGCGACAGTCGTACTCGGCTCCGCCACGCCATCGCTCGAATCGTTTCACAACGCGCGCGCGGGAAAATATCGACTGCTGACGTTACCCGAACGAATCGCCGCGCGGCCAATGGCCACGGCTCGCATCGTCGACATGCGGCACGTGTTTGTACGTCACGGCAAGCCGCGCGTTTTTTCTGACGAACTGCTCGAAGCGATTCAGGAAACTCACGAACGCGGCGAACAGTCGATCATCCTGTTGAATCGCCGCGGCTATTCGAGCTTTATTCTCTGCCGCTCGTGTGGCGAGACGATTCAATGTCCGAACTGCGACGTCACGCTCACCTACCATCGCTCTGAACGTGTGATCATCTGTCACTACTGCAATCATCGAAAGGGAGTGCCGAAGGTTTGTCCGTCGTGCGGCAAGAAATACATCTACTACGTCGGCGAAGGCACGGAACAACTCGAAGAGATGTTGACGCAACTCTTCCCTGCTCTGCGCGTCGCGCGTATCGATCGTGATACAACGGCGCGGCGTCGAGTGTTCGAGCAATCGTTGTCGGATTTCAGCGAAGGCAAGATCGATACGCTCGTCGGCACGCAGATGCTGGCCAAGGGCCACGATTTTCCGAACGTCACGCTGGTCGGCGTGGTTTCGGTCGACGCAGGGCTCGCGTTGCCGGACTTCCGATCGGCGGAGAGAACGTTTCAGTTGATAACGCAGGTGGCTGGACGCGCGGGACGCGGCGATCGGCCTGGTAAAGTTTTGATTCAAACTTATCATCCGTATCACTACGCGTTGCGGCACGCGTGCGCGCAGGATTACGAGGGTTTCTTTAACGAGGAAATTCATTACCGGCAGAACCATTCGTATCCGCCGTTTGTGGCGTTAGCGAGTCTATTGGTCCATGGCGTAGATCTGGGACGTGTGCGTGCTGACAGTCTCGAACTCCGCAAACAACTCGACGCCGCGAACGAAGGACGAAAGTGCCGCATCCTCGGACCCGCGCCAGCGCCACTCTCGCGGCTCAAAGGCGAATATCGTTTTCAGCTTCTACTCAAATCACGCAGCCGCCGCAGCCTGCGCGAAGTAGCCGACGCCGCGCTCAAATCCGCCGCTGAGAATGGTGTTAATCTGCGTTCTGTCAATCTCGAGATCGATCCCGTTTCCATAATGTAAGCCACAAAGAGGCACAAAAGGTCCATGAAACTTTCAGAACTTGCGCAACTAACTGGCGCCCGCGTTGAAGGGTCAGAAGACCCCGAGATTCACGGCGCGGCCGGACTCGACGAAGCAGCAGACGGGCACGTCACCTTCCTCGCCAACCCGCGCTACACGCCGCGTGTGAACACGACGAACGCTTCAGCGATCTATCTCAGCGAAGACGCGCAAACCGATCGCAGCATCGCGATCCTGCGCGTGAAAGATCCTTACCTCGCGTACACGCGCGCGTTGCGCATCTTTCATCCCGAGCCAACGATCGAGCCACACATTCATCCGTCGGCGGTGATCGATCCTTCAGCACGTGTCGCGAGTCACGTTTCGATCGGCGCGTGCGCGGTGATCGGCCGCAACGTCGAGATCGCGGAAGGCGTCTGCATCCATCCAAACGTCACGATCTACGACGACGTCACTGTCGGCAAAGATTCGACCATTCATTCCGGCACGGCGGTTCGCGAACGAACCGTCATCGGCGAACGCGTTGTGATTCACAACAACTCGGTGATCGGTTGCGACGGTTTCGGTTACGCGAAAGACGAAGAGAAGCGCTGGCTAAAGATCCCGCAAACTGGAAGAGTCGTGATTGAAGACGACGTGGAGATCGGCGCGGGCACGACGATCGATCGCGCGTCAGTTGGTGAGAGTCGCATCGGGCGCGGCACGAAGCTCGACAACCTCGTGCAGATCGGTCACTCGTGTACCGTCGGCGAAGATTCGCTGCTGTGCGCGCAGGTCGGACTCGCGGGCAGTTCACACATTGGCAATCGGGTTATTTTGGCTGGACAGGCTGGCGTCGCCGGACATCTGACGATCGGCGATGACGTCGTGCTAACCGCGAAGAGCGCAACGAGTCACAACATACCAGCGGGCAAGGTTATTTCAGGAATCCCGGCTTTCGATAATAGAGACTGGCTTAGATCTACAGCAGCGTTTCGCCGCCTTGGAGAGATAGCGCGGACCGTTCGCGAGCTTGAGCGCCGAATACAATCCACAGATTACGCAGATAAAACAGATTACGCAGATAAAAAAGTGGAAAGCTGAGTCTCACCTGTCTAAAAACAAAATCTGCGTAATCTGTGGATTGCTTTACGTGATAGCGCCGCCATCCACGATCACGATCTCGCCGTTCATAAAACTATTCCGCTCGCTCACCATGAACGCGGCATATTCAGCGAGCTCTTCCGGGCGGCCGAGACGACCGGCTGAGGTCCAGAAGTCGTGCATTTGAAGCAGACGATCCGGTAAAGCCTGCGCGAGATCCGTATCGAAGATTCCCGCCGCAATCGCATTAACGCGTACGCCGAATGTCCCAGCTTCACGCGACAGGCATTTGGTAAAACCGATCATCGCGGCTTTCGAAGTCGCGTAGTGAACAGAGGTCGGCAGCGCGCGCATCGCACCGATAGACGTGATGTTGAGGATGGTTCCCTTTCGCTGGCGAATCATCTGTTTGTAGATCGGCTTGGTAACGGCGAAAAGACTGTCGACGTTGGTATGAATCACTTCGTCCCACGCGCGGTCGGTGGTGGTCGCGAAATTGTCGCCGCGATTGATGGCCGCGTTGTTGACGAGGATGTCGATGCCGCCCCACTTCTCGACCAGTTCGCGCGTGAGTTTTTTCATCCCGACACGATCCACGACCGAGATCTTGGCGTTGAACGCGCGGCGCCCGTGGCCCTCGATCTTGCTGGTCATTTCGGCAGCCAGATCGTCACGCGAGTTGTAACTGAAGGCCACATCCGCCCCTTCGCGGGCAAAAATCTCGCAGATGGCCGCGCCAATACCACGCGTCCCACCGGTGATGAACGCGCGTTTTCCCTCAAGCAAAAGGCTCACTTAGCTATTTTTCTCCTGAAATTAGAACCGGGGCTAGATTGTATGACGGCAGATTAAAGCGTGAAAAGCGTAGGTCCGTCAATTCGAGCCAGCAGGGCCGAGAGCGAATGCTGGACGAAATCGATGCGAATTTCGCTGTAGTAGAGCCCCTGGCGCAGACCGCCCAAAGCAAATTCCGGACTCGGGAGAATGATTCGATCCCGCTCCTGAATGACCAAACGATCGAGGAAAGTGACGCCCGCTGCGAATGAACGATCGTAGGTTTCGCGACGTGTGTTATCCCCCATGTTTGTGGCTAACAACAGCGCTGCGGCAAGACCTTCGAGATAGACTGCCGTGGTGTAACCGGGCGTTTCTGGTTGGTGGTCGTTGATGAACGCGCCAGACTTGTCCTGCTGATAACCCAGGAGCCAATCCGCGACTTCGAAAACAAAATCCGCGAAAGCTTTTTCTTGTGCGACCGACCACCACTTGCTAAAAGCCTGAAGCAACCACGTGACTTGTCCGAAGTGACGCTTGTAGCGAAAGCGATGACGGTAGTAGTGAAAGCTTGCTTGCAATCGTTCGTGATCGATCTCGACGGCGCGTTGTTCGCAGGCTGACGCGAGCGCAAGCAAAACCTGTCCGGGGAAATAATCTTGATAACCTTCGGGGGCACGATCGTCGCCGTTATGAGTCAGGATGCGTCCGTGCGGGAGTTCGATACAGTCCCACAGCTTCGCCGCGAGATCTTTAATCTTGGAACGACGCGGATCAGCCATGGGAAGTTCGCAGAGCGCCAACAGCAGAAATGAAAGCTCAGACACCGAACTTGTTTCATCGTCAATCTGATCGACAGAATTGATCACCGAGTCGGCTGCGTCTCTCAAATCATCTCCGCCTAAGACTCTATGAGCACGTGCGAACACCCAGGCGCCATACGCTTGCCGCGCCGTGTCCACACTTTCGAAGAGACGATTGTGAAATGGTTGGTAACGCGAATAGAACGTTCCGTCTTCGCGCAAGTGTTTGAGCAGATAGCGCCGGTGCAACGCAATGTGATGTGCGATCAGATCGTCTGACGGAAGGTCAACACTTCGCACGGGAAAACCGCCCGATGTGAGCCATGTGCCGTTGCTTTCCGCCAACCACGTTGCGCAATCAAACCGGCACCAGCTATACGGCGGCTCGCTCAGCCGCGCCTTCTCAAGCACCGACTTCGCATAACTCACCGGATCGAGATTCCAGGTAGACGCAACAAACGGCAACAGCAGTCCGAGTTGCTCACCGCGAAACGCCATCAACAACTGTTCGCCATGACGATAGTAATTAACGATCTCTTCGGGTTCTGCCTGTCCGATTACGAGCGGATCGAACAGCAGCGAAATACTCACCGCAACCAGATTCGGATCGCTTGGCCTGTTATCGTTGAACCGTTCATCGCGAAGCGCCGCCTCCGCCATGATCTTCAGATCCCGATCGAGTTCGCGGACCTTCGTGCCCATACAGCCGCGTAACTGTCCGCCAATGTAAACCGTCAGGTATAACGAATCGACATTCGGCAGAACATCGTCAGCCAAAGGCACCGTCGTCTCGGAAACATCGAACAACTGAGCCAAAACAATATCTCGCGCCCGCTCCGCAACCGGACCACAAACGTTGCGGTCTTTGTGCCACGCCACCTTCTCTCCAACCGGAACACCGCTCGGTTGCCACGCCGCTTCCGGTTCGATCACTTTCACCACGTCGTGCCGAAACAGCTCGTACGGTTCAAACGAAACGAGTTTCCCATTCTTGATACGCGCGTGTTGAAACTGGTGCCACTCGTTCCTGATTCCCGGCATGCGCGGCAACGCGCCGCCCATCTTTTCGCGGCGCTCCAAACTTCGCACGACGATCCCATAACGATCGTTATCAAGCTGGCCCGGAGTACATCGCTCCAACTCATTAAAAAACGTAACCGCGATCGCGCTCTGCTCGACAATCTTTAGCCCTTCTTCACCTTTCGTCAGTTGCGCAGCCGTACTCAACGAACCCATCACCAGATCTTCCGCAGTCGTGCCGGGTGTTTCGTGCGGAAAATGCCAGAACCCGCCACGCGCAAAGCGTTGATGAACGTTTGTGCGCGAACGAAGACTCACCCACACGCCGCCAGACGAATCGTAATCATGGTCCAATGCCAATGGCGCCCGCAGCAACCGGCCCGACGACAAGTATTCCGAGATGACGATGCGCGCGAGTTGCGCGGGATGCAGACCTTCAGGCGCGTGCTCGTCGTGCCATTCAAACTTCGGAAACCACTTCGACGGATTCGCGAGCGGCTGCTCTTCGTCCGGCATCGCGGAGATGAAATCGTCCCAGATGTCGTAAACCGCTTCCATGTGATAGCCGCGTTCCTGCATGCGCGCATAACCGCCGTACCAACCAAAACGCACGAGGCAAATGCCGCCTTCAACGCGCAGCCCGGCCTCTTCCAACCGCGCGGTCGCCTCATCCATCGAGAGTCCCGAACTCACGGAATCGTCGATCAGCACAACGGGCTCGCGCGGATCGATATCGCCCTCGATCAGCTTCAGCGAACCGTGCGGCTTTCGTTCTTTTCTGACGAGCAGTCCGCGGTATCTGTCGTCCTGAAGAATGCACGATTGCAAAATCGGAACGGCAGTCAATCCGTAAGTCGCCAGTTGACGACCGTCGAATTTTTTGAGGATTTCGAGCAGACACTTACCGGCCAATTCGGCGCCGCGCGTCGAGAGCGTCACGGCCAACGAGTCGAGCATCCAGCGGCCTGAAGTACCGTCGCGCGAGAGTATTGGTTGAGTTTCTGAACGATGAAGAATGCCGCGGACGCGCAGCATGTCGAGCAACTCGCTGCGTTCCGAGTGGAACGACTCAGGCAGCGAAGCGAGCGTGGCGGAAAGCGGTTCGCGTAACATCGAATACAGGTTTTGACAGGATTTACAGGATAAGAATCTTGTTAATTCTGAAATCCTGTCTAAATAAACGCGTTCTCCGGTAGCGCGAGACTGAGATAACGATTGTCGAGGTGGACCATCAGGTTTCTATCGACAAACTCCTGGATCGCTTCGTCAACCCACGGGGCACCGTCGAAGTGCGCGGCGATCTCTTTGGCGCTGCGAGCATCGCCGCAATATTCATAGAGTTGCGCGTAACGATCGGAATAGCTCGTCGTTGAAGCAGAACCGTTACGCCCGTCTTCGATCAGAATCGTCCCCCAACCTTTGCGAAAACGCAGGTAAGGCTGCGGACGCTGGCGCCAGCGATACTGCCAGACGCCCACCGCGTGGAAGATCTCGTCGTATTCATCGTCCTGAAGCGTGTTGCCCATTTCGTGTTCGAAGTAGTAGGAAACACGATTGAGATCGAAACGATCTTTGGGATACAGGTAGTTGTAACACTCCGAGTAAATCAGACGGCTGACCGACTGTGTCTCAGGCTCGTTGTACATTGGCGAACCGCGATCGGCGCGCGCTTTGGCGATGGCCCACGGCGCCTGAAAGTGATGGATCTTGGCGATCACATCACACTGCGCGCGGTAATCCTCCAGTGTTTCACCCGGAAAACGCAGCAGAATGTTGTAAAGATTATTGATGCCGTAGTACGTGGACCACTTGATCAACTCCAGGTTGCGCATGCCGGTCGTATGTTTGCGCATGAGCTTGAGAATGTGCGTGGAAAAACTCTCCACGCCCGGCTGAATCGAAAACAGTCCTCCCTTGCGCATCAACTTGAGCTGCGCACGCGAAAGACTCGGCCGCACCTCGTAGTGGAGATGAAGGTCACTATTGGCTTCAGATAATTGCGTGAATAGTTTGTTGATGTACTCCGGCTCGATGATGTTATCAATGGCGTTGAAATCGAGTATGCCGTAACGCTGGGAAAGTTGATCGAGCTGCTGGATGACGTTGTCGACGCTCTTCGATCTGAATTCCATGCCCGCGCGGTTCAGTCCGCAGAACGTGCAGTGGTTCTTCACGCCCCACCAACAGCCACGCGCGGTTTCGATCGGTAACAAAACCTCCCGAGCACCGTTGGAGCGTCCGTAACCGCCTTCCTTGCGCGCGTAGAAATACTCGTCGAAATCGGGCACCGGAGTCTTGTTCATGTCGCTCAGGTTCGGCGCGCGTCCGGCGTACTTAATCTGATCCTTATCGCGCCACATGACGCCCGGCATGCCGGCAAGCGATTCTTTGTTGGCCAAACGTCGAATCGTCTTCGGCAGTGTTTCGTCCGCATCGCCGCAGTGAATGAGATCGACCTGCGGACAGCCCTTCATGATCTCTTCGGCGATGTCGTCTTCAAACGTGGCGCCGCCCATGATGATCGGAGTCTCGGGATAGCGTTCCTTCAACGCCCGCGCCAGCGCGATGCTGGCGAGAGTTTGCTGAAACACCACCGAGAAACCGATCACGCCGAAACGGCTCCAGTCGACGCTGTTCACACAAAAGTCGATGAATGCCGGGGCCTTCTCTTCCCGAATCTCGGTCAAATCGGCCATCGTGCATTCGGCACTCTTACAGATCGACTCCAGATTGGAGCGGTAAGCCTCGAAGTAATCCTCGTTGTTCGCAAAGTCGCCAAAAGCGGCCTTGGTCCAAATCCACTCGCCGACCATGCAAGGATAGACGTCGGAAAGCGCTTCAGTGATGCGCCAACCGACATACGATCCGAAGTACATGAACATCGAGAAGGTTTGCACGGGAATGCCTTCACGCTCGAGCGTAGGCTTCAACAGCGCGAGCTGAAAAGACGGAAACCGCGCTGAGAGCGTGGGCATGCTGATGAGAGCAACTGGCTTGATCGACTCTGCGCTCATAGACGATTACCTCGGCCAGATTGAGATCTAAAACCTGAACCAGCCACAGACAGACACAGATAGACACGGACACAGCGACACAACTTAAGGAAAGCGTACGAGGACTGAATTAATTCTGTCCGTGTACGTCCGTGTTTGTCTGTGGCCGACTTCGCTTTCTGGCGTTAGCGCTTCTGAGGCGATATCTCTGGCGCTACTTCCGGAATGGGCCGCGGTGTTTTATCCGGCGCTACTTCCGGTATCGGCCGCTTCTCCGGGGCGATCTCCGGAATGGGCCGTGGCGCTTTATCCGGCGCTATTTCCGGTCGTACTTCAGACTTAATCTCAGGTCCGATCTCTGGCCGAATCTCCGGTTTGATCTCCGGCGCGATCTCAGGATGAATTTCAGGTGCGATTTCGGGATGAATTTCAGGCCGAATCTCTGGAGCGATTTCCGGTTGGACTTCCGGTTTGATTTCGGGCCGAATCTCGGGTCTTATTTCAGGCGCGATTTCAGGCTGAACTTCAGGATAGCTTTTCTTGTAATCATCATTCATAGATTTTCTCCCAAGGAACGTGAGCATTCAGAGGTTAAGTGAGACCACAACGCGGGGGTTTGAAGTTGCGGCAGAAGTTTTCGTCTACGAGGGAACCGGCGCAGCGTAATGCTATCTCACGTCCGTGTCAACAGAAATTATGGTCCTATCTGAACCAACTGATGATCGTGAAACGATCGCCGCTAGTAACCGGCAAAACTTCGTGATAAGTGTCGGCCCTAAAACCCACGAGCAGGCCCATCTCGCCATGTAGCGGAAACGATTGCGCATCTGCGTCTCGCTTGTCGTAGAAAGTGAGCGCACCGCCGGAGAAGGAGTCGTTTAGAAACGCGATCAGTGAGATTTTGCGGACTCTCAGGTGATCGAAGTCGAGTGTTTCGGTGTTGCCGTCCTGGTGACGCACGAAGAAATCGCCCGGTTGATAACGGAGAAACTGCGGCCGTTCGCAGTCTGTCAACGAAATCCCGAAATGGGCCGCGAGGGCCGATTTCTGCGCGAGCAGCAGGTTGTGAACGTGCGTGATGGTCTCCGCGGAAGGATGCAGACTCGTGGTCTTGCGAACGTCTTCGTGAAGCGTGCTGTCAGAGCCCTGAATGTAAACTGGCGCTTGCGTGGTCGGCGAATCAACGAGTTCCGCAATCAGATCACCGCACGTTTTCGCGTCCAAAAAATCTTGGAGCAGGAACAGGTTGAAATGTGAGGCACTTAACCCAGACATCTTCTTCCCTCGCCGAACTATTTCTTGAAAACGATTCTATCCTCAAACACGCAACAATCAAGACCCGTGTTGAGCAAACACTCGATCGCCTCCGCGGGAGTTTCCACGATTGGCTGGCCCATGCGGTTGAACGACGTGTTCAGAACCATCGGCACGCCGGTGCGTTCATAAAACCGTCTGACTAACTGATAAAACCTGCCGTTTGCTTCTTGTGTCAACGTTTGCAGCCGGCCGGTTCCGTCAGCGTGGACGATCGCGGGCACTTCGTCTTTTCTTTGCGGATTCACTTCGCAAACGCGCAGCATAAACGGGCTCTCCGGCGTGGAACCGCCAAACTCAAACCAGTTTGGCGCTTCCTCGAGAATCGCCGCCGGCGCAAACGGCCGAAAGGCTTCGCGAAACTTCACTCGCCGGTTCAGTATCTCTTTGCCGTCGGGACGGCGCGGATCGCACAAAATACTACGTTGACCGAGAGCCCTCGGGCCGAGTTCGGAACCGCCGTCAAACCAGCCGATGATTTTGCCGTCACGTAACAACTCAACCGCATCGTCGATGACGTTCGTCGAGTCGACAACCTGTACTTCGTTTCTGTCGTGAAGCGCAGCCAAGAAATCCGCCGAGGAATAAGTTCGGCCAACGGCATCGTGCAGCAGACGGCGTCGCGAATTGTGTCCGGTCAAGTGCCAGAGTCCGTGATAAGCCGCGCCAATCGCCGCGCCGCTATCCTCAGCCGCGGGAATGATGTAGACGTTTTCATAACCCGACTCGCGAATGATCCGTTCGTTTGCGACGCTATTCAAAGCAACTCCGCCGGCGTAACAGAGATTGTTGCTGTCGCAGAGTTCGCGCAGATGCTGGACCAGGTACAACAACGCGGTTTCCAGCGCCGCCTGCACTGACGCGGCCAGCGCCTGGTATTCTTCGGCGGCATCGGGCCAACGGCGTTCGTGTCGAAACCGCAGCGGGACAGTTTCCTTGTAACAAAACCGCCCGTTTTCGATCTCGAAAAAGTCGTTACTCGAAAACTCCGGTTTACCGTAAGCCGCGAGGCCCATCACCTTTCCCGCTTCACTCGATTGCCCGAATATCTGTTGCGCGGCAGCAGAAAACATTCCGCCCAAACTTCCGAACGCGGGCATTTCCGATTTGTACGGCACGTACCACGCGCCGCGATCGACCACGTGCTTTTCGAGCGGAGTGATTTCAGTACCGTTGCCGTAGTAAAGCGAGATTGTTTCCCACGCGTCAACGCCATGCCCGTTGAGAACGTGCTTCTCGGCGTCGGTGAAGTCCGTGACCGGCGAGCCGGTGCCGTCGACGACGAGAATCGCTGTCTCCGCGAAACCGGAAGTCGCAAAGGTACTCACTGCGTGTCCGTAGTGATGAGGAATCGTCAGGGTTGGTGTGCCGTTTTCACCTATTTTCAGAAACGGGTCGCGGAGGATATCGTGCTTTTCCTCCTGCAAACGGCCCTGCACGCACAGAACGATGAGGTCGAGTTCCGCGGGATCGATACCCGCGTAGTTCAGACAATAGGCTACGGCCAACGATGGACCGCAGCCGTAAATGCGATGCCGTTTGAATCGTGAAAGACGTTCTTCCTGAATCGCGACGACGATCTGATCGCCGCGCAACAGACAGGCAGCCCCGTTATGTGATGCGCTGATTCCGAGTATCCAGGGTTGTCGATCCGGTGAGGACACGGATTTATGTTTTTAGGCTGAAGCTACTTCACTTAGTACCGGTTTGTCAGGCTGCGGAATGAGCGCAGCGATCTCTTCGACGATGTATTGGGTTGAATTTGGCAACGCGAGATTCGCGGTGGCCGCGCGCATTCGCGAATAGTGAACTTCGTCTTCCATCATCCGGCGCACAACGTTTACCACGTCGCTCGCCCGGTTCAACATCACGCCCGCGCCGCGTTGCGCAATCAACTTGGCAGTGCCCGCTTCCTGCGGCATCGGATCGGTGATCACGTCGGCGATGATCGGAACGCGGCACGCGAGTGCTTCGAAAGTCGTCAATCCGCCGAGCTTCGAAATCATCACGTTCGCGGCGCTCATCAGTTGCTCGATCTCGTCTGAATAACCGATCACCTTCACCGGAAACGGCGCTTCAGTCGCGATCGACTCCGCGACGGCACGCAGGTCTTCGTTCTTTCCGGCGAGGAAGATCGCTTGCACATCGAGTTCGCCCTGGACGAGTTCGCGGAAGATCTGCGGAATGTTGCCGCCGCCGATCCAACCCGCGTTGACGAACACGGTGAACTTCTCCGGATCTAATCCAAGCGCGCGACGCGCAGCCTGCGCCGCTTCTTCGCCCGGATACGCAAACTTCGGATGCACCGGCATGCCCGAGATCTTGATCCGTTCGGGCGCCACGCCGTAGTCGATCAACTGCTGCCGCGCTTCTTCACTCGCCACGAGATAAAGCGTCACAGCGTCGCACGCCCAACCTTTCCAGAATCCGTAGCACGGATCGGTCACTACCGAAACGAGCGGAACACGATCCGCCAGGTTCAATTCGCGAAGTACGCGGCCGAAAATGTGCTGTGTCAGCGGATGCACGCTGACGACGATGTGCGGACACCAGCGTTCGAACAGACCACGGACGTAACCAACACAGCGCTTATGAAAAAACTGGCGCGTGTCCGGACGAACGCGATTGATCGCCCAGTAGTAATACTTCATCCAATGCTGGCGATTGCGCAGGATCCAGTTGTAAAGCCGGACCAGCTTGTCGGCCAGATGGTGCGACTCCTCGATCGCGCGCACCACGCGGATCGCGTACGACTCGCCGTCCAAAAACTTCTGCACTCCAGCGACGATCGCAGCGGCAGCGGAACGATGTCCGCCGCCCGTGTCTGACGAGATGATTAAGATCTTGGGTATGCGATTCGGCGAAGACATCTTGTCTAGGTTTCGGTCGTCTTTAAGTCGGCGACCGGCAGGCCGCCACCGTCGATATCGCGACGAGCTTTCTTCATCTCGCGCTCGAGTTTCTTAATTTGAATCAGGTGACCGGGATTGAACGCCAGCGACGGGTAGTAACTGTTTGACTCGTGCGTACAGAAACAACCGTTTGCTGCATGTTTGCGACGTTCTTTCATCGCGGGCGACAACCAGAGCTTTTCAAAGTTCCAGTCGAAGTCGCGCAGGTTACCGATGGGCGCGAGATTTTCGCACGACGAAACGGTGCCTTCATCGTAGATCACGCCGCCGGCCGTGCCCGCGTAACACTTCATCTGCGCGGTTTGTGTTTCCTGCGTCTTGGCGATCAGACCGTGCATGTAGATGTCGATCGCCGCTTTGAAGAAACCGGCTTTGCCGGTGTAGTTGTTCTTGATCGCCGCGTGACGCGAATCGTCGTCGATCATCTGCGCGAGACGTGCGTAGCGCGAGTGATCGATCTCGAGTTCTTTCGGATCGGCTGACGGCGGACGAATGTAGTTGAAGTTTACTTTGTCGGGCTTTAGATCGTATTTGAGAAAGTCGTACCACTCGAAGATCGTGTCCTGATTTGAATTCATGAAACAGGTGCAGGTTTGCACGTCGAGCTGTGGGTAGTCTTTCTTGATCTGTTGCAGTTGCCGCGCGGTGTCGATCGCGATGTCCCACGAGCCGGGTTTCTGCCGGATCTTCTCGTGTTCGGTTTTTGGTCCGTCGATGCCGAGCGCGACGGTGACGTTCAGGTTTGGACACTCTTGCAGGATGCGCGTCACGTCCGGAAAGATTCGTTTTTGAATCTGACCATTGGACATGATGTAGATCGATTCGAGCTTGTTGTTGGTGTAGAACGCGCGCGCGATCTCGGGCAAGTCTTTGCGCGTGAACGGTTCGCCGCCGGCCAGAATCAGAACGCCGAGATTGCCGCCCAGCGTTTGCGAGATGCGCTCGATCTCGTGCGTCTTCATTTGAAGCTTTTTGCGCGGGCGATCATCGAGCTCGTCGGTGAAGAAGCAGTGCGTGCAGCGCATGTCGCACACGGACGTGACCAGAATGTTCAGCAACACCGGCGAAAACGGTTGTCCGATGGCCAGCTTTGCGTACCGCTTCAGTAATTCCTTCGTCGTAAAATCCATTTAACCTCAACCTCTTCCTCGCACACGGGCACGAGAGCTTAACTACTAAGCTATTTGAAGATCCATTGTCAACGTAAGTTTCCTGACGGGGTTGAAAACTAGTCGGTGGAGACAAAACGTGGTGCTTCCGTGACAATCACGTCGAGTACGCGGAAAGAGCCGCCGGCGGGAACGTCAAAGCCGATGTCGAGATAGCCGCTCCGGCTTTCGACGATGTCCGAGACCACTTCGCTGATGCGTTCCGGCTCGATCGTGCCGACCGACTTCGGACCGCGTTCCGGGTCCGCAATCGACCAGTTTACAAATCCGCGCGTGACAGTTACGCGGGCGTAGAACAAATAGCGTCCGTGACGACGCACGGGAATTCGTTGCCACAACTTGCCGCCCGCAAGCGCCGCCATCGCTTGTCCGCCGGAAACGGTCATCGCCTGCACCGGACCGTCGACGGACCAATCGTCGGCGAGTTGCGGGGAACGTCTCGTAAGGCGAAACGACGGATTGCGCGCGAGGTTCGTGCCGCTGAACACGCCGAGATCCTGCGCGCGTTCGTGGAGGTATGCGCAGCCTTCAACCGTGCCGGTCGAAGAACGCACTCTGATGCCTGGGCTGCGCTCGCGCCGATCGCGAACAAAGAGGTCGTTGCCGATTAGTTGAACAAAAACGCCGGGGGAGATCTCGGAACGCCGTTCGGTGACGAGTGTTTCGTTTGTGTCGAGACGTTGCACATCGTCGCGCTTGTCAGTGTGAATCCAGTTCTTGTCGCGCAGGTTCAACGGCTCGAGACGTTTGTCGACGAAGTAAAGGATCGTGCCGCCCGGTTTGTATTCGAAAGAGATGTGGCGGAAGTACAGACGCGCGTCGAGATAATAATCTTCGAGGCGGTGTTCGGTGTCCGGATCGTCTGGCGCAAACTTGATGGGGCGCTGGTCCATCACTGCGTCGTGCAGTTGGATCGCGCTTGCGGGTTTGCCGTCGATCTCCCAGTAGCAGTTGAACGTCGGGTCCTCGTAGATCCAGCCGCCCATCTCGGGTAACCACACTTCGGCGGCGGCGTGCGTGTCGACGCCGTACAAACCATTCTGCACGGCGACACTCAATCCGACAGTGCGTGCTGTCAGGCCTAATGATTCCGCCAATGCGGCGTAGATTTGGGCAAGGTTACCGCACAGCACGGGATCGCCGTGTTTCATCTGTTCGTACGCTTCGCGAGGATTGCGCGTGTTCAGACCGGGCATGCCGATGCGCGAACGTTTTGCTAACCATGCGCGAAGCTTGTTGGCTCGTTGCCACGGTGGATCGGAAGTGGAGACTGCATTACCGATCTCGCGGCGCAGAAAAGCAACGTCGTCAGCGCTGAGTGATTCGCGCGGCGCGATGCGTTTTTCCAGAACGGGCACGCCGGTGACTGTGTCGCCTTGGCGTTGGATCGTTAGTTTGCCTAGCTCTTCACCGCGCGTGTCGCGATCGGTGATCGTGACGACTGTTTCGCCTTCGGGAAGTTCGATACGAAAATCCGCAACAGCGATCCGGGCTTCCGCAGGTGGAACGATCTTGCGAGACACGAGAGAGACGCCAAAGCCGGCGGCGAAAGCGGCGAGGATGGAAAGGCCGATGGGCCATTTGGATCGGAACTGCTTGCGTACGCGGTCCATCGAGAGAGAAACGCTGCTGAGTTGAACTCGAACTGAATTTTGCGAGTCGGTGCATTGAGAGGATAGCAGCGAGTTCGTGATGCTTGTGTAAAGTTTTGTAAACGAATCCCACCGACGCAGTCGGTGGTTCGTTCATACCCTACCTACACCCACCTCAAATACGCGATAATCCCACCGACGCAGTCGGTGGTTCGTTCATATAGTCACCCGTCGCTATGAACGTACCACCAACTGCGTTGGTGGGATTATCGCACTGAGTTGGTGTTAGTAGGTTGGGTATGAAAGGTACCACCAACTCCGTTGGTGGGATGGTCGTATGAAGTTACCACCAACTGCGTTGGTGGGATGGTCGGCTGAAAGCAACCACCAATGTTGCAAGTTAAGTGCGGTTTTGGATGCCGAGGGCGCGCATGCGGCGATAGAGGTGACTGCGATCCACACCCATCAACTCCGCCGCGCGCGAGACATTGCCGTCCGCCTCCTCCAACTTGCGCTGAATGAACTCGCGGTGATACGCCTCAGTCGCTTCTTTAAAGGACGGAAAGCGAAACGACGCCGCGGGTGGTTCTTCCTTGCCGTGAGGCGGCAGATCCGTAGCTGAAACCTTCGTACCCGGATGCATGATCACAACGCGTTCGATCGTGTTTCGCAGTTCGCGCACGTTCCCCGGCCACAAATACGACTGCAATTCCTCCAACGCCTCGGGCAGAAACTGTTTCGGCTTCTTGCCGTAGTTCCGCGAGAAGTGCTGATTGAAGTAATCGACGAGCAACGGCACGTCTTCAAGACGTTCGCGCAACGGCGGCAGTTCAAACGGAATCACATTGAGACGATAAAACAAGTCGGCCCGGAAATTGCCATTCTCGATCTCCACGTCAAGACGCTTGTTGGTCGCCGCGATCAATCGCACGTCGACCGTGATCGACGTTCCACTGCCGACCGGTTCGAAGCGTTGCTCTTCCAACACGCGCAACACTTTCGCCTGAACCTTCGGACTCATATCGCCGACCTCATCAAGAAAAATCGTCGCGCCGTCCGCCAGCTCAAATTTTCCCTTCTTCGCTGCCGTCGCGCCGGTGAACGCACCCTTCACGTGACCAAACAGTTCGCTCTCGATCAACTCTTCAGGAATCGCCGCGGAGTTCACTTCAACAAACGGCGCCGCCGCGCGTCGCGACTCCGCATGAATCGCACGCGCCACCAATTCTTTTCCGGTTCCCGACTCGCCGTAGATCAAAACACGTCCGTCAGTCGGCGCCACAACCGAGATCTGTTTGCGCAGCGCGCGCATCGCCACTGACTCGCCAACCATCGTGTACTCGCGTGCGAGTGCGGCGGCCATGTTGGCGTTCATCAACTCCAGCCGCTGTTGGCGCAACGCATTGCGCACGGTCAAAACCGTCTTCTCGATCGAGAGCGGTTTTTCGATGAAATCAAACGCGCCGAGTTTCGTCGCACGCACCGCTGTTTCGATGTTGCCGTGACCGGAGATGATCACGACGGCAGCTTCCGACCCCGCGGCGCGCAACTGTTTCAACGTCTCGAGACCGTCGATTCCGGGAAGCCACACGTCGAGCAGGATGCAACCGTACGCGCGTTTGCCCAAGGCTTTCAGACACTCTTCACCACTGGCGACCGCTTCGGCAACGAAGCCTTCGTCCTCCATCACGGCGCGCAACGTGTCGCGAATGCCGCGTTCGTCGTCAACGATGAGAATTGAATCCATTTATTAAGCAGCCGTGGGAAGTTCGATCAAAAACCTCGCACCACGCGGATCGTTCTTTTCGGCGCGGATGCGTCCACCGTGTTCGAGAATGATTTGCTGAACGATCGCGAGTCCCAAACCAGTGCCGCTGTCGCGCTTCGAGAAGTATGGCTGAAACAGCCGCCGGAAGTCTCCCGGTTCGATTCCCCGCCCTGTGTCTGCGACCTCCGCGCACACGAGGCTGCGCTCAGCGTCGTGAGTAGTTGTTATCGTAATTCGTTTTTCAGGTGTCAAGGAGAGCGAGTCGATCGCGTTGTCGATCAAGTTCACGAAGACGCGTTTGATCTGCTCGACGTCGAGCATCGCCAAGGGCAGATCGGAATCGAGATTCATGTTGATGCTTACGCCATCGTCGAGTCGATCCTTGTAGAGTCCGACCGCTTGGCTGATCACTTCGTTGAGATTCGCTGATTCTGGCCGCGTCGCCGGCAACCGTGCAAACCGAGAAAACTCGTCGACCATCGCTTTCAAACCGGCGACTTCGCGAGTGATCGTCTCGGTACACTCGCTGATCACCGCCGCGACGCGTTTTTCGTCGACGCCATCGCCGTTTGAATTACCGTGGCCATTCGCAGTGACCCGCGCGTAACTCTTGGCGATCCTTTCGGCTGAGAGTTGAATCGGCGTTAACGGGTTTTTGATCTCGTGCGCCATACGCCGCGCGACTTCGCTCCACGCTGCCGCGCGTTGTGCAGCCAGCAACTCCGAAAGGTCTTCGATCACCAGTACGACACCGCGTCGCGGCCTGACAGAACCACGTAACGCGGTAGCCGTCATCGCGACCGGCAACGCGCCACTGCCATTCGCGCCACCTTCGAGTTGCGTTTGTTCGGTCGCGTTTCCCGCGCGGCGCGCACGCCGGAGCAGTCGATCGACAACAAGCCAATCCTCGTTCGCGATCAGCGCGCTGAGTTTCGGATTCTCGCCCGGTTTGTCGGCGAGACCGAGCATACGCGACGCTGCGGCGTTCGAGGTCGTGATGCAATCGTTCTCGTCGAGCGACACGACGCCGGTGGTCAACGACTGAAGTATCGTTTCGATGTAGTTGCGCCGTTCGAGCAATGCCAGGTTCTTGTCGCGCAACTCCGCCGCGCCGGCTTCGATGCTGCGCCGGTTCTCTTCGAGTTGCGTCGTCATCTGGTTGAACGATTCGGCCAGCAATGCGAGTTCGTCGTCGGCGACGGTCGTGACGCGATGCGAAAGATTGCCGCGCGCAACCTCGTTCGACGCTTCGGCGAGTGCTTTGATCGGCGTCGCGATGCCACGTGCGAGATAGATCGCGATCCAGCTCGACGCGAACAACAAAATCAACGTCATCAAACCGAGCGTCGACAGTCCGAGCAGACGCACGCGCCGCTGCTTTCGCACGAGATCCTGATAGTCGCGTTCAGAACCGGTCACGACGTCGTTGATGTTTGTCGCGGCGCGTTTTTGCGGCGCGATGATCAGCGACTCCGTTCCGTTTAGTTGCACGCCGAGCACATCGAACTCTTTGCCGTCCGCGAGGTTTGCGCCGGTTGGACCACGATAACTGCGCGCTTCGCTGAACAGCTGGTCCAGTTTCCCGGCATCTTCGTCGGGAAGCTCGGCGCGGCTCTTCGCCACGACTGTTCCGTCATTCGCCACAATTTCAACGCCAACGAGCTGCCCCGACGCCACGATTTGATCGATCGTCGCCTGACGCTGATCGACCGATTGCTGGTTGAGCAACATCACCAGCAACGACGCCGTGTCGCGCAGTGTTTGATGTTGATTTGCGAGCGTCTCGCGTCGTAGTTCGTTCGACTGTTGCAGGATCTCGTCGGGCAAAACGTAGAACCATTTCTCCAGCGAGCGATTGAGAAACAAGTAGGAGAAAACGGCCATCGCCGTGATCGGCAGGAAGCTAATCGAGATGAAGTAGACCAGCAGACGCGTCTTTACCTTCGAACCGAGTTGGCGCTCGCGGCGTTCGCGTCGCAGCTTGAGCAGGTTGCGAACGAAGATGAAAAGAAAGACGAAGAACGCGACGAAATTGAGTGTCGAGAGTGCGTAAAGCACGAGCGCGTCCGCGGCGGTGTCGGGCTTGACGACCGTCCAGAGCCAGAGCTGTTGCGAGACGATGATTGCGAGCAGGAGTACGAGCGTGGTGCCCAACACCCACAGCATCGCGCGACGGCGACGGCGAATTCGCTCCCTGCGCTCCGGGGTCAGGTTTTCCGCGTTGTCGTTCATGCGGGAAGAGCCAGTTTACAGCCTCAGACAAACACCGACAACACGGATTGGTTTGAGGGAGCGCGGGCGGCTCGCCCGCAAAGGACCGTTTGGGTGCGGCCGTCGGCTGCGGGCGAG
>DATELP010000181.1:0-21651 GCA_035276425.1 Pyrinomonadaceae bacterium
TGACAGCGGTTTTAATTACGCAATCGGATTCTTGACGCTGTCTGCTTATTCCATCGCGCTGATCGTCGGAACGTACCTGATCGCGCGCCGTGCTGCGCTCGGAGTCGAAGGCCGTCGCAAGCGAAAAGCGGAAAGGGAATCACCAACCGACGCGCAGGCATACTCCGGTTGGAAATTGCCGCTTCTATCAGCAGATCTCTCGGCAGTGGTCGAGAAAGAGTTGCGTTACGCAATGCGCAACGCGCAGATGCGCATGATGGCGCTGATGCCGTTGATCCTGATCGTGATCCGGGTGTTTAACTTGCCCCGGATGGAAAGTAGTCTCGGCCGTGGTCCAACTAGCGCGAACGAGTTCATGTCGTACGGTTCCGGACTTCTCGCGTCAGGCGGCGTGCTCTACGTCTTTCTGATCCTCGCCGGTCTTTCGTGCAACTCGTTCTCCTTTGAAGAAGGCGGCATGAGAACGCTGATCCTGTCGCCGATCGATCGGCGCAAGATCCTGCTGGGGAAAAATATCGCGGTTACGGTTCTGGCGTTCGTCTATTCCGTTATTCTGCTGACTCTGAACACCATCATCTTTCGCGACATGACTGCGAAGAACCTGCTGTTTGTCGTTATGAGCTTTGTCATCTTTGCCGCGCTCATGGCGACCATCGGCAACTGGCTTTCGATTCGCTTTCCAAAGCGCCAGATATTTGGCAAACGCATGAACGTTTCCGGTGTTGCCGGAGTGTTGTTGATTCCGATCGTGATCGTGCTCGGCAGCGGACCGCTTTTGACGGTGGTGGCGGGCTACTTCACTAAAAGTTTACTCATCGAATACGCGGCGCTCGCTTTGTTGGTCCTGATTGCGATCGGTATTTACGCACTCGCGCTCAACGTTCACGGACGAACGCTTGCGCGTCGCGAGATCCACGTGCTCGAGGCGGTGCGAGAGCCAACGGACGATTAGCTGTGTTACACTCGGCGCTCGGTAATTAAGGCGTTTGAAATTGTACGAATCCAGTGGCGCCTCGCATGGCGTCCGGGCGGGTTAGAGCCCCGTCAAGACACAAATGGCTCGCAGAAGATTTCGCAGCAACCAACGGCACGAACCCACCACGGAGCGTTCCTTTCAGGAATACATCCTCTCGACTCCCGCGCCACAAACATCTCGAACCGAACTGCTGCGGCTGATTCGCGGCGGCGAAGACACGTTTCTCGAACTCAAAGTCAAACTCTCAAACACGGAAAAGATCGCGCAGGAGATCGTCGCACTTGCGAACACCGGCGGCGGCGTGATCGTGTTTGGCGTAAACGATCAGTTGCGCGTCGAAGGCGTTGACGATCCGGAGCGTGTTCAGGAAGACCTCGTGCGGATTTGCCGCGAAGAGGTTAACCCGCCGCTCGTTCCTTTTATCGATCGGATCGCACTCGACAACGGCCGGCGCATCGTGGCGCTCGACATCGAAAGTAAAAGACGGCCGTACCGCACGCGCGACGGGCGTTTTTATTTGCGCATCGGCGACGAAAAACGCGAGGCTTCGCGCGAGGAGATCTCGACGCTTTTGGATGAAGCGCGGCCGGTTCGTTACGAAAGCGTGCCTGCGCTCGGCGCCACGATGGCGGATATCGACGAAGCGCATCTCTGGACGTACCTGCGCGCGTTTGAAGGCGGCGCGTTTGAAGAGTCTGCGGTAGTTGATTATCCGACGAGTGAAGTGCTCGAACGCGATTTGTTGTTAGCGACTTCAGATGGCCGCGAGATTGTGCCGACTGTCGCGGGATTGTTGTTGTTTGGACGTGATGAACGAGTCGCTGAATTGGTGCCGCGTGCGGCAGTGACTGCGACGCGTTTCTCGGGCGACTCACCACAGTCGCCAGTGATCGAGCGCGTGAAAATCGCCGGCAACCTGCTCAACGTTTACGAAGCTGTAAATCGCTTTCTACTTCGTTACTGCGATTTGCGTGACTCGCGCCCGCGCAACGGCGTCGAAAATGGTGCGGACGATTCGCCTGTGCCCGCGCGTGCTAACTATCATCGCGGCGTGGTTGCGGAAGCGATCACAAACATGCTGGCCCACAGAGATCTCGCGCTCAGGGATCTGCCGAGCCGTTTACACGTCTACGATCACTCGCTGGAGCTTGTGAACGCGCGCAGGAGCGTGGGTTTTTCGCCGGTGGCCCAAAAAGCGATCCGCTACGGCATGCCGCAGCGGTTGAATCCGCAGTTGGCGTCGGTACTGACTAATGCTGCTTATGGTTTACCGCTGAGTTTGCGCGGATTGCCGTCTTTGTTGCGCGAAGCGAGACGTTTTGCAAATCGAAAGGCGGAAATCGTGTCTTTCAACGACGAGTTCCGCCTGCGAATTTACGGGATTTAGCTGGGTTACTTTTGGGTTGGGCCGTCCGGTTTCGGCGCGATGTAAGCGGTGCGCGCTTGTATCGTGTATTCCTTGTCGTCGTAAGTGCCGTCGCCGTCAACGTCAACACTCACTTTCAACTTGTGCTCCTTGCCGTCGCGTATGTCGCCGGGATTGAAACCGAGACTGTACTGGCTCCGCAGTAACGCGTTGATATTGCTGAGCACCTTCGGCAACTCGCCCTCAAACGTCACTGGGAAATAAGCGCCGCCCGTTTCCTTGGCAAATGTTTGCAGCGTGTTGTCGGCTTGCAGCCAGGTCATGCGGCCGGGCATTCCGCCTAAGGTATCCTGAGCCGGCAAACTGTCGCCGTATATTTTCTTGAACAGGTTTGCCGTGCCGATGACGTAAACAGGCACGCCGGAATTCTTCAACACCTTGCGCGCGTCGCTGTAGTTGATCTTGCTGAACGTGTCGATGCCCGACGCGACCAGCAGCACCGCGCGGCGGCGTCCCTGCACTGCAACCATTCCGGAGTAATCAGACTTGTCTGACTTCGAATCCTCGAGCACCACTGAATCACCGCGTCCGCCGACCAACACGAATTTCAACGCGTCAAACAAATTCGTCTCACGAAACGCCGGCTGGTTTCGCAACAGCAGCGTGATCACGGCGTTCAGTCGTCCGGGATCGTTGGTAAAGTCGGTTAACGGAGTCGGGCGAATGTCGAAAGCGGTGACGGAAACGTAATCGTCAGGTGGCTTGATGAACTGCGAAAGGAACATCGCGGTCGGTCGGATGACTTCGTACGTGCCGGGCTCGTAGCCGCGGCTGCCGTAGAGTCCGAACATTTCCGACCACTTGCTGTACTCGACGACCATCGCCACCGTGATCGGTGCTTCAGGCGTCGCGAAGTTTGTGATTGTTTGCTGCGTACCGTCTGCGAAAAGCGCGAAGTTACCTTTTTTCAGACCGGTAACGATCTGGCCGCTCTTCTTGTGGTAAACGACCGCGTCGACGTTGACGAGGCCGGTCGAGATGGTGACTTTTTCGATGTCTTGTGGCTTCGTGGGAACGATGTCTTGCGGAACCGGTTCCTGTTCACCGGGTTTCTGCGTCTCGCTGGGACGCTTGTTTTTCTTCTCGTTGGACGTGGGCGGCTGGCGGCGCGACTGCGAAAAGCCGGGAACAATCATCCCCATCACCAACAACACGGAAAGAGATAGAGCAAAAAATGCGTATATTCGGTTGGATTTCATAATACTTACTCCCGAGGGTCAGCCCACGCTCTGGGGTCTGATGCGCTGGCTGTAACCGGAGTTTACCACTACCGGCCGATTGCTTCCGCCTCGATGACGATGTCGTAACTGCCGGTATTATCGGCCAAATCGCCCTCGTTTACACCCAGGAACAGCACTCCGTCGCGTTGTGCGACAAACTCACGGCGCGGCCCGACCAGGATGAAATCATCGTTGTCGTCGCCGATTACGGCGATCAGTGCGCCGGTCGCTTCGTTACGCATCAACTTGTCCGAATCCTGAATAGCAGCGAGACCGCCGGGCGTCGAGAAGCGTCCACGGCCAAGCGAGACGCGGCCCGACGCGCTGATGCGCAGGCGCTGGCCTTTTCGCACGACGAGTCCGCTGTTGGTCCAGCCGTTGTTTGCACTGTCAGCTCGCACGCCGACTTTGATCGTAAAGAAAGTTGGCGGAGCGGCTGAACTCGGTGGCGTCGTCGACGTAGGCTGCGGATCGATCGTGCGCGGATTGGAACCGACATTGTTGTCGGGCTGGTTGTTTGGATTCGAGGGCCGCATTGCGGGAGGGTTGTTCTGGGCGGTGTAGTCCTCGGTGTTGGTACCGCTGCTCGTGTTGGCGTCGAACTCGATCGACTCGACGTCTTCAACGAAGACGGTGGTTTGCCCGCGTCGGCCTCTGGAGTTGCCGCCGATCAGGATGGTGAACTGTTGGTCCTTAAACCCGATCACCTGACCCCGGATGACGCTGCCATCCTTGAGCCGGATCGTATCCGCGAGTAGCGGCGCGGCGGTGGACAACACGAGCGTTACTGCGAGCAGCAGTCGAAATGTTTTTCTCATGATACTTCTCCTTGAGGGCATTCCGTTTTGGGAGATGTAGCAGTAGTTGGATGCTTTTGCAAGCGGGAGAGACCATTGAGTTTATTCGGCTTTGAAGACGCGGATCAAGTAGTAATAAGAGGGGAAGAGGAGAAGGGCGCCGGCGCAGAGGGCGGCGAGTAGCAATTCGAGTGTGATCTGTGGGGCGGCGGCGGAACTGATCGTGAGGTCGGGTTCAACGAGATTAGGGTATTGTGCAAAGGCCCAGCCGAGAAGGATCAATGTGAACTGGCCGGCGGCGCAGATGCGCGCGAGTTTGTAGCGGCGAGTCAAGAGCGTCAGGAATGCGCTTACCGCGAAGATGGCGGTGAAGAGATGCAGACCCAATGCCCACCAAGTGCGACTGATGCCCGCGCGTACGGTTGGGGCGCCGGTGCCGGCGAGAAGGAAAACTGTTAGAGCCAGTAGGCCGACAGCTACACCGGCGAACAACGCGCGCAGACGAAAGTCTTCTTGTAACTCGCGCTGTTCGGCTTCGACCGTCAAATAAACCGCCGCCAGAAACGCGAATAGCGCCAGCGCAAAGAACCCTACTGCAAACGGAAACGGCGCGAGCCACGAACTGATGAACCCACTGGTCAACACACCGTTCTCAACACGAATCGTTCCCGATGCAATCGCCCCGAGAATCGTTCCCAGGAGTATCGGCGTGATGATGCTGGCGATCGAGAACACGAGACTCCAGCGGCGTTGCACGTTGTCGCGCTGAACGTCGTAAGTGCGAAAAGTAAACGCAGTGCCGCGCAAAACAATGCCGATGAGCAGCAACGTGATCGGAATGTGTAGCGCAGTCGCGATCGTCGCGAAGGCCGGCGGAAACGCCGTGAAGAGAATCACGATCACGAGTATCAGCCACACGTGATTAGCTTCCCACACGGGACTGATCGCATCCGCGATTAGCTCGCGTTGTTCGCGCGCTCGCCGCCCGAAAGCAAACAAGTCCCAAACGCCGCCGCCGTAATCCGCCCCGCCCAAAAGCGCGTAAAGCACGAGCGACGCGACCATCACACCGGCAATAATCGTCTCAAGCGACAACTCGCGCCTCCTGCGGCCGTGGCTCGGGATCTTTCGGACTCGCCGCGACCTGACGCAGCAACAGGAAAACCGTGATGACCGCGAGAAAGATGTAGAGCACGGTGAACGTGATGAACGGCACGATCAATCCCGGCATCGGCGTCACCGCTTCACTCGTGCGCATCACACCATAAATGATCCACGGTTGGCGTCCGACTTCCGTCACAGTCCAACCCGTTTCGATCGCGATGAAGCCGAGTGGCGCCGCGGCGATGAGCGCACGCAAAAACCATTTCGAATCCAACCACGTTTGCTTGCGCCGTCCGCGCCAATATCGCCACACGGCCCAAACGGCCACCAGCATCATCGCCACGCCGCACGCGACCATGATCTGAAACGAGATGTGTACGATCGCGATCGGCGGATGTGTGTCCGCGGGGAAATCATTTAAACCTTTCACGACCGCATTCGGATCGTCGTAAGCCAGAATGCTCAACGCATAAGGAACTTCGATCGCGTAACGCGTCGTGCGCGCTTCTTCGTCAGGTATGCCGCCGATTCGCAACGGTGCGCCTTGTTCCGTTTGAAACTGTCCTTCGAACGCCGCGAGCTTCACCGGTTGCGTTTGCGCAACTCTCTTGGCAATCAGATCTCCACTCAACGGTTGCAGGATCGCACTCACACCACCGATCAGCAGCGCGATCCCCAACGCCGCGCGATGAAAACGATTATCCGGATCGCGTCTCAGCATGAACGCGTGAATACCCGCGACGACGAATCCCGTCGCGGCGTAAGCGGCTAGCGTCATGTGAAGTGTTTGCGGAAGCGCGGCGGGGTTCATCATCGCGGCGATCGGATCGATGTCAACCGGCTTGCCGTCGACGAGTCGAAACCCGGTCGGCGCATTCATCCACGCATTGGCAATGACGACGAAGATTCCTGACAGCGCGCCACTCAGCGCGACCATCGCGCCGGCAAAGAGGTGCGCGCGCGGCGGCACACGTTTCCAGCCGTAAAGATAGATTCCTAAAAAGATCGCTTCGGTGAAGAACGCAAAGCCTTCGAGTGAAAACGGCATGCCGATGATCGATCCGGCGTACCCCATAAACCCCGGCCACAACAATCCGAGTTCAAACGAAAGCACCGTTCCCGAAACTGCGCCGACGGCAAACAGGATCGCCGTTCCTTTTGCCCAACGCTGTGCGAGCGTGAGATAGATGCTGTCCTTAGTGCGGAGCCACTTCCATTCGGCAACGATCATTAACAGCGGCATCGCGATACCGATCGCCGCGAAGATGATGTGAAAAGCGAGCGACATCGCCATCTGGGAGCGTGCCGCTAGTAGATCTTCCATAACTGTATGTAGCTAATCCTACTCGGAGCCAGGTCGCGCTTCAACAGACCACGGCCTCCCTGATTTCGGAGCGCGGGCAGCCCGCCCGCAGCCATGCCGTGCGCCGCCCAAGCTGCGGGCGAGCCGCCCGCGCTCCGCATTAGGGCCAACTACTTTTTCGTCTGCGGTTGCAACTTACCGGGGAATAAGGCATCGTAGTAGCCGTTAATCCTTCTCTCGCGCATCGACGGTGATGCGCCCCGCGCCGCAAATATTGAGCGCCGGTCGTTTGGATAGTTCGAGAGCAGGCTCGTATCAAACTCTGGAAGCCGCTCGTTAGAGCATCCGAACCCGGTCCTTCGAACGCCAACCGTTTCGCCGAAGCAATCCGATTTCGCAGCTTCTTTTTTATCCCAAAGGGGAAAGGTATATCTGTATGTCAACGAAACTCTATGTTGGAAATCTCACTTTCCAAACAACCAGCCAGGATCTGCAAGATCTGTTTGCTCAGGCGGGCACCGTTCAATCAGCAAGCGTGGTCGAGGATCGCGAAACCGGCCGCTCGCGCGGATTCGGGTTCGTCGAGATGTCTTCGAACGAAGAGGCCGCGGCGGCGATCGACCAGTTTAATGGCAAGAATCATGGCGGCCGTACTCTGAAGGTCAACGAAGCCCAGCCCCGCGAAAACCGCGGTGGCTCCGGTGGACGTAATTTTGGTGGCAACCGCAATGGTGGTGGCTATCGTGGCGGAAACAATGGCAACGCTGGCGGTGGTTATCGCGAGCCGCGCTGGTAACGATTTCGATCGAATGAAGTCCCTTGAACCCCTGCCGATGAAAAGTCTGAAAGGGGTCAAGGGACAGTCTGTTTACAACTTAAGGAACATTATGAACTTCACTCAATTGGGACTTGCACCTTCACAAGTGAGCGCTTGCGAGTCTCTCGGATACAACACACCTACACCAATTCAACGTCAGGCAATACCGGTCGTTCTTAGCGGACACGACGTGATTGGTTGTGCCGAAACCGGCACAGGTAAGACTGCCGCATTTCTCCTGCCGATCATTCAGCGACTCAGCGAAAGATCTCGCCCGGGTCTGCGCGTGCTCGTGCTTGCGCCGACGCGTGAGCTGGCACAGCAAATTCAGGAAAGTTACAAGACGTTGAATCGTGTAAAGGGCAACCGCAGTGTGCTTGCGATTGGCGGTGCAAACATACGGCCGCAACTTGCCGACTTGCGGCGTGGCGCGGCCGTGCTGATTGCTACACCCGGCCGCCTGCTGGATCTCATCGAGCGCAACGCAGTTCAATTATCGACGATCGAAGTGTTCGTTCTGGACGAAGCCGATCGCATGTTGGATATGGGTTTCCTGCCGGCGATTCGGCGCGTGCTTTCAATGTTGCCGGCGAAACGGCAAACGTTATTGTTCTCCGCAACGATGTCGTCGAGCATTGAGCAACTCGCGCGTTCGACAACCAAAGACGCGAAGCTCGTTGAGGTAAACACTCGTGGACGCGCAGCGGCGCTCGTGGATCAGGTTGCGTACTGTGTGAACCAGGAATCCAAGACAGCACTCTTGCTCGACTTACTCGAAAAAGAACGCGACCCGTTTGAACGAGTGCTGATCTTCACCAGAACACGGCGCGGAGCAGAACGGCTTTCGCACGTTCTTCAAGCCCGCGACCATACAGTGAAACGCATTCATGCCGATCGCACGCAGTCGCAACGCGAAGCGGCATTACGCGCTTTCAGTGAAGGGCGCGCGAGGATATTAGTCGCAACTGACATTGCCGCACGCGGTTTAGATATCAGCTCAGTTTCACACGTTGTTAACTACGACGTACCGGCTGCTCCTGAAGATTACGTACACCGCATTGGACGCACCGGCCGAGCCGGCAATCAGGGCAAAGCGATTACGATCGTCGCTCCGGTTGACGAGTTGTCAATGCGCGCGATTGAGCGACTCACCGGACAAACTGTTAAGCGAATCGTGCCTGAAGGTTTTGGCAAGCCTGCGAATGTTGTGGCCGTAAGCGCAGTTAAACCACGCCTGCCTTTGTCACCTGCACGTAACTCAACTCGATCGTTTCGACCTCGACGCGCCTCACGATATGCGTAGTGCCAACTCGATCCTTATCGTTTGCAAATAATTTCATTGACGGCAATATGCGATGGGAGTACATTACGCACTCCCCTCAAACTTCCCGACAATTTGTTTCCCGATTGGTAGCCGATTAGTCGAATGCGTGGCCCCGAGCGTTCCTCTTTTCTGATCTATTAGCTCGCGTCGCTTCTCATCGAGCAGTTCGCGCCGCTCTCATCGAGCAGTCCGCAAGAGCTTCATCGCCGGCGTTGACCACGTCCTGGCTTACGCCGAAGTGTATTAACTCTTAACCGTCCGAAATTCGTCACAGCCTAACCTTCGCATCCATTGATCGCCGTTCGGCGGTCGCGACCCCCGCTTCCGGACACGCCGGAAAGCGGCTTCACCCCAAGGAGGGAGTAATGAAAATTCTCAAGCTGCTCGTCACCACATTGTTCGTCTCGGCGCTTATCACCACGTTGGTGTTCACGCCGGCCGTCAACAGCCAGGGCGGCCCGACCGAGGCGCCTGCCAGTTTCGACAATCTAACCAACGGCTTCACATCTCAAACCCAGTTCGACGCCGATCGCGCTGCCTTCGAAGCGCGCGAGGAAAAGGCGGACGGCCTCGGGCCGATTTACAACGCACAGTCGTGCGTCGAATGTCATCAGAACCGCGTCAGCGGCGGCGTTAGCCAAATCATGGAGCTGCGTGCAGGACACAGCGGACCTGACGGATCGTTCATCCCCGCGCCCGGCGGTTCGCTGATTAATTCGCGCAGTCTCAACACCACCATTCAGGAGCGCATCCCCGGTGGTCCGCGCATCACCTACGTGAACACCTCCACGCAAGTCAGCCTCGTTTCCTTTGACATTGACGCCGGGGTTTTGGACACGCAACCCGACGTTCCCACGACGGGTCACAGCTTCCCGGCCTTCTCGCCCGATGGAACGAAGATCGCCTTCAGCGCCTCCGGCAACATCTGGGTCGTGAACAACGACGGAACTAACCCAAACCTGATCTCATTCGAGGGCACAGACATTCATCCGACATGGTCGCCCGACGGAAGCACGATTGCTTTCAGCAGCGCGCGCACCGGCGTCGCACAGATCTTCACGATGACTCCGATCGGCACGAACGTAACCAACATCTCTAACAACTCGAGCTTTAACGATCGGTTCCCGACCTACTCGCCCGATGGAACGAAGATCGCGTTTCAACGCACATCGGTCACACCCGGTTCAAACGGAAAAATTTTTACGATGAACGCGAGTGGGGCGTCGCAAACGGCAGTCACAACCGGAAGCGGCAACGACGAGCGTCCGTCTTATTCACCCGATGGGACGACAATCGCCTTCAGCACAAACCGCGACGGCAATTACGAGATCTACAAGATTGCCGCGACCGGCGGCACTGCAACTCGGTTGACCAACAACTCGGCTTCAGATCGCAACCCGAGTTGGGCGGCTGATAACTCGGCCATCGCTTTCGGTAGTGACCGCAACTCCGGTCTGAAGATCTGGGCTATTCAACCCGATGGCAACAACCCGACGCAGGTCAACGGCAACAACGACCTCGGCGGCGATCAACCGGCCTTCTCGAGAGATTCAGGCGAGACGATCAGAAGTTTCCGCGCGTCGCCTATCCTCGTGGGCCTCGGTTTCGTCGAGTGCATCGCCGACGGGACGCTGACCTCGATACGCGACAACCAACCGGTGGGTATGCGCGGCACTGCCATACAAGTGGACTTGCCGGAATCGCCGGATTCGACACGCCTCGGTCGCTTTGGTTGGAAGAATTCAGTAGCCAGTCTGCTCGCGTTCTCCGCCGGTGCATACTTGTTGGAGATGGGCATCACCAGTCCGCTCTTCCCGAGAGAGCAGACGTCGCTCGGTCGTAGCGTCGCGTTTGCTGACACGGTGGCGGATCCTGAAGATACCGGCGGCGATGAAGGACGCGGCGAGGACGTTGAAGCGTTTACGCGCTTCATGCGGTCGACGAAGGCCCCGCCGCGCAATAGCGCGATGGTCCTGGACGACTCGACCGATCCGGGTTCGCTACTCTTTGACTCGCTCGACTGCTCGGTCTGTCACGTTCGTTCGATAACGACGGCGTCGGCAGGATCGGTTATCAACGGCGGAACGTTCACCGTGCCCGCCGCACTTGGCAACAAGATCATCCATCCGTTCAGCGACTTCCTGTTGCACGACATCGGAACTGGTGATGGAATCGTGGAGACGAACGGCGAGTTGACTCGGAACAAGATCCGAACCGCACCGCTGTGGGGACTGAGGACGCGCGACAAGTTTATGCACGACGGCGGTTCGTCGAGCGCGCCGACGAACAGCGGCGATCAGTCGTTCACACTCAACGAAGCAATCCTGCGCCACGCCGGGCAAGCGACCAGCAGTCGCACCGCCTACCAGGCGTTGACGTCACTACAGAAGTCAGCCCTGATCAGATTCCTGAAATCGCTGTGAGGGTGTTTGCGGGTTCACGCCCGCTATGTTGATTCGCAGTGAGCCTGACAATTCGCGGGGCGGGTCTTTGTTTGACCCGTTCCGCGAACCTTTCAAGCAAACAACTCCATTGCCAGTCTGAGTTCATTCACTTCAAGCCGGTCCATGCAGGTGGGTAGTACTCCCCTTGAGCTGGATCATTATCTTCAAATCTGATCACCTCGCCTCCCTACAAAGAGTTGCCTTTAAGTTCGAAGCTTATTGGGCCAAAATGCTGAAATGGCGCACACCCTTGAATCTGATCGGCTAGAATGCATGTTTACTCTCAATCGAGATTGGTCAACGGCTTTATGAAGACTTTCAGCTACTCGAAAAGACACGAGACATTCCAGTGGCAACGTCATGGTATGTCGCCGACTTGGCTGAAGCCCGCGGCAAGCAGGAACTCTTCACGAAGCAATCACCTCAGCGTCTGAAAGTTCTTCGCGAACATGCGCTAATAGAGAGTGCATTATCTTCAAATCGGATTGAAGGTGTGGAAGTCGATGCATCTCGTGTGGGAACTCTTATTTTCGGCAGCCCCCATTCGAAGATCGTGATGAGGAAGAAGTAAGCGGGTATCGCGATGCGCTCGATCTTATTCATGGACGGGGCGCAGCTCTTCCCATCTCCGGCACCACGGTAAAGAGGCTACATAGACTTTCTCGCGGAAGGATTTGGGACGCGGGAAAATATAAAGACACAGATATCGACATCATACAAACGTATCCTGATGGCCGCAGCCGAGTTCGCTTCAGGACTGTATCAGCGAAACAAACGCCAAACGCAATGGCCGAGCTGACAGAATTATGGCGACGTGCCTGGAAAGAAAGATGGGTGCATCCGTTTGTTCTTACTGCGGCCTTGAACTTGGATTTTCTTTGCATTCATCCTTTCCGCGACGGCAACGGCCGCGTTTCGAGGCTGTTGTTTTTGCTCGCTTGTTATCATTGTGGATTGGAGGTTGGTCGTTACATAAGCCTTGAGCGTCTAATCGAACAGAATAAGGAGCGTTATTATGAGGTCCTCGAACAGAGTTCCCAAGGCTGGCACGAGGGCAAGCACGATCCTTGGCCGACGATCAATTTTCTTCTGTATACGTTGAGGAAAGCATGTGAGGAATTCGAGAGTCGACTGGACGCCATAAAAACTCCTCGCGGTGAGAAAACCGCGCTGATAGAGGCGGCGATTGCCAGTCAAAACGGAGAGTTCAGTATCTCCAATATTCAGCGTGCTTGTCCGGGCGTAAGCGTTGATTTGATTCGTAAGGTGTTGAAGCGATTAAGAGAAAACGAGATCGAATGCGTTGGTCGAGGGCCTTCAGCGAAATGGCGGAAGAAGAAAAACCCAAATAGGTAAGACCTATTTAATTAGGTAATTAATTAGGTAACGACCTTATGCAACCTGAAGCAGTAGTTGCCGCGAGTTTGATCTGGTTTTCTAGAAGCTCGTTAGCCTGGTGATTTGAGATCGGACGGCTTAGAGGTAGAAGCAATTTGCTAGACGAAAGGTTTTTGGCTGGGAGGCAGGGACTCGAACCCCGATAGCCAGATCCAGAGTCTGGAGTCCTACCATTGGACGACCTCCCAGCAACGAGGTGTTGAATTTACGTAGCTGCGCCGCCGTTTGTCAACCAGCCCCCAATTTGCCCGCCCTGATCGTCAACCAAAGCCCCACCTGTCGTCCAAACTCCGATGTGCCGTCATAAAAACAATGCTTGAACTCGCGTCAGCTACGAGGCACAATGGCGCACGGTAGTGCGAGCGGCATTCCTGAAGTCAAACAAAGACAACTGCTTTTCAACTTCTTATTAAAGCTTCCGAACAAAACATGCGGGGAGTAATGACTGAACACGAGAACGATTTTTCAAACTCCAACCACGGAGAGCCGGGCCACGACGGGATTCCGGCAGAACAGGACCACAACGCGCCCCAGGCCGAGCAGGACCACAACGCAGATGTAGAACTGGACCAGGTGGCAAAGTATCGTCTGAAGCTCGAGCAGACCGCTGACCTCGTCGCCCGTATTCGACACGAAATCAACAACCCGCTCACCGGCGTCCTGGGCCAGGCCCAACTTCTGTTGCGCGAAGATCTGAGCGAACGCTCGCGTAAACGTGTGCAAACGATCGAAGATCTTGCACTACGCCTGCGAGACGTCGTGGCGCAGTTGCGTGAAGTGCAACGCCCAGGCGGCGACGGTGAAGGTTCGGATTAACTCTTCAACTCGACCTTTTTCTCTTCGTCAGTGTAGACCTTGATCGGGGTTCCGGGCGCGATCTTCGCGTTCTTACCCTTCTTCAAGAAACCCAACGGCCCAAACAGGACCACGAGCGCGACCGTCGTGCCGGTCTTGTCGTCGCCCTCTTTGCCTTTCGAAGAGCGAAGTTTGAGTTTCTGATTATCAATCGTCATCGCCGACTCGACGCGGATACCCAGGCTGCCGCCGCGGCCCATCATGCCCGCCTTCTTCGCTTGCGCGACGATGCCTTTCACGAGCGAGTCTTTGGCGATCACGATCTGCCCGTCAATCTTCACATCTTCCGCGACCTTGAACGTCAGCGGATCACCTTCAGCGGCAGTCTTGCTCGTGATCTCGTCGATCGTGACCACCGTGAATTCCATACCGTCCGGAATGACTTTTAAGTTCGCCGGCTTTTCGGGATCCTGGTTTCGGGTTGCGGCGACTGATGAGGTAACGGTGGGGAAGCTGATACTAACTAACACTAGCAGCGCGATGAGACTCTGAACGGACGCGCGCGTAGCACGACGGATAAGGGGCTGTTGCATGTGCGGATTCTCCTGGGAGAGAAGGTTGGGAACTTTACCGCTACAGGGGAGCAGTTGCGGCGTGAGAAAACGGATTAATCCCTGGCTCGTGAGCTAAACAGTTAACGATTCTTCTTCGGTCGGTTCTAACAAATAAGGACTGGTGGTCACCGGGTTCTCTTCATCCGCCGCCAACACTGCCTGAATCACGGGCAGACTCAACGAATGCTTCGTCGTATTGAGTGGCACTGATTTGCCGGCGGCGTAGACTTTGTGGCGGCCGTGCTCGCTATACCACTCACCGAGATTCGCGGTCTTGTGCATGTTCTCGATGATCTGGCGCCAACCCACACCGGTGTTGTAAGCACAGAATGAAATCTCGCCTTCCTGAGTGCCGTAAGGAATCACGCACATCTCCGTGCGGCGGAAATCGTAGTTGAACAGATCCTGAAACCACATTCCCTCGACACACAACACGCGCCAGTTGTCGGCGGCGTTGCCGTTCGACTTGCCATTGACCTGGGCCTTCATACGATCGTTGCGATCCGAGTTGGAATTGGTCGACGACGGTTTGAACAGATTCACGATCTGCGAAATCGGAAAACCTTCCGGCGCGCGTTCGGCGTGGAAGTTGCGCATGATCGCCATGCCGAGTTGCGCGTAAGAGAGTTTGCGTCCGCGCGCGGTGTCAGTGATCACGGCGACGTCGCGCATGAACTGTTCGTAATCGAAAAACTCAAACAGCGATCTGAACTCGCCTGTTTGTTTGTTCACGACGAGCAACGTGAAGATGCCGCAGTTTGGGTGACAGTTACACGACGACCAGCCCCACGGCGCATCGGCGCCCTGCAGCATGTCCATCACGCTCGTAAACGCTGAATAAGACGAAAGCGGGAACCAGTCGCGCAACGGTTGAATCTGTCCGTTCAACTGATCTTTAAGATCGTGCGTCATGCCCGCGAGCGTGTAGCGCCACTTCGTGCGCAGTTCGTCGGAAATGTCTTCGTCGCGCCCGGTGAACGAAACCGGTTGAAACGCTATCGTCTGTACCTTGTCGATATTCTTCGCGGCAAACTCAACGATCTGACCGATGCCATCGTTGTTGAGGTTGTTGACGATCGTTACCACGAGCGTGACTTTGATGCCAACACTCGCGAGATTTTCGATCGCGCGCAACTTCACATCAAACAGGTTGCCGACGCCGCGGTGTTTGTTCTTCTCTTCGCTGACGCCGTCAAACTGCAAGTACACGCCGTGTTGGCCCGCGGCCTTCGCGGCTTTACAAAACTCGATGTCTTCGGCGAAGCGAATACCGTTGGTCGCGGCGAGGATGCGATAGAAACCGATCTTCTTCGCATACTCGACAGCTTCGAGATAGTAAGGCGAGAGCGTCGGCTCACCGCCGGAGAAGAGAATGATGACCTGGCGTCGCGGTTTGAACGACACAGCGCGATCGAGAATCGCTTTCGTGTCTTCAAACGTCGGTTCGTGTACGTAACCAACCTGGTTCGCATCCATGAAGCACGGATTGCACATCATGTTGCAACGGTTGGTGAGATCGACGGTCAGAACAGCGCCACGTCCAAACTTGATATTGGAAGTGCCGTGATGATGAACGTTCTTGTCTTCAGCAGCGCGGAAGTCGCGGCCGAAGAAAAGCGACTCGATGCGTGCGAGAAACGCCGGATCGGTCGACATCACGTCTTCAAACTCGCCGTGCTTCGGGCAAGTCTTGCGCATGAGCACCTGACCGTTGTCTTCGACGATCTGTGCTTTGATTTCACCTGGATGCTCGTGCATCAAGGTCTCGAGCGGAACTTGACCGGTGATGACGGCGTTGCGAACTTCTTTTACGCAGCCGGGACAAAGACTGTCTGTCTCGCGCGGGAAGCCTAACGGCGGAGCACTGCGCTCGTAGGATTTGAGGAGTGGACCAGGCGCCCAGTTTGGCCGAATGGCCTCGCCCTCGGGAAGCCTTTGGTTAACACTTTGAAATGCTTTCCAGGCGATGTCTGAAAGACCGGAGATCAACCGGGAGCTTTTCACACCCGAAAGTTTACTTTTGTCTGCCTCTCCCCGGCGAAACTGGTCACTAAACAAAGGCTTATCGTCTCCTCATTACTCAATCCACACAAAACCGCCCAGCATGATAAACAGGATTTGCAGGATCCACAAGACGCGATTATCCTCAAATCCTTGTAAATGCCTATACATTCTACCGCTATCATTGAAGACAACGTCGAAATTGGCCCGGATTGCGAGGTTGGCGCCTATGCTGTTATCAAACGTTTTACGCGGTTGGGCGCGCGCAATCGCATTTATGAGCATGCGGTCGTGGGTGGCGAGCCGCAGGACGTGAAGTTCAAGGGCGAAGAGAGTTTCCTCGAGATCGGCGATGACAACATCATTCGCGAGTTCTGCACGTTGCACCGGGCGAGCGGTGCGGGCGAGACCACGCGGATCGGTTCGCGCAATTTTTTTATGGTCGGCGTACACGTGGCGCACAACTGCGTTGTTGGCGACGACAACATCTTCGCGAATGAAGTTGCGCTCGCGGGTCACATCACGATCGAGGATCGTGTGTTTCTGTCGAATGGCGTGGGCGCGCATCAGTTTGTGCGCATGGGCCGGTTCGCGATGGTTGGCGGAAAGTCGAAGATCGTGCAGGATGTGCTGCCGTTCTTTATTACTGACGGGAATCCGCCGCGTGTGCGTGGGTTGAACACGGTGGGGCTGACGCGCGCGGGGTTTTCGGAAGAAGCGAAACGAACATTGAAGAACGCGTATCGAACGTTATTTAAATCGGCGGCGCCGCTGGCGGAAGTACTGGAAGAGTTGGACCAGGTTGAGGATGAGAACGTTGCTCATCTAGTTAGCTTTATCCGTGGTTCGAAGCGTGGGTTTACAAGAGCATGAAAGTTCACGAGCTTGCTGAAATCGTAGACGGCCGCGTTGTTGGCCACGGAGAAACACAGATCACACGGATTAGCGATCTGGATCAGGCGCGTGAGGGTGAGATCGCATATGTTGATAATGAAAAGTTTTTTGCGACAGCCGCCGAGAGCAAAGCATCGTGTTTGATCGTGCCGGTTGGAGTCGCTGAGAGGTTTCCGAATCGCGCGCTCATTGAAGTTGCGAATCCGAAGCTCGCGTTTGCGTTGATTGGTGCGGCGCTGCATCCGCCGGTGCGGAGAGAACCGACGATACATGCAAGCGCGGTGATCGAAGAAGGCGCAGACGTCGCGCTGACTGCATACATTGGACCACACGTGCAGATCGGCGCGGGCGCGCACGTCGGTGCTTACACACGCATCGAGGCGGGCGTTGTTATCGGCGCGAACGTGACTATCGGCGACAACTGCGTGCTGCACCCGAACGTGGTGCTGTACGACGGCATAACGATCGGCAACCGCGTGATCCTGCACGCCGCGGTTTGCATCGGCGCTGATGGGTTTGGTTACGTGCGCCACGATCACGGCTATCAGAAGTTTCCACAGATCGGCACCGTCACGATCGAAGACGACGTCGAACTCGGCGCGCACACCTGCATCGATCGAGCGGCCTTGGGACGCACGCGCATCGGGCGCGGCACCAAACTCGACAACATGGTCCACGTCGGTCACAACTGCGACATCGGCGAACGTGTTGTGATTGCCGCGCAAACCGGCATCAGCGGCAGCGTCGTTATCGAAGACGACGCGGTGATCGGCGGTCAGGTCGGGTTTGGAGATCATACGCGCGTGCAGAAGGGCGCAGTGATCGGATCGAAAGCCGGGATACTGCCGGGAAAGATTGTGCGGCCCGGTGTGTGGTGGGGAATTCCCGTGCAGCCGTTGGACCAGTACAAGCGGATGAATGCCTACTTAAATCGACTGCCGGAGCTGTATGAGCAGTTGAAAGAGTTACGCGCCCAGGTTGCTGCCCTAAGAAAACCATCCACAGATTACACAGATTAATCTGCGTAATCTGTGGATGGAATTGACTCGTAGTTACTGCTTAGGTCCGATGATTGGCCCATCGCCGATCACGAAATATCCCGCCGGTGCGGCGCCATTGTTAGCCTCGCAGAACGACTTCGCGGCCGCAGCTTGCGCGGCGTGAGTTCCGTTCTTGTTGCGCGCTACCGTGACCGTGTGACACGCCTTACTTGAATTGCCTGCCGTGTCGGTTGCTGTGACCACGACCAGGTAAACACGCCCATCGCCTGAATCCATTCGTTCAGATCGCAATCGTAACGTACCGACCGCGATGTCTTTCGCGTCAGGCGAGTGGACCGTGAATGGTGAATTCGACGTCGGCGTTTGATCGTCTTCGTCGCCAAAGACAGACACGCTGAACGTCGCAGGCTCGTTTGCACTGGCCGATAGACCAACGTTAACGAGATTGCTGTTCGGTGGCGACAGCGACGTGATCGCCAACGCTGAAGTCAGTGTCGGTGGCGTCGTGTCGTTGCTGAAGCACAAGACCGACGAAGTCGAGAACGGCAGCGTCTCGATCACCGCGCAGAAGTTCGCTATTCCGTCCTGCTGCACGCCAAACAAGAGTTGCAGATTGATACTGGCGCCGTTGGCTAGCGGCGCTCCAAACTGGACCATGTTTGTCGACAAGCTGCTGTTGAAGCCGCCGCCGTTCGGTTGTGATGGGGGTTGTTCCAACTGCGTTCCGTTTACGGTCGTTATTCCACCGCCACTTAGCAGAACGTTAATCGTGCCAGACGTGCGCGGCCGCAGATCCGCCGTACGGGACGGAGCAGGGAACGTCGTCAGGTCGATGATGCGCAACCGCATACTATTGATTGGAGTGCCGGTGTTGTTGGTGAACTTCCGGCGCACCGACATCGTCCCAAACGTCGAGTTGTTTGGCGGGTCGGAAGTGAAATCGCGAACGAAGTTTGGCGAAGCATTCGCAGCCACGCCCGGATCGACGAGCGATATGCCGACGCCCGATCCGTTACCCAAGTGCCCGGGACTCGTCTTACCTTCTGGTCCAGGCGCACCGAGACGTTGTCCGCCACCCGCGCTTGTGCCGTTTGTATCGACGAACAGGAAGTCGGCGGTGTTGTCGTTTGTGTCTTTCGGCAAACCGGCGGCTGGTCCAGTTGAGGGAATCGTGCGATACCAACTGTAGTCGATTGAGAACGGAATCAGCGGCGGCAGTCCCGCGCCCTCGCGATAAAGCGGGTCGGACGTGCTGGTTGTGCCAACCGCGTCGAGCCGGTTCGCAAGGTTAAAGTTCGCGGGATTCGCAGTCTTGAATAAAGCGATGCCCGCGTTGTCGGGAATGTTTGTGCTGAAGGCGTCGTCGCCGATAGCGGTTGAGCCGCTGCCTGCCGGATAAGCACCGAGTGAATAACCGATGTTGTTTACGGCGAGGTAGTGACCCTTGGCCGGAATGATCGTGCCGTTGGGAATGATGAAGCGCGTCGTTCCGTCTGACGACGCGAGCGCGAAACCGGTCGAGCCGTCGGTCGTGGCGATATTAATGCCACTGTTGCCGTTGTTGTAGAGCTCGACGAACTCGTCGTTAGCGCCGTTTGGACCACGCAAACGAAACTCGTTGATGATCAGCGTCGTTCCGCCGGGCGTTGGTGCTGGAGTCGGCGACGCGGTGGGTGAAGGCGAGGGAGATGGCGACGGATCTGGCGTCGGTGTTGGCGTAGGTGTCGGGTCGCCGCACGATCCCGCGCCTTCAGTGTTTCCGGAGATCAGGAACACGCTGCTGCCGCCGGCGGGCAGTGATTCCGTGATGACCGCAAAGCGATAACAACCGGTCTGTTGTATGCCCATCCGGAACTGCACGTTGATGCCGGCGCCGTTCGCGAGCGGTGAACCCGGGCTCACGTTGAAGGCTGACAGGCTGCTGTTGAAACCGCCGCCGTTGGGTTGGAACGGAGGTTGTTCCAGCGACGTGCCGTTGACCGGTGCAGATCCACCTCCGGTTAACGTAACAAATTCGTCGAACGAAATTCGCGGACGCAGGTCTGCTGTTCCGTTCGGCGATGGGAACGTTGTTAGATCGATGACGCGGAAACGAAGCCGCGTGATGTTGCCGCCGGTGTTGTTGGTGAACGTGCGGCGAATCGAGAGTGTGCCGAAGGTTGAATTGTTGGCCGGGTCACTTGTGAAATCGCGCACGACGTTTGGTGAAGCAGTTTCAGCCTGTGCGGCGTCGAGGACGGCGTGACTGATGTTCGTTCCGAGCGTGCGTGGTCCCGACATATTTTCCGGACCGGGCGCGCCGAGACGTTGGCCCGCGCCCGCGCTGGTGCCGTTTGTGTCGACGAACAGAAAATCAGTTGCGTTGTCGCCTGTGTCTTGCGGCAAGCCCGCGCCGCCGCCGGTCGAAGGAACCTTGCGTGTGAAACTCGAGTCGATGCTAAAGGGAACTAGCGACGGATAACCGGCGCCTTCGCGATACAGCGTGTTGGGTTCGGCGGTCGAGCCGACGGCATCGAGCCGGTTCGCGAGATTGAAGTTGCCGGAGTTGGTCGTCTTGAACAAAGCGATGCCGGCGTTGTCGGCGATGTTTGTGTTGAAGTTGGCGTCTCCGTCGGCCTGGCTACCGTTACCTGCCGGATAACCGCTGATTGAATAGCCACTGGTGTTGACGCCGAGATAGTGACCGCGTCCCGGAATGATCGTTCCGTTTGGAATGACGAAACGAATGATCCCATCCGAAGCAGCCAGCGCATAACCACCTGAACCATCGCTGGCGGCGACGTTAACCGCGTCGTCGCTGTTGTTGTAGATCTCGACAAACTCGTCAGCCGCGCCGTTTGGACCACGCAGACGAAACTCGCCGATGACGAGCGACGTGCCGCCCGGTGTCGGAGTTGGCGCGCCGCAGGTTCCGACGCCGCCTTGCGTGTCGCCGCTGATAACAAAGACTTCACTGCCCGCGCCGGGCAGCGACTCCGCGACGAGCGCGAGTTTGTAACAACCCTGCTGTTGAATACCCATCAGGAATTGCAGATTGATGCTCGCGCCGGAAGCGAGTGGCGTTGCGACGCTGATGTTTCCGGCTGACATCGCGCTGTTGAAGCCGCCGCCGTTCGGTTGTGACGGTGGTTGCTCGAGCACCGTGCCGCGCACGAGGACGTTTGATGTATCCGTTAACGTTACGTTGGTGTCGACTGAAGTTCGCGGGCGCAGATCTGCGACGCTCGACGGTGAAGGGAACGTCGAGATGTCGAGAATGCGGAAACGCAGACGCGTGATGTCTGTCTCTGTGTTGTTTGTAAACGTACGGCGGATCGAGATCGTGCCGAACGTGGAGTTGTTTGGCGGATCGCTTGTGAAGTCACGATGAACATTCGGTGAATCCGCTTCGGCCTGCGCCGGATCGAGCCGCGCATTACCGATGTTTGTGCCGACGGTGGTTGGACCAGACATGTTTTCCGGACCGGGCGCGCCGAGACGTTGGCCTGCGCCCGCGCTGGTGCCGTTCGTATCGACGAACAGAAAGTCAGCGTTGTT
>DATELP010000182.1:0-3633 GCA_035276425.1 Pyrinomonadaceae bacterium
CGCGGAAAAACCTTTCAAAGATCCTAAAAACTTTCCCACCGGCGTACGCGCGGCGCTGATTATTACGGCTTCATTTAATTCACTCATGCACTAATCCTAGCCCATTCTTATCATCAGTGTCATCCGTGTTAGACTGCCTCACGCATGCAAGCACTCATTCTCGCTGGTGGCAAAGGCACGCGCCTTCGCCCGCTAACCGTTTATACGCCAAAACCGATCGTTCCGATTTGCAATCGCCCCTTTCTGCTCTACCAGATCGACACACTGCGACGCGCCGGCATCACCGACATCACGTTGTCGCTCTCGTATCAACCGAACAAGATCGAACAACTGCTCGGCGACGGTTCGGACCACGGCGTCAAACTGAAATACACCGTCGAACCGCAACCGATGGGCACTGCGGGCGCTTACAAGTTTGCCGAAGATCTGATTCGCGAGCCGACCGTCGTCTTCAACGGCGACATCCTGACCGATCTCGATCTGAAAGCCGTCATCCGCGAACACAACGAACGAAAAGCAACGGCGACGATCGTCTTGACGCCGGTCGAAAATCCGCAGAGTTACGGCCTCGTTGAAACAGAAAAAGACGGGGCGATTCGCCGCTTTCTCGAAAAGCCGAAACCGGACGAGATCACGTGCAACACGATTAACGCGGGAACGTACATTCTCGAACCGAAAGTGCTCGACTATTTGCCCGCAGGCGAGAATTACTCGTTCGAATACGGATTGTTTCCTGATCTGCTGAAACGCAAAGAAGCGTTCTACGCGCACATTCCCGCGCGCACTTACTGGATCGACATCGGCACGCCCGAACGTTATCTGCAAGTCCACGCCGATCTGCTCGCGAATCGCGTCACGCGAATTCACGTCAAGGAACGTCGTGGAAACTTCGACGCAGCTACAGTGGCGGAGATCGACGACGCGTCGATGATCGGCGACGACTGTCAGATCAAACCCGGCGCGCAGATCATCAACTCCGTTCTCGGTTCCGGTTGTTTTGTGGAAGAACGCGCGCGCGTTGAGAACTCGGTGATCTGGCCGCACACGCGTATCGGCACGACCGCGACGATCGTGGGCGCGATCGCCGGTCGTGGTTGTCACATCGGACGCTCGGCTGTGGTTGGACCAGGCACCGTACTGGGCGACAAAACTTCGTTAACCGATTACACGATCACCGGAGGTCGGACTGAGTGAGCGATTCGCCGGTGCAGATCAAGTTTGGCACGGACGGCTGGCGCGCGATCATCGCGCGCGAGTTTACGTTTGTGAACGTCGAGCGCCTGGCGCAGGCGTATGCGGATTTTTTGACGCGCGAAGTTGGAGCTGGAAACAAACCGTTCGTTGTGATCGGTTTCGATCGCCGGTTCTTGTCTGAGAAGTTTGCGGCGCGCACGGCCGAAGTGATGGCGGGCAACGGATTCAAGATCGCTCTCTTTTCCGATGCACAGCCGACGCCTTTGATCTCGTGGGCCGTGAAGGATCTCGGCGCGACCGGCGGCGTGATGATCACGGCGTCGCACAATCCGGCAAACTTCAACGGCTTCAAGATCAAAGCACCGTGGGGCGGAAGCGCGCCACCGGAAACGACTCGCGCAGTCGAACAACTCGTCGATGCGAACGCGCCGAAAAAAGCAGAAGTCACTGACGATGGTCACACGCTGCTGGAAGGTCCGACGACGCGTTATCGCGAGCAGATTGCTTCGTACGTTGATCTCGAAAGATTGAAAAACGCGAGTGGCAAAGTGATCGTCGATCCGATGCACGGTTCGGCCGGAGGTTGGGTTGAGAGTTTTCTGAGCGGCGGCACGTTGTCGGTCGAAACGATTCGCGAAAATCGCGATCCGTTGTTTGGCGGCGTCAATCCCGAACCGATCGATCAGAATCTCGGGGAGTTGAAGCAGCGCGTCGTGGAAACGAAAGCGTTGGTCGGACTCGCGACCGACGGTGATTCAGATCGTGTCGGTGCGGTTGATGAACGTGGCCGCACGATGACGATGCACGACGTTGTGCCGTTGCTGCTGTTGCATCTCGCGCGTGTGCGAAAGATGACCGGTTCGGTTGTCGTCACTGTTTCTCAGTCGGTATTGACGAAACGCATCGCGCAGGCGATGGGCCTGAAGGTTTACGAGACGCCGATCGGGTTCAAGTACATCGCCGATCTGATGTTGAAGGAAGACATTCTGCTCGGCGCGGAAGAGTCGGGTGGCATCGGCGTCAAAGGTCACATTCCGGAACGCGACGGCGTTCTTAATTCACTGCTCTTTCTCGAAGCGATCGTGAGCGCGGGTAAACCGCCGTCGGAAATGCTGGCGGATCTACATCGTGAGTTTGGCGAGTTTCATTTTGGCCGGCGCGATCTGCACATGCCGGTCAGTCGCGGACTCGAACTCGTCGTACACCTTTCGCAAAATCCTCCGCCGGACTTCGCTTCGTTCGCAGTAACAAAAGTTGAAACTACGGACGGCGCGAAGTTGACGTTCGACGACGAGTCGTGGCTGCTGTTTAGACAATCGGGAACCGAGCCGGTCCTGCGTTTGTATTCAGAAGCGACATCGATCGACAAGATGAACTCGTTGCTCGACGCCGCACAAGAGTTGGTGAAGTAACAACGTTTCGTTGAGTTTTGAGTTCAGCCTTTAGGCTGCCGCGGAGCACGCAAGCTAAAGCTTGAACTGGCTTTGCACGATGAATAGGTCAAACCGGCGATTCACCGTGCAAACGTCATTTTTGCACGATGAATCAGTTTAGCCCGGCAAGCGATTATAGCTTAAGCAGTTTTCGGTAGACTCTCAAATGAGGCTGTCCAGAACTTCCCACGCTTCCCACTCGTGATCGCAGTCATAGCACAGATACCGTCCCGATACGGTGTCCTTTTCCAGCGGACTACCACAGCCGGGACACGGAAGCTTGTCCTCGTGCTTTGGCTCGTTCATGTTCGACGTGCGCCAGTAAACCACCATGCGATGCTCGTCGGGTTCCTGTGGCTGATTTAGTTCACCGCTTTTATCAACTCCGGCGAGATACCTTTTGAAGTAGTCGAGATCAAAATTATCGTCAACTATAAATTCGAGCGGAACGCGAGCAAGCTTGGCGTAGCGTATCAGCACGAACCAGCTAGGCATCCGTCGGCCCCACTCCCACGCAGACAGGAGCGTCCGCCCGACTTGGAGGGATTTTGACAAGCGATATTGGCTCACTCCAAAGTGCTCGCGAATGGCTTGTAACTTCGGCGCAAGGTACTGCGGCGTTGGGCGTTTGTGGCCCATCGCCTAAGTCCTTATTCTGAGAGCGTTAATAACGCTTTCAACGTCAACGGGAAGTCGCCCTTGCACGGTAGTACGGAACAGTTGCAGGCTCACAGATCGGAACTGGCTGTGCTCGTAGAGTTCGTCTACAGCACGGCTTATTGCGGCTGTGGCCTTTGCTGCGTCGGTTTGTGCAAGGTCTTGGAGTGCGGTTAGGTGTTGCGCAAGAATGAGCGCCAGAATCGGGAATTGAGCATAAGGCTCAAACACGATCTGCCAGTCTTCAGGATCAAGCGGAGCATTCTCCGTGATAGGATTATCAGGCATGGTCGAGTCCTCTTTCTTAACGGGGAAAGGATTCGGCTGTGTAAGGGTTGGCGAGTGTTAA
>DATELP010000183.1:0-10062 GCA_035276425.1 Pyrinomonadaceae bacterium
AACCTGGCGATCAAAGTCAGGGAAATCCACAAACAAAAGGAAAGCGCGTCGTTTCGTTGCATCAAGGTTCCGACGGCCGGTGACTAAACTTCCGCGCCCCCATTTTTACGGAGGTAAATGAATGCTTAGGATAGGAAAGAACGCCAAGGATCAGGAAGATACGGACCACTCGAACCAAAGACCGGAAGTTCCTGATTACGCCACTGCCAAAACTTACTCCTCCTATCAGGGAACGGGTGTTGAAGCAAAACCGGCAGCCGAACCGGCCTCGAGCGCACCTCGCGGCGCCATGACCGAGAGCGAAACCCTCGCGCGCGACATCAGGGAAGGCACGTTGAGTGGTTTTGTTGGCGGCGGCACCGACGTCACCGGCGAAGCCAACTTCAAGGCCATGATGAGAGTCGACGGCCACTTCTCGGGCCGGATTACCTCTTCAACCGGAACACTCCTCGTCGGCAACAACGGCACAGTGGACGCGAATATCGAAGTCGCAGTGGCGGTGATTCAAGGCACCATCAACGGCGACATCATCGCGACGCAGCGGCTGGAACTCGGCCGCGCCGCGAAAGTAAACGGCAATATCCAAACGCCCTCGCTAATCATCGAGCAGGGCGCGATCTTCGAAGGAAGCTGCAAAATGCTTCAGATGCACAACGCCGCCGAGAAGGCGAAGCGCGAAACCAAGAAGGACGAGCCGCTCGACACCACGAAGATGCCTCCGGTCCGTACGGACGCCGCAGCCAAGCCGGCAACGATTCCGAACGTATCGAACACCGTCAGCTAAGCACTTTCCACATTGACTATCCACAGATTACACAGATTTAATCTGCGTAATCTGTGGATTCTTGTTTTTAGGAGCGAAATGAAAAGAGCAGCTTTCGTTCTGATTTGCAGCCTTGCGCTGATTTCGGTCTGTACCCCTCTGACTTTTAGCCAAGTTCCCCTTCCAGTACTTTTGCGGATCACACAAGCCGAAGACGAACGCCGTTGGGATAATGAATTGCGCGGCTTGCTTTCGAATCGGAGCGCAGCGATTCGCAAACGGGCGGCGCTGGCGGCGGGAAGGATCGGAAATGAAGATTCGGTGCTGGCGCTCGCTAATTTGATGAAGCTCGACACCGATCCGAGCGTGCGGGCGATGGCCGCTTTTGCGCTCGGTGAGGTCGAGTCGCCTGCGGCGGCGGAAGTTTTGATCGCAGTCCTCAAGAACAACAACGAGCGAGGTGAACTTCGCGCACGTGTATTCGAGGCACTCGGAAAGATCGCCGGTGCTTTGCCGCAGGAACAGCAAGCACGTCAACGTGAGATCGGCGCGATAATTCGAGCGGCACTCGAGATTGACGCGGCGCGCGAGGCGGATCAATTAACGGTTCTGCTCGGCATAACCGCCGCGTTGCGCTCGCGGCCAGCGGATATCGGCCCGACACTCGCGAAGTTTTTGAATTCTCCGGACGCGCGTGTTCGCTCCGATGCGGCAAACGCCCTGGCGCGGTTGCGTCTGAAAGACGGTAACGAGCGGCTCCGGTTCTTAGTAGATACCGATCGCGATCCAAACGTCCGCGCCAATGCGGCGCGCGTGCTCGGTATCACCGAAGACAAAGACTCGTTCCCGTTGTTGCTGTCTCGCGCCACTTCGGACACCGACGACCGCGTGAGAGTCAGCGGAATTCGCGCTCTTGCCGCACTGAAAAACCCGAACGCCGCCGATCTCCTGCTCAAACACATCACTACCAACAGAAACGAGATACTCGAAATCGCGACTACCGTCGGTCGCCTGATTCCCGAAACTGACTATAACGACGCGATTTTCTGGTTCAAATCCAAAAACGAAACGCTGAATCACACCGCGCCCGAGATCGAGATCGCTTTCGCGCGCGTCGCTCCTGCCACGTATCTCGCTGAGATTGAAAAGTTAAACGCGCCCACCGATTGGCGCGCTGTCGCGGCGATCGCGAATGGGCTAGCGGAGTTCGCAGCCTTGCCGGAGTTGCAAAAAACAAAACCTGAACTGCCGGCAGCAGCCGAAGCGCGACTGCGCAAAATGCTCGACTACCCTAAAGTCGACTACGGCATTCCCGACGTCCTGCGCGCACTCGCCGCTTTCAAACCAAAAGATCTCCAGCAGGTTCTCATCGCACACCTGAGCAAACCCGACGTCATTGTTCGCGCCACCGCCGCGGACCTGTTGGGTGATGTGCCTCCCTCAGACGAAATCACAAAGGCGCTTATCGCCGCCTGGCCGCAAGCCGTTCGCGACGTCCTGAACGATGCAGCGCTCTCAATCCTTGATTCACTAAGCAAGCAAAAAGACGGCATTCAAAGAAAAGAGGTCTTAACAGAGCCTTTTAGAGACGCACTCGGAATGCGCGATCATCTCGTGCGCCGTCGCGCCGTCGCCCTCCTGAAAACAACCGGCACAGCCGACGTTCCGATACATATCGGAATCGTCCAAACGCGAAATACGCAAGCCGATTACCGCCGCGCGCTCGCGCGAATCGGCAGAAAAGTCCAGGCCGTCGTGACTACCACCAGAGGTTCGTTTACTATTGACCTGCTCCCCAGCGAAGCCCCCTTAACCGTAGACAACTTCGTTCAACTTGCCCGGCGAAACTATTTTCGCGGCATCACCATTCATCGCGTCGTGCCGAATTTTGTGATTCAGGATGGCGACCCGCGCGGCGATGGCAACGGCGGACCCGGGTATCAAATCCGCTGTGAAATAAACGAAGTGGCTTTTGATCGTGCCACCGTCGGTATGGCGCTCTCGGGCAAGGACACGGGCGGCTCGCAATGGTTCGTAACCCACGCGCCGCAACCGCATCTCGACGGCGGTTACACAGTTTTTGGACGCGTTGTTGCAGGCATGGAAGTAGTCGACAGGATCGAACGCGGCGACGTGGTAAAGTCGATCACAATTCGATAGGAGCCGGGTGAAGAAGACACAAACAACACTTTTTGCGTTCTGCTTCTTGTGCATCTTTTGCGGCCTCGCGGCCGCGCAGACCAAAGTAGAAACAGAACCAACCGAGCGGCACCGTTACCGGATCGACATCAAGATCGACTTCGAGAAGCTTTCCTACACGGGCACGGAAACCGTTCGCTGGATCAACGGCGGCGAAAAGCCGGCTTCGGTCATCTATTTTCACCTGTATCCAAATCTGCGCGTCGCCGATCAGCCCACCGCCGAATCTGATGAACCGCGCCTCGACATCGTCGAAGTGCGTTCTGCCGACGACCTTGCGCTCTTTTCCGCACTCGAAGACCAGGGCACGACTTTAAGAGTTAATCTGCGCGACCAGGTTGCACCGGGCGGCGCGGCTGAAGTCACGATCAAGTTCAAAGGCACTGTGCCCGAGATCGATCGCGACGAAACGAGTTTGACGACGCACGTTGTGAAGCAGGTCAGCGCCGCGTTGCGCAGCGATCGCGAAACCCGGCGCGCGCGCGACATCAACTTCCATTGCCGCGGCGTCATGCTGCTCGGCACGGCTTATCCGACGCTCGTGGTTCACGACGGTGACGAGTGGAGACGCAAAGTCGAACCATCTGTCGGTGATTTCGTCTTCAACGAAGCAGCGGATTATGAAGTGACGGTCACGGCCGCGTCCGGTGTGGAAGTCTTCACTTCGGGCATGGAAACCGGCCCGCGTTCAGAAAAGAACACACAAACTTTCACCGCTACTGCCATGCGCGACTTTGCGATTCTCGCGGGCCGCGGTTTGAAGAGCGAACACACCGAAGTGAACGGCACGAACGTGCGCTCGATCTATTTCGCCGATCACGAACGCGTCGGCAAACGCGCGCTCGTCGTCGCGGCTAACTCGTTGCGAACGTTTACGAATCTGTTTGGACCGTTGCCGTTCAAACAGGTCAGCATTGCGGAAGCGCCGCTGGTTGCGGGTCTTGGGAGTTGCGAGTTTTCCGGTTTGAACGTGATCGCGAGTGCGTTCTTCGTGGATTTCGACTCGCCCGCAGTACGCAATCTACCGGAGATCATTCGCGAGCAACGGCCGTCGGTTGAAGAAAGTTTGGAGTGGACCGTCGCGCATCTCGTCGCGCATCAATGGTGGGGCGCGGCGGTTGGAAACGATCCGGCGCGCGAGCCGATTCTCGACGAGGCGCTGTCGTGCTGGTCGTCGCTGCTTTACTACCAACAGATGTACGGCGCGGAAAGAGCGACTGCGGTGCTGGACGATCAGGTCCGCGGTGTCTATCGCATGTATCGCACGTTTGGCGGCGACGACATGGACGCGAACCGGCCGTCGCGCGAGTACCGCAACACGTTTCAGTATGCGGCGATCGTCACGGCGAAGGGTTCATTGATGTTCGTCGATCTTCAGCGCACGCTTGGCGAAGAGAAAGTGTTCGCGGCGTTGCGCAAGTATTACCAGGCAAATCTCTACGAGATCGCGCAGCTTGAAGACCTGCGCATCGCGCTCGTCGCGGAAGCGCCGGTCGAACAAAGGCGGATGATCGGACGTACATTTACCCGCTGGCTTACGGCCAAGCGTGGTGACGAGGACATCGCCCCGCCCGATACGGAGTTGGCAACGTCGTTGGGGATTCAGTCGAAGCAGCAGGCGCCGCCGCGCTCCGGTGATAAAAATGCGTTGACGGCGCTGGGCAAAGTTGGGAAATTTTTCTGGCAACAGATGACGCGTATTCGTTGAGATGAGCCACAAAGAGGCACAAGAAGCACAAAAGGCACAAAAGATTTTGTGAATACATTTTGTGCCTTTTGTGCCTTTTTGTGGCTATGAGTTGAGACGACATGAGAGATTTGAGCTTTAACGCATTTCCGATTGAACGCGCCCGCAGCGGGCGAGCCGCCAAGGACACGAACGTTGAGAAGAGTCTCGAACACTTGAGCTGGCTCATGGACGATCTGTTTCGTGTGCCCGTGCTCGGGTGGCGCTTCGGACTCGACGCGCTGATCGGATTGATTCCCGGCTTCGGCGACACCGCGACATCGCTGGTCTCGTTTTACATTCTCGCCGCCGCGGTTCGTTATCGCGTGCCGAAAGTGACGCTGGCCAGGATGGGATTGAACATCGCGTTTGATTATCTCGCGGGTTCGATACCGGTCGTTGGCGACCTAGCGGATGCGGCATGGAAGTCGAACCACAAGAATATCGACCTGCTGAAAAAACGAGCGACCGTGTCTGCTGAAGAAGCACGGTCGGGCAGAATCAGTGATTGGTTGTTTGTGGGAGGAATTATTCTCGGACTGATCGCGCTCGCGTTGGCAAGCGCGTTTGTCAGTCTGTATTTGCTGCTCCGGTTGGGCGAGCTGCTCGCGGGGCAATAGGTCGTATAGGTCTTATCGTATAGGTCCTATAGGACCAATAGGACCTATACTGCTGCCGCTTCTTCTACAACCGGCAATAGTCGCTCGATCGCCGATTTCAACATATCCAGCCCGCGCTCTCCCGCGGCAAAGCTCTTCAGCTTTCCTTCCGCGTCGAAAAGGTAATACGCCGGCACATAGCCGTTCTGATTGTGAAACGCGTCTTTTAATTTGTGCTCGTTGTCGACCGCGACCGGCTCGGTGATTCCATACGTGCCGATCAACTCACGCACCTTCTCGACGTCCGTGTCGGTTTCGTAGCGCGGCATGTGAATGCCGATGACACGTAATCCCTGAAGCCGCTTCTCGTCGCGCCACTGTCCCACGCGCGGCAAATTGTCTTTACAAATTCCACAGCTCACCGACCAAAAGTGAACGAGTGTCGGATGGCCCATGATTTCCGACTCCGCGTGAGCCTGCGTTCCACCAAACCACTCAGTCGCACCGTCGAGAGGCGGCATTTCTGTTCCTATTTTCATCGCCATTTGTTTAGTCCTTAAAACCACCCACAGATTACGCAGATAAGCTGTGAAATCTGTGGATGGCTTCTAGTTGTTATCCATTCAAAGTCTTCTGGCCGGGCTTCCACTCAGCCTGGCAAAGTCCACCGGTCTGCAACGCCTGGATCACGCGCAGCGTCTCTTCCGCCGAGCGGCCCACGTTCAAGTCGTGAATGACTTTGTAGCGAAGAATGCCTTCCGGATCGATCACGAAAAGACCGCGCAACGCGATGCCCTTGTCCTGGATCAGCACGCCGTAATCGCCGGCAACCTGCTTCGTCGCGTCCGCTGCGAGCGGGTATTTCAAACCTTCGACGCCGCCGTTGTCACGCGACGTGTTCAACCACGCGCGGTGCGAGTAAACCGAGTCAGTCGAGATGCCGATGATGTCGGCGCCGATGTCTTCGAAATCCTGGTAACGATCGCTGAACGTGGTCAATTCAGTCGGGCAAACAAACGTGAAGTCGAGCGGATAGAAAACCATGACGAGCCACTTGCCGCGATAGTCGGAAAGCTTCACCGGCTCGTTGAGTTTCTCCATGTTTTTCGTTGAGGCCATTTCGAAATCCGGCGCGGGCTGGCCCACCATCGCCTTTTCTGCTGCTACTGCTGTTGCTGCTGTCATGTATCCTCCAAAGAAGTTGAATTATTCCGTTGAACGCGCTTACGACGACTCCTTACAATCAGGGCAAATTCCTCGTAGCGTTAAGTGAACCGACTGCGCCTTGAACTTTGATTTTCGGGCCGCGGCCTGCATAAGTGCTGCTGTTTCCGGGAGATGAAAATCGACCAACTTGCCGCAGCAGTCGCAGATCGCATGATCGTGACGTTCGGTTTCGCGATCGTAGCGGCTGGCGCTGTCGCCAAAGCAGATCTCGCGCACGAGGCCGGCTTCTTTCAGGTAGCGCAACGAGTTATAGACGGTTGCGTAGCTGATGCCGGGCAAACGACGTCGCGCCGCTTCGAAGATATCGCTGGCGGTCGGGTGATCTTCACGTTCGCGGATCACCTGAAACACCGCGTCCCGTTGCGGAGTCAGTTTGGGGTCGCTGTTTTTCTTTGTTCCCTTCACAGTGGATTTAGACTAATTCTAAATCTAGATTCTGTCAAGCCACGGATGAACACAGACGTACACGAACAAAGGTAGTCAGCGCGTCTCGACCTGTCTTTACGCTGTCCGTGTTTATCTGTGTCCGTCTGTGGCTAATACACGGTTTGCTTTTACGAAATCGACGATGTTATCGACGTAGCTTGGGAACGATGGGCACTGGATGCCGTGGGGTTTGAGCAGGGCTTGCGCCTGACTGGTGTCGTAGAGTTGCTTCACGAAGAAGTAAGGCACGGCTGAATGCGGCAGACCCGAGATCTTCGGCGACGGCGGCAACATGAGAAAGAACCGCACCCACTTCGCCGGTGCAGTGATTCGCGAACGTTTGCCGTTAGCCGAGCGCGCGATCGCGTTGAAAAGCTCGTTAGTACTTAGCGGTGAAGGATCAGCGAGTTGCACGGTCTTGCCGATCGCGTCTTGATCGAATGCGAGCCCGGCCATCGCGTCCACGACGAAATCGACCGGCACGAGGTTCAAACTGACGCGGTGGTTACCGATGTTTACCGACGACAACCACGGAAAGTGCAACAGGTAAAGTATCAGGTAATAAACGCCATCGTATTTGACGGTTTCGCCTGTCCGGGAATCACCACACACGACCGACGGACGATGAATCGTCACCGGCAACTGATCCTTCACCGCTTCAACTTCGAGCTCCGCGAGGTATTTCGATTCTTCGTAAAAGTTGCGATAGCCTGCGTCGTGACGTAGTTCGGTTTCCAGGATCGCACCTTCACGCTTGCCCGCGACGTAACACGTCGAGACGTGATGAAAGTGTTGTAGTGCAGGTAGCGTGCGTGCGAACTCAATCACGTTGCGAGTGCCGCTGACATTGACGCGCATCGCAGGCTCGCATTCGACAGCGAGATCGTAAAGCGCGGCGAGATGGAAAACACGCGTGGTTTGTTGTTGTGTGGTTTCTAAATCAGAGGCGGTGAGGCCCAAAGCTGGTTGCGTGATGTCGCCCTGGACGATCTGAAAGTCTGAAACGTCGCGGTTAGTGAGACGCGAGATGCGATCGACCTCGTGACGCGCGCGGTCCAGCCACGACGGTTGCACGAGCAGGATGAAGCGGCACTGTTTGCGTGCGAGTCGTTCGAGTAAACGATCGGCGATGAAGCCAGGGAACCCGGTTATGAAGAATGTTTCGCTATTCGGCATCGGGGCAGCCCGAGTATAATTCACGTTCCTCGCGATTTCAGAATTTCTAAATGAGTTTTGCGTTCCCGTTTTGAATCCGCGTTTTGAGTTCAACCTTTAGGTTGTTCTTTCTGAAAACCGCAAGCTGAAGCTTGGACTCAAAACGCGGATTCAAACCGCTAGTCCAAACGTTAAAGGAAAACACTATGACCCCTGAGTTGCTCCCCCAGTTGCGGCGTGTGGCGCTGGCCGTCGCGTTGCTCGTTTGCGCTTTCCTAACCACCGCATCGCCCCAACAAACCGACTGCAACGTTCGCGTGACACTGCTTCAGGTCAACGACGTCTACCAGTTTGCGCCCGTAGACCAAAACACTACGGGCGGACTCGCCCGGCTAATGACGCTCAAAAAGGAAATTCAAAAGGGTAACCCCAACACGCTCTTCCTGCTCGCTGGCGACACGATTTCACCGTCCGTTGAATCAATCACCTACAAAGGCGCGCAAATGATCGAGGCGTGGAACACGATCGGTCTCGACTACGCCACCTTTGGCAACCACGAGTTTGATTTTGGACCAGACGTGTTGAAACAGCGAATCGGGGAGTCGAAGTTTCGCTGGATCGCCGCCAACGTCATCGACACGACAACGGGCAAACCGTTCGGCGGCGTGGACCCGTTCGTCATTCGCGAATTCAACGGCGTGAAGATCGGGATCTTCGGTCTCGTACTCCCCGAAACCAAAGTTACTTCCCGGCCGGGACCGAACGTCGTGTTTCGCAACTCGTGCGACACGGCGAAGGAGATGGTTTCCGAACTCCGCAATCGCGGCGTGAAGGTGATCGTCGCTCTGACTCACCTGTCGATGCGCGAAGACAAAGAAGTCGCGCGTTGCGCTGACGTCGATCTCATCGTAGGTGGCCACGAGCACACCTTGCTCGAGTCGCACGCGGGCCGTGCGCCGATCTTCAAGATGACCGCGGACGCGCGCGAAATGGGACGCATCGATCTCAACATCTCGAAAAGCACTGGCGAGCTTCAGAGTATCGACTGGGAAGTTGTAAGGGTCACGAAAGACACCGCTGAGGCGCCGGAGTTTTCCGCGGTCTATAAAAAGTATGCGTCGCTTTTGGCTGAACTCGCGAAACCGGTCGGACGCACGAGCGTTCCACTCGACGCGCGCAGTGCTGAAGGCCGCACCAAAGAGACCAACGTCGGCAACTTCATCACCGACGCCTTTCGCAAAGCGACCGCTGCGGACGTTGCACTGCTCAACGGCGGCGCCATTCGCGCTGATGAATTGTTTCCCGCCGGGCAGTTGACCGTCCGGGACGTCTTATCAATGCTCCCTTTCAAAAACAAGATAGTTAAGATAGAAATAACGGGCGCGACGCTGCGGGCGGCGCTCGAACACGGCGTCAGCCGCGCCGCCGAAGACGCAGAACCGGGAGGTTTTCCGCAGGTTTCGGGGATTCAGTTCTCGTTCGACGCGTCGAAACCACCGGGGTCGCGGATCGTCGATTTGAAGGTCAACGGCCAGCCGCTCGACGAAACGAAGAAGTATTCGCTGGTCGCGCCGACATTCGTCGCACTCGATGGCGGCGACGGTTACTCGATGTTCAAGGGTGCAACAGTGCTCCTGCCTGCTGACAAAGCGCCGATGGATTCTGAAGTGGTGCAACGCGCGATCAGTTCCGTGCGGTCCATCGCGCCGAAAGTTGAAGGACGCATCAAGCGTTTAGACGCGGTTAAGAAGTCGACTCCCAAGTGCAATTGAACCTCCAGCTCCCCGGATTGGATGGACGTGATGGAGATGCACGACGACAGTTCGGCAAACAAACGCTACGAAGCCAATCAGCTTTTTCACGAGGCTTACGAAGCGCAGCTTGCCAATGACTACGAGCGGGCGATTGAGCTTTATAAACGCTCGATCGAGACCTACCCGACCGCCGAGGCGCACACGTTTCTCGGC
>DATELP010000184.1:0-4311 GCA_035276425.1 Pyrinomonadaceae bacterium
GAGCTCGACTTCGATCAAAAAGATCAGACTCTTAAGCTGCGCATCTCGCTGTTGCGCGATCAACAGGACGCCGGCACTGGCGAGCCGATCGGCATCGCTGTTTATGTCGAGGACCTTAGCCAAACCAAAGAACTTGAAAAACTGAAGAGCGACATGATCTCGCTGATGTCGCACGAACTGCGGACGCCGCTGACGAGCATCAACGGTTTCGCCGAGTTGCTAACCAACGACGACAGCATTCCGCCACAGGCGCGTGAGTTTGTATCTATCATCGCGAACGAATCGCAGCGCATGTCGCGCATGATCAATACCTTCCTTTCGGTGACGCAGTTGCAACGCAGCGACAAGCAGGAAGTGTTGAAGATTCCGCTGCGGCTGGATGAAGTCGTGCGTGACACGATCGCCTCGCTACAACCTGTCGCAAAGAAGAAACGCATTCGTCTGATCGAACAACCGGCGCATCGCATTCCGCCAGTTGCTGCTGATAAGAGTTTGATCACGCAGGCGGTGAAGAACCTGGTCCACAATGCGATCAAGTACAGTCCGGAGCGAACGACCGTGACTGTTTCGACGGCGCTTGAAGCCGAGACTGTGCGCGTCTGTGTCGAAGATCGCGGCTATGGGATTCCCGCTGAATCACGCGAGCGTGTTTGGGACAAGTTTTATCGCGTCGTTCGCGAAGGACAGGAGAAAGACGAGGAGTCGACGGGGCTGGGTTTGTCGTTTGTGCGAGAAGTGGTCGAGCAGCACGGCGGACAAGTGAATCTGGATACTGAAGAAGGACGTGGATCGAGGTTCAGTTTTACGTTGCCGCGGTTGTAATCCACAGATTACGCAGATTCTGTGTTAACGGTTGATTGTTCCGCGACAGTCGCTGGCGCCGCAAATGCATCGTTTGTCGTCTGAGTGTAGCGTCTGCTGGTAATCGATCGTTATCTCTTCGCCGGCTTCGATGTCGCGCAGGGCACGAAAGAGAATGTGGTTGTGCAGGATCTGCATAAACGCATTCGGACTGCACGAGTGATTGATGTAGTGCGTGCCGTTTCCGCCGCGACTGCCGTCCAAACTCCAACGACTATTAACTTCACAAATTCTGAGCATCCGTCGATGCGCGCGGCGTCGCGCTTCGGCGTTTGAGATCTTCTCGCCGGCATACTCGGCGATCTTGTGTCGCTTTTTGAAAGGAATGGTCGCGAAGCAGCCTTTACCGTGAATACGCGAAGGCTGAATTGCTAATCCGCGGGCGAGTTGCAGCTTCACTATTTGAGTTTGAAGGTGCGGGCGATGATGTCTGTCTGATTGCGAATCCGGCTCAACTTGTCGCGCAAGCCGGTGAAACGAAGCGCGTAGATGGTGCGATTGTCGGCCTGCAAATAATAGGTGCGGCCGAGCATTGTTTTTCCGGTGCGCACGTATTCGTAAGACATCGTGACGCCGTCGAGACGTCCGTTGAAAGTGTCTTCTTTACCCTGAACAAACCCGGGCAGGAATCGGAGTTTCAAATCTGCATCGCGCTGCGCGAGTTGCGATGGCGTGGTTCCGGCTTCGACCACTTCTTTGCGAATCGTCAGGTAACCGTCAAGTCGATCGCCGTAAACAAACTCGGGGTTTTCGTGCGCGGCGTCCGGCTCCAGAATGGAGCGCCAGGTTGCTGAAGGAAGATCGAACGTGTACTCGACTTTGTCGTGCGTGTAAGTCTGTTGCGCGGTCGCCACCTGCGCCAACAAAGTTGCCAACAGCAAACTGAACGTCACAATGCGTTTCATATCAACTCCTTCGGATGCCCTAAACCCCTTTACCGTTCGCCGCTGCGCCAATTACCGCCTGCTGGAGTTCGATCAACTGTTCGATTCCGTGCGTTGCCAACGCTAACAGTTTGTCCATTTGGGAACGGCTGAACGGCTCGCGCTCGGCGGTGCCTTGCAGCTCGATGAACCGTCCATCGCTGGTGCAGACCACGTTCATGTCTACTTCCGCTTTCGAATCTTCGTCGTACTTCAGATCGAGCAACGGCGTGTTATTGACGATGCCGACGCTGACGGCCGCGACCTGGTGCGACGTTAACGGCCGCGTGATCTTTCCGCTCCTCAGCAGATGATTACTCGCGAGAGCGAATGCGACGTACGCGCCGGTGATCGCAGCCGTGCGTGTGCCGCCGTCGGCTTGTAGAACGTCGCAATCGATAGTCAACGTGCGTTCGCCGAGCGCTTTCATGTCCGCGACGGCGCGCAGACTTCTGCCGATCAGCCGTTGAATCTCGTGCGTGCGGCCTGATGGACCGCCACGGCCGGTTTCGCGTGCGGAGCGCGTTTGCGTTGAACGCGGCAGCATCGCGTACTCGGCGGTGAGCCATCCCTGTCCGGAACTGCGCAGGAAAGGCGGCACTCGATCTTCGAGCGACGCAGAACAAATGACGCGAGTGCTTCCCATCTCGATCAATACCGAACCTTCGGCATAAGACAGGAAGCCGGGAGTTATTTGCACGGGCCGCAGTTCGTCATGGGCGCGGCCGTCAGTGCGTTCGAAGCTCATCATGTCCCCAAATTTCCACGGCCTCGATAATTGACGGAGCCGATCCTAAGAATCTTTCAGCTACTTTAGCAAACCTTTCGGCTGTGTCGGTGACATAAAAATGATCGAGGTCGTCACAAAGGCGACGTTCCTGATCGAGATTAAGCAATTGATCGTGTGTTTGGGCCGAACTTTCCAGTAACGATTCGACGTCAGCGGCGGTTGCGGCGCCTGAGTCGATCAACGGAATCTTGTGTCCGACAGTTTCAGTAATGATGTCTTTCAAAATCGGGTAGTGAGTGCAACCAAGCACGAGCGCGCCGATCGACGTTTTGCTAAAGTCGCTCAGATACTGTTTTGCGACGATCCGGGCGACGTCCGTGTTCGCCCAACCTTCCTCGGCGAGTGGGACGAAGAGCGGGCAAGCACGTGCGATCACTTCGCCGTTGGCTCGTAAGGCCGCAATGGCATTCGCATACGCACCGCTGTTGACTGTTGCCTCCGTGGCGATGACGCCGATGTTTGTTCCGCCCGCTACCTCCACAGCCGCCCGCGAACCCGGCTCGATCACACCGATCACCGGTACTTTTATCGCCCGGCGAATGGCGGGCAAAGCCAAAGCCGAGGCCGTATTGCACGCCACGACGAGCAGCTTGATTCCGTGCGCTTCGAGAAACTTCGAATTCTCGACCGCGTAGCGTTCTACTGTGGCGAGAGATTTCGTGCCGTAAGGAACGCGCGCGGTGTCGCCGAGGTAGACGAAGCGTTCGTTCGGCAGACGTTCGTGCAAAGCACGATAGACAGTCAAACCGCCGACGCCGCTATCGAAGATTCCGATTGGTAGGTTGCGATCCAAATGGGCTAGTCGAAGATTTCAGATACGGCGACGCGAAACTCGAGAACCGTGTCGTCGACGAGTTCGTCAGTCTCGTGAAGAGTTCGGCGATCGTCATGTGATGAAATCACTTCAACCGTTCGACGCCGAGGATTCACGAGCCAAACCGATCGTGTTCCTGTCATTAAATACAGGGCTAGTTTGCGTTCAACGTAACCTTTTCTATCGCCCGGAGATAGAACCTCAACGGCTAGATCCGGCGGACCATCGTGATAATCATCTTCCGCTTGGGTAGCACGTTCCCGTGAGACGAAGGAAACGTCGGGACCCAAAACAGTGTCCGGATCGCTTTCCAGTTTGTAGCCAGACTCGGTGTAGACATGGCCAAGGCGGTTGGCTTTGGCATGTTGTCCCAGAAGTATCGTAAGGTTGGCGACAACCCGCCCGTGTACAGGTTTGGGAGAAGGCATCGTGAGGAGTTCTCCTTTAATTAGTTCATGACGATATGGACTGTCCGGTAAGTTGCCTAGCTCTTCCGCAGTCATTAAGTGAGTTTGAGTTGTGCTCATATCTCTTATCTCTGGGCCGCTCAACGGGAGTGAGGACTCCCGCAATTAAAATATGGTGGAGGCGCCGAGAGTTGAACTCGGATCCAAAAACCAACCCCGAAGGACTCTACATGCTTAGTCGCTTCTCTTTCTTGCCAGGCGAACCTGACAAACTTTGCTCAATGCCGAGTCAGTGAAGCGACGAGACCTCGACACGAGCTAGTCCGGCTTTAGTCTCGCCCACTGCCACGGACCGAAGCAGCGGGCCAGCTCATCTAAGTGACATCTCACTCCGCGCGCATGAGCAACTTGCGGCGAGACGCTCGGTGCTTAATTAGGCAGCGAGAGCCAATTCATTGTTATTGGCAGTTGTGTTTCCTTACACGTTTTAACGAGCTGCATAAGGGAGCCCGGCAT
>DATELP010000185.1:0-9051 GCA_035276425.1 Pyrinomonadaceae bacterium
GGCGCTTTGCGGTCGCCTTTAGTGATCGCGAAGAATACTTTCTGAATCGCCTCGGTGATTGGACCGCGCCCGCCGCGTCCGACCGTGATCCGGTCGACGGAGCGAATCGGTGTGATTTCCGCAGCAGTGCCGGTAAAGAAAACTTCGTCCGCAACGTAAAGCGCCGCGCGTTGAATCGTACGCTCTTTAACCGTGATGCCGAGTTCGTGACAGATCTGAATCACACTGTCGCGCGTGATGCCCGGCAGAATCGAAGACGAAAGTGGCGGCGTCAGGACCACGTCGCCAGCCACGACAAAGATGTTCTCGCCGGAGCCTTCCGAAACGTAACCACGATCGTCGAGTGCGATGCCTTCCGCGAAGCCGTTCAAAAGCGCTTCCATCTTGATCAACTGCGAGTTCATGTAGTTGGCGCCACTCTTGGCCATCGCGGGCATCGAGTTTGGCGTCAGCCGGTTCCAGGTCGAGACGCACACGTCCACGCCCCGTTCGATCGCTTCGTCGCCGAGATACTTGCCCCAGTCCCACGCGCCGATGTAGCAAGCGAGCGGATTGGGAAACGGATTCACGCCAAACGCCGGATGTTCTTCATCAAGACTGCGGAACAGAATCGGCCGGATGTAGCACTGATCGAGTCCACCGCGGCGCGCGATTTCGATGGCCGCGTCGTTTAACTGATCGAGCGTCCACGGATGATCCATGCGATAGATCTTCGCGGAGTTGAGAAACCGCTGCATGTGCTCGGACAGACGAAAAACGGCTGGACCACGTTTAGTGGAGTAACAGCGAATGCCCTCAAAGACACTTGAACCATAGTGCAAAACGTGTGACATCACGTGCACTCGCGCGTCGTCCCATTTAATAAATTCACCGTTATGCCAGACGACGTCGACGATACGAGGTGGTTTAATATCTCGATTGGTTCCCTCTTTTGAGAACATGAGTGTTTTTACTCCTTCAGGAAAAAAGTAAGCGGGAATAGGGCACAATACAGTAGATAGAGTTCGCTTGGCAAGAACGCTTGCCTCCTGTAATCATGCTTGCGTAACATCGAAATGCGATGGCTTAAACCACACTTTTTAATTACGCTAATTTTGGTTGCAACCTTTCTCGCCGGTTGTTCTAACAACAACATGAATGACACAAAATCTACGCCCGTGGCCCAGAATTCTGCTAACGATCCGCTCAGTATTCATAAACGCGCAATTACCGTCGATATGCACGCCGACACGGTGCAACGCGTGCTGGACGAGCACGTCGATCTCCAGCAGCAACTCAGCGACGGCCATTTCGACGCGGTGCGCGCGAAAGTGGGCGGTTTAGACGCGCAGTTTTTCTCGATCTGGGTCGAACCGCAGTTGTTTGGCGCCACCGGCGCACGCGCTGTTAAACGCGCAGACGACCAGATTGCGGCGATTCGAGCATTAGCCGAGCAGCATCCGGAAACATGGCAACTGGCGACCTCGGCGGCTGACGTACAGTCCGCCGTGCAGGACGGAAAGATCGCGGCGTTGATGGGACTCGAAGGCGGTTACGCGATCGACGAGAAACTCGAGAACGTGCAGCGGTATTACGATCTCGGCGTGCGTTACATGTCGCCGGCGTGGAGTGTCAGCACGAGCTGGGCCGGATCGTCCGGTGACGAAGTCGGCGCGACGCGCGGTCTCAACGACTTCGGTAAAAGCGTTGTGCGCGAGATGAATCGCCTCGGAATGATGGTAGACGTTTCACACGTTTCCGACAAAACGTTTTGGGACATTGTAAACACGTCGACGAAACCGGTTGTTGCTACCCATTCAGCTTGCCGCGCGATTGCCGACGTGCCGCGTAATCTGACTGACGACATGATTCGCGCACTCGCGAAGACCGGCGGCGTGGTGAACGTAATCTTCTATCCGGAACACGTCGAACCCGGGTGGAGCGCGTTGAAGAAAAAGGTCGACGTCGAGATCGCGCCGATGGTGCAACAGGCTTCTGAGTCCGAACCCGGTGGCGCAGTGCAGAAGAAGTTGGCTCGTGATCGGGTGCGGTCGCGCGAGTTCGCGCGGCGTCTGCCGCCGGTTTATGTTTCACGCATCGTGGACCATATCGATCACATCGTGAAGCTGGTCGGCGTGGACCACGTCGGGATTGGATCGGACTTCGACGGCGTGCAAAGCACGGCGGCGGATCTCGCGACGATTGCAGACTTGCCGAACCTCACGCGCGAGTTGTTGAAGCGTGGTTATTCTGAAAGCGATGTTGACAAGATCCTGGGGGGAAACATGTTGCGCGTGATGGACGCGCAACGATAGACAAAAACCATCCACAGATTACACAGAAAGTAATCTGTGGAATCTGTGGATTGTATGGTGTCTCGTAAGCCGAAGATTGGTTTTCACGCTCCCATCAAGGGCGGCGTACACAACGCGCTGATTGTCGCAAAGGACACGGGTTGTGAAACGGTGCAGTTGTTCTCGCGCAACCCGCGCGGCTGGATGGCGAAGCCGTTGACGCGCGACGACGTTTTGTTGTTTCGCAACACGCGCAAGCAAACGAAGATCTCGCCGGTGTTGATTCACTGCAATTACCTCGTGAACCTCGCGGCGATTGATGACGTGTTCTTGCAAAAGTCGCGCGTGTCGTTTCGCGAGGAAGTTGAGCGCGCGTTGTTGTTGGGCGTGGATTACCTCGTGGTCCATCCGGGCAGTGCGCGCGGTGCTTGTGAGACGGACGGGATCAAGTTGTGCGCCGAGAGTTTGAAGATTGCGTGCAAGGGATTGAAGTTCGGTTCGCTGCGCATCTTGCTCGAGAACACTGCGGGACAAGGCGACTGCATCGGTCATCGCTTCGAACATCTCGAATCGATCATGCGCGCGTGCCCGAAGCTTCCGCTTGCAGTTTGTCTGGACACGGCGCACGCGTTCACGGCTGGTTACGACATTCGCGAAGCCGACGGACTGGAAGCGTTACTGCAACGCGTGCAGAAAACCGTCGGTGTAAAGAACGTTCGCGCCATTCATTTCAACGACTCGCGCGCCGTGTACAACTCGCGCGTCGATCGCCACTGGCACATCGGCGAGGGTCACATCGGCACGGAAGCTTTGCGCCGCGTCGCCCAACATCCGAAGCTGAAACACGCCGCGTTCATCCTCGAAACCCCCTACGACGATCCTCGCGCGGATTTGGAAAATCTCACTAAACTGCGCTCATTCGTGACTGATCTGCCACAGACAAACACGGAAACACACTGATCCGTGTTCGTCAGTGTTCATCCGTGGCCGGTTCCAGTAAGATGACAAACTTATGGACGAAAAGTATTTTCCTGAACAGATCGAACAGAAGTGGCAGCAGCGCTGGAACGAGAGCGGCGCGTTTGAGGCGAAGGAAGAGGATCCGCGCGAGAAGTTTTATGCGCTCGAAATGCTGCCCTACCCGTCAGGCTTCCTGCACATGGGCCATGTGCGCAACTATTCAATCGGCGACGCGCTCGCCTGGTTCAAACGTCTGCAAGGTTTCAACGTCCTGCATCCGATCGGTTGGGACAGTTTCGGCCAGCCTGCCGAACAGGCGGCGATCAAACGCGGTGTGAATCCGCGCGATTGGACCGAACAAAACATCAAGCACATGCGCGGACAGTTGCAGCGCCTCGGGATCAGTTACGACTGGTCGCGCGAGATCGCGGCGCACCGTCCTGATTATTACAAGTGGGACCAGTGGTTCTTCCTGAAGATGCTCGAGCGCGGTTTGGCTTACAAGAAAACGTCGCAGGTCAACTGGTGTCCGAAAGAAGAGACTGTGTTGTCGAACGAACAGTCGTCGGGCGGAATCTGCTGGCGTTGCGGCGCGAAGGTTGAGAAGCGCGATCTGGAGCAGTGGTTCCTGCGCATCACCGATTACGCCGAACAGCTCGTCGCAGATATCAAACAGATCGAAGCCGGTTGGCCCGAGAAGGTTTTGAAACGCCAGAGCGATTGGGTCGGCCGCAGCGAAGGCGCGTACGTCAATTTCGGGGTCAAAGACAGTGACAAGAAAATTCGTGTGTTCACTACGCGCATCGACACGATCTACGGGGCGACCGCGGTGATCCTGTCACCCGAGCATCCGTTGCTGAACGAGTTGCTCGAAGGCTCCGCGTTGAAGCCGGATGTCGATGCGTTTGCGGAGAAGATTAAGCAACAGCGAGCGACGCGTGGCGACGAAGCTGAGGAAGAGAAAGAAGGTCTGAACACGGGCGTGATCGCGATCAATCCGTTCAGCGGCGAGACTGTGCCGGTGTGGGTCGCGAATTACGTGCTGATGGAATACGGCACGGGTGCGGTGATGAGTGTGCCCGCGCACGACGAACGCGATTTTGAGTTTGCGCAGAAGTATTCGTTGCCGATCCGTCAGGTGATTGGTCCCATCACTCATGAAGAGATCAAAGCCGAACCGGTCGAAACTGTCGCCGGTGATGCGTCCGCGGAAATGCGCGAGTCGTACACCGGTTACGGTGTCCTGATTAACAGCGGTGAATGGGGCGGGAAACTGTCGGAAGTCGCGATGAAGGACATGGCCGAACACGCGAAGTTGAACGGTTTCGGCGAAGCGGCAGTCACTTATCGTATTCGCGATTGGGGCGTCTCGCGTCAACGATTCTGGGGCGCGCCTGTGCCGGTGATCTATTGTCCGAACTGCGGCATGGTTCCAGTGCCTTACGATCAGCTCCCTGTGATGTTGCCAAACAACGCTGCTTTCACGGGAACAGGCGAATCTCCGCTGGCGGGTGTGCCGGAGTTTGTGAATACCAATTGTCCAAACTGTGACGCACCCGCGCGACGCGAAACAGACACGATGGATACGTTTGTCGATTCGTCGTGGTACTTCTTCCGTTACCTCGATCCGCGAAACGAAGACGCGCCGTTTGATACGAACCTGGCGAAGCATTGGATGCCGGTGGACCAGTACATCGGCGGCGATTCACACGCCGTGATGCACTTGATCTACACGCGCTTCTGGACCAAGTTCATGCGCGATCTCGGCATGATCGATTTCGATGAACCCGTGAAGCGTTTGTTGACGCAAGGCATGGTGACGAACCGCATCGAAGGCACTGACGAATGGAAAGCGATGTCGAAGAGTCTCGGCAATGGCGTCGATCCCGATCAGATGATCGCGGCGTTTGGCGCCGATGCGACGCGGCTGTTCGTCTTGTTCGCGGCGCCGGTCGAGAACGAGTTGCGCTGGTCTGAAACGGGAACAGAAGGTGCGGTGCGTTTCCTGCGCCGTTTGTACACAATGGTCTGGCGCTGGCATGAAAGATTGAGCAGCGGCAGCGGGGGTGACATGCCCACGTTGGAGTTTAGTGAAAGTGCTCGTTCGTTGCGGCGCAAGACACATCAAACGATCGCGAAGATCACAAGCGACTTCGACGGGTTGCACTTCAACACGAGTGTGGCTGCGTTGATGGAATTGTTGAATCAACTGACTGACTTCAACGCCGACCCGGCGACGGCGTCTGACGCGGACGTGTTCGCGGTGCGCGAAGCGTTGGAAGCGATCGTGATCATGCTCGCGCCGTTTGCGCCACACGCCGCGGAAGAGATGTTCGAAGGTTTAGGTCACACCGGCGGTTTGTTGCAGGCAGGCACGCGACGCTGGCCGGTAGCAGATCCCGAACTCGCGGCGCGCGACGAACTCGAGATCCCGATCCAGGTCAACGGAAAACTGCGCTCGCGCGTGATTGCTTCGCCCGGCGTGACTGAAGATGAACTGCGCGAGTCGGCGCTCGCAGACGAGCGGGTCCGTGCATTAATCAATGGACGCGAAGTGGTGAAGGTAATTGTCGTCCCGGAACGCCTCGTAAACGTTGTTATCAGGTGATGTATACTCCTCCTAGATGAAAGAATGCCCTAAGTGCAGGCGTTGCTACCCTGACGAAACCGATTCCTGCCCCCAGGACGGTGAGCCGACTGCACCCACGATCTTAGGCGAACCCACACTCGATGCCCGCTACTTGCTCGAACGACGTCTCGGGCAAGGCGGCATGGGCGCCGTTTTTCAGGCGCGGCACATCTTTCTTAAAACTTCACACGCGATCAAAGTGATCCTGCCCGATCTCGTCGGTAACGATCCGAATCTGACCACGCGTTTCCGGCAGGAGGCACTCGCCGCCGCAGCGATTCGCCATCAGAACATCATCGCGGTTACGGACTTCGGCGTGGTGCGCGGCACGATGCCGTTCCTCGTGATGGAGTTTGTCAAAGGACACTCGTTGCAGGAGATCATGGCGAAGGAAGGTGCGATGCCGCCGCAACGCGCGTGGGAGTTCATCACGGCGATCGCGGCGGGAGTCGGCGCGGCGCATCGTCAGAACATCGTGCATCGCGATCTGAAGCCACTCAACATCATGGTCCAGGACGGCGTGCCGATCGCCGAAGGCGTGAAGATACTCGACTTCGGTCTGGCCAAGATCAAATCGGGCGAACTGCTCGGATCGTTCATTCAGGCGCAGACGAGTGGACTGATGGGTTCGCCTTATTACATGGCGCCCGAACAGTGGTCCGATGAAGAACCCGATGCGCGCGCGGACATCTACAGTCTCGGCGTGATTCTCTTCCAGATGCTTTGCGGTGAAGTGCCTTTCAAAGGCTCGTCGATCCCGTCGATCATGAAGAAGCATCTGACGATGCCGCCGCCGAGTTTTCAGTCGATGGGTGTCACGGTGCCGCCGGCGATTGAAGCGGTTGTGCGACATGCGCTGGAGAAGGAAGTCGAAGCACGCATTGATTCGGTCGATAACTTTCTGAAAGAACTGCACGCCGCGATTAACGCGACGCCGTACGTCGGATCGTTGCGTGAAACGGTCGTGACCGATCCGAACCGCACGATTGCTTCAGCGGTTACGACGCTCAATCCACCGCCAACCGACACGCCGGGAACAACAACGAAAGCCCCGATCAATCCTGACACTAACTTTGCCGCTTCGTTTGAGTTGATGGCCGGAACGATGGGCGGCGTGGACGCCGCATCACCGCCGCCGAAGCCGCCTCCGGTTCCGGCGACTACTCCGCTGCACCCGGTTGAAGATCCTGAGACTACGCACGTCCGGGTTGCGCCGCCACCCGCCGTTGTTCACAGTCCTTCGAAACCGATCAGGCATCAGATCGATCTCGAACAACCGAGGCGAGTCTCGCCATTGTGGTTTGTGGGCGCGGCAGTTCTGGTGCTGATCGTTGCCGTGCTGGGTATCAGCGGATTTTTCCTATACCGTTACCAACAAGGATCTGGGCCGGGACCAACGCCGTCGCCCGCGATCGGTAGCAACGGAAAAGCAGACATGGTCGCGATTGAAGGTGGTTCGTTTTTGATGGGTTGGGAAAAGGGGCCGCTATTGGAAACTCCGTCGCACCGGGTCGCGGTGCAATCCTTTCAGATGGACCGCACGGAAGTTACGAACACTGAATACGCCAGCTTCGTCCGGGAAACAAATCACAAGCCGCCGACTCACTGGCCGGGAACCACGCCACCGTTTGGGCAGGAACTCTTTCCTGTCGTCAATGTGTCATTCGACGACGCCGTTGCGTTTGCCGCGTGGCGCTCCAAACGCGATCAGGTAACTTATCGGCTACCTACAGAAGAGGAATGGGAATACGCTGCGCGAAACGGCGCGCAATCCGATCTGTACCCGTGGGGTCCTGAGTGGAAAAAAGATGCCGCGGTGTTGAAGGAGGCGACGCCGGCGCCGGTAGGTTCGCGTCCTGAAGGAAGAAACAAGTGGGGCGTGGCCGATTTGATTGGGAATGCGTGGGAATGGACCTCGTCAAAACCATCCGCCTATCCCGGCAATCGAGCAGAATTGACCAACGAGGGCCAAAACTGGATTACGATTAGAGGCGGAGGTTTTCTGAGCGACCCGGATAAGTCCGACGCGCCGGTCACGGCGTGTATGCGCTCCTTTATTGCGCCTTCGACCAAAACCTCGCTGCTGGGCTTTCGGCTTGTACGCAGCGGGCCTTAACGTCTGATTACTCATCACGCAAAAGCTGATACAATCCAGCACAGCTTTTCTTCAGTGTCCCAGGACGGTTCTTTATAGAAGACGGTTTTTCAGCCGAGGTTAGTCTCAATATTAGCAATCCATACAGTAGTAGGAGAGTAATGATGAGAGCCAACGCAATAGTGCGCGCGGCGTGTTTGCTGTCTGCCGCCGTGTGTTTGAGTGTTTCCTTTGCCGGTCAGTCGCTGGCGCAGGATGTCGGTTCAGACGTCGGCGGTGGCGCTGGAATCTTCCGCCCGAAGAACCCCGAAACGAAAAAGAAAGGGACCACCACCAAGCCATCCGCAACCGCCAAGCCCGGCACGAGACCTACCGGCAACGCGCGCGCACGTGTCGCCGAGCGGGTGGAAGACTTGCTCGACAAAGGTAACCAGGCACGCGATGCGCGAGATTTCGCCGGTGCTGAAGATTCGTACAAGGAAGTTTTGAAACTAAGTCCGCGCGATGCGCGCGCCGCTTATGGCTTGGGAAACGTCTACGCCGATCAGCAGCGTTGGGACGATGCGGAAACTGCGTATCGCAATTCGGTTGCATGGGCGCCGAAAGACGCGGACGCGCACGTAGCGTTGAGCGTGGTGCTGGTCCAGCCGCGTACGAATGGTGACAACGCCAAGCGATTTGCTGAAGCCGAAGCATTCGCGCGCAAGTCGGTCCAAATCGATCCGAAGAATGCGGTTGGTTGGGATCGTTTGGGAGTGGCGCTGCAAGCGCGTGGCTTGGCGAACAGTGAGACTGAGCATTCCTATCGCCGGGCGATCGAAATCGATCCGCAATTCGCCGTGGCTTACGCGCACCTCGCCCGGATGTTGAATCGAGCCGGGCGTCCGGGTGAAGCGGCGCCCTTGTATGAAAAGGCGACTGAGTTGGCAAAAGATCCGGCGACGTTGAATTTGATTGCCGATTCGCTACAGGCGGAACAGTTGTGGCCGCAGTCGGAAACGGTTTTGAAACGGGCTTTGGAACTCGATGCGCGTAATCCGACTTCGCTGATGCTGATGGGCCGCATGTTGGTGGTTTACAAGCGCTACCAGGAT
>DATELP010000186.1:0-16682 GCA_035276425.1 Pyrinomonadaceae bacterium
CACTTCGTGAACTCCTGAATACAGCAGCGTTGGACGAAGCGAAAGCTCTCGAGATCGCTAAACAGGTTTGCACTGCACTGGCCGCCGCGCACAAAGCAGGAGTGATTCATCGCGATATCAAACCCGAAAACATTGTCGTCACAGACGATGGCCATCTAAAGGTGCTGGATTTCGGACTCGCGAAGTTGATCGAAGGTGTGAGAGACGTGCCGGAACTTGACGGCACTTCATCTTTACACACGCAGCCGGAAATGTTGATGGGCACGTGGCAATACATGTCGCCGGAACAGATTCGCCGGCAACCTGTCGATAGTAGAACGGACCTTTGGAGCCTCGCTGTTGTGTTGTTCGAGTTGCTTTTGCACCGTCGCCCGTTTCCGGGAAGGACGACCAGCGAAGTCATCGTAGCGATTTTGGAATATGAGCCAGACCTCGGCGAATCGTTGTCTGCCGAGTTGAGATCGGTATTGCTCAAGTCGTTGAGAAAAGATCCTGACGACCGCTACCAAACCGCCGAAGAATTCCTTCACGCTATACAACAACTCGATCTAGGCTCGCGCGGTTCTTTCACGGCCGACACGCCTCGTCCGATTACGATTGCTGAACGAATAGACACGGTCCCGGACCAACACAAAAAAGAGCCGGCAATATCAGCGCTGTTAAGGAACGGTATGTTCAGGAAGTTGTCGGTAATCATGCCGCTGGTTTTGATAGTAGTCGCCGGCTTTTACACCTTAGAAACCGGCTCCAACGCCACTCTGCTTAGTCGCGCTACCAATCTGCGTTTTGAACGATTGCACTTGTCCGGCGACATCAACGAGATCGTGATCTCGCCTGATGGAAAGTACGTGGCCTACAGCGTGGTTGAGACCGGAAAGCACTCGGTACACGTAAGAGAACTGGCCACTGCCAGCGATCTTCGCGTCACTCCAGTTTCAGATTCGCGATACAGCGGTCTTTCGTTTTCACCTGACGGCACCTTCGTTTACTACCTTGAGAATCACGCCGAGACAGGAACGCTCTATCGCGTTTCTAAACTCGGCGGTGCTCAACGACTAATTCTCGAAAACGTCAACACAGCAGTGAGCTTCTCTCCTGACGGTTCGCAGATGGCCTTTGTTCGCAGCAACAATGCGGTAGATCCGTCGGACCTGGTGATTGCGCCCGCAGACGGTGGTTCGTCGTCTGTGTTCGTGCAACGCACGCACGCCGATAACAGATTTTTCTTATCAGACATGCGCGGCCCTGGACCAGTTTGGTCTCCAGACGGAAAAAGCATTGCCTGTGTGACGGAAGGTAAAGGGCCAAAAATCACCGAGGTCTCGCTCGAAGTAATTGATGTTGAGTCGAGAACTTCGAAGCCCGTGAATGCTGGTCCGTGGTACCACATTTCGCGAATAGGCTGGCTGGGCGATGGCAGTGGATGGATCGTCGCGGCTACTGATACCCCTGGTGGTTCCGGTCAACTCTATCTGGTTGGAAATCAAGTAGCGGGCGTGAGGCAAATCACTAACGACCCGAACAATTACACGCTGGTCAGCGGCTCAAACGATTCGAGCGTCTTCGTCACCCGAAACATCGAACGGAGTTCGAGTATTTGGCGCTTGTCGTTGAAAGACTCACCGCCAGCCACAATCAGCGTGGAACAGAAGAAAGGACTCGCGGAAGTAGAGCGCGGCACCGACGGCAAACTTGTCTATTCAGTGTTCGACGGCAAACACATTAACCTTTGGTTGCAGGACGCAAGCGGGACGCGGCAGTTAACTTTCGAGGCTGACAATTCCAAACCAACGATGTCGCCCGATGGCCGATACATTGTGTTCTGTTCGACGCGCACCGGCACGATGAACATTTGGCGCATCAACTCCGACGGAACGCAGCCGCTCCAACTCACAACCGGAACCTACCAGGACCTTCCCTCAATTACGCCAGACAACAAATGGATCATCTATCGCACCGGTAAGGAGGTTCGTAAGGTCTCGATCGACGGTGGGCCACCGGTCGCGCTGTTTCGTCGAGAAGTACAGGGACCGGCAATCTCGCCCGACGGCGAACTGCTGGCATTCTTCGTTAACGATCAGCCGGACAGTCAGCAGTGGCATATCGAAATCTACGATCTCAAATCCAATTCGATCGTGAAGCGTTTTGCAGTACCTGACTCCACTACGCCGTTCAACGGAATGACTTTGACTCCCGACAACCGGTTGCGGTGGACGCCAGATGCAAAGGGATTGGCATACGTGAGCAGCTCTGGCGGCGCGTCTAACATCTGGCTTCAGCCGCTCGATGGCGGACCATTCCGAAAGTTAACTGACTTCAAAGAAGCAGAGATAACGTCGTTTGCATGGTCCGCCGATGGACGCGAAATCGTGTTGGTGCGAGATACGCGGGCTTACGTACCGGTTCTGGTCAGACTCTTTCAGTAGTGTTGCGTTAGGGCAAGGTGTCCGGCGGCGGTTCGGGCAACCACGGAGAGTCGGCTGGACATGGTGTGTGCCAAATTCCGTTGACATAGCAGTTATCAGGCGGAGGATCCGTAGGAGGTTTGGTGCTGGTTGAAAACGTCGAAGAATTATTTAAGACTAACTGGCTGGTTCCAGGTCCGGCGGCCAACGCAAGAATCATCAACAACGTGCTAATCGTCATGGGCTCACTTCTCCTGAATAGCGTCGTTAATGGGAGACTATTCAAATACGCGTCAGTCCCGACTCAAAGCTATCAATCCCTGAGAACCAGCCTTCACATTCATTACGGTAGCTGCATTTCCGGGGAGGGCACGGGCTGGGGGTCGGACGGCGGTGGCGGTGGAGCGTCGTCTGGACAGGGCGTGTGCCAAACTCCATTAATCCAGCAGTTACTCGCGATTTTGCAAACCCTGCCGGCCGGGCACGCGCTGGCATTACTTGGGGCTGGTTGGTTGGGTGCAGATCCAATGGCTAATGCAAGCATCATCAACCACGTAGTAATTGTCATTGTTCTCTTCTCCTAAAGTAGCTGGGCTAATTTCACACATTCAAGTACGCGTCAGAGCCTACGCAAAGCTATCAACACTTTTCATTCATCCTCACTGATAGGTTTCGCAATCCTGCGACGCGATTAATACAAACAGCGGTCATCACGCACATGGCGGAGGAATTCTCCTCGTCTATTCCGAACCCACTGTGTAAGTCCCTTCTTATGAAGCGTCGAAAGGAGAGTGGAGATGAAACGGTTTTTGATCGGAGCTTTTGTCGCAGTTTTCCTGTTTGCCTTGGCGTCAAAGGCAAACGCTCAAAGCGTGCAGGGCTTTGCAAACATTGAAGTGGCTGGCGGCGCCCAATTCCCAGCGAATTCCTTTAAAGTCAAATTCTGCAAGACAGACAATAACGGTAACCTGATACCGGGCGCGTGTGCTACGTCGACTCCCACCCTCGCAAACGGATTCTTCGGCCTTAACGTCATTCACGGAGCGGGTCAGTATTACATGTACCTGTGGCGCGATAGTAACTACTGGGGCTCGGAGACCTACCCAATTGCCGGTCCGCTCTCCATCGGAGATTTCCCGTTTGCCGTGACGATAAACGGCAAGTTTGCGCGGCCTCGCGCAATGCCGCCCGCCGCCGTGAATCCTGCCAATAACGCCGTCAATAGACCGACGAGTTTCACTCTGCAATGGAGCGATGGCCTGGATGCTAACCGGCGCGATCCCAACTGGCCAGTCACCTATGACATCTACGCCAGCGGGAATGAATTCCCCGAGAGCCTGGTCTTCTCGAACATTCCGTGCAACGGCGTCGGAACGTGTTCCGTGAACATCAGCGGACTGGTTTACAGCACACGATATCAGTGGCGAGTCGTAGCGAAAATGCGATCGCCAATTTTCTTCCAGGGCTTCGGTGATAACGTTTATCTCACCGACTCGCAGACGTTTCGCTTTTCGACGATGTTCGATCCCTCCACGCCGACGTATTCGTTCCGCACCAACAACGGAAAGTACCTGACTGCTCCCAGCGGAGGTGGTGGTGACTTCACCGCAACTGCCAGCAACATCGACTCGCTCATCTCCCAGTTCAAGATCATCGACGTCAATGGCGGCTCGTTGATGAGCGGCGATACCGTGCACATCCAGACTAACAAGAATTACTACCTGATGGCCTTCAGCGGTGGCGGCGGTGACGTTGCCACCAGTGCGTGGGCCATGTCGTGGGAAACTTTCACGATCCTGAAAGTCGGCGGAAGTGGTGCAATTAGCGGAGGCAATTCAGTTGCTCTGCTTGGACCAAACGGCGTCCACTATCTCGTCGCCGAAGGTGGCGGCGGTGGAACTGTTAACTGCAACCGTACGGCGATAGGACCGTTTGAAACGTTCACGCTGGTCCAGCAGTGAAAATGAAAACACAGGTCCGTTCATTACTTATGTTGATTGTCTTCGCCGCAAGTACTGCGTCCGCAACGGCGCAGTACTTGACGGCGAAGCCGTTACCCGCCGGACAGGAGTCAGAACGCGCTGTTGAAGAGCAGGCGTATCAGTTGCTTGACGATGTGATTGCAGGAACGCAGACACTCAAACTCCCGCAGAACCGCAGTCGCCTCCTGATCGTCGCCGCGGATCTGCTTTGGAAACACGACGAGACGCGCGCCCGTGCTTTATTCGCAAACGCCGCCGCCAATATTCTCGAACTGCAAAAACAAACACGCGGAAGTATTGACTTCGATCGACAGCAAGCAGCGGTTCAGTTGCGACAGGAACTCGTGCTTACAGCAGCACGACGTGATCCGGCTTTGGCCGCTGAGCTGGAGCAACTCCTGCCCGCTCAGACCATCGCAACGGATACAGACCTCCCGCGACATAAAGCCGAAGCGACGCTCGACCGCAGCGACTATTCAGTCACAAGAGTTTCCGGCGCTGGCTTTGCCAAGCTCACTTACCTTACGCCGCAAGGCACGTCTAACAACCTCTTGAACGCAGCCGCCACAGCGCCGTCAGACATGCGAGATCAGCTTTATCAGCAAGCGGCTCTCAAAGCGCTCGCTGAGGGAAGCGCGGACCGCGCGCGCCAGATCGCGAACGATCATCTGGACCCCGACATGCGCGGTGTAGTTCTCGAAAGACTCGCCGCGGAGCAGCGCTTTCGCAAAGGCAAGTCCGCACAGCTTGAGGAGCTAAGGCAGACGTTAGAACTGAACTCGAACCGTGATCGGGTCGATCTGCTGCTCCAGTTAGCGGAAGCCACAAAGACCGACAACCCAAAAGACTCACGCCAGTTTTTGGATGAAGCCTATGGCCTGGTGACTCGCCCGGCCACGAACTACAAGCAACTCGAAGATCGACGAGAAGTCGCGCACGCGTTAGCTGCAACCGAGCCGCAGCGAAGTCTTGAAATTCTCGAGTCGGGCATAAATCAATTCAACGAACTCCTGCCCGCTGCCGCATTGCTCAGCGGTTTCGAAGTTGAAATCTTTAGTCACGGCGAGATGCCATTGCCTGGCAACACTCAACTCGGAGCCGAGGTCGTACGCTACGGACAGAAGTTAGCGATCCTCGCAAAGAGCGACTTCCAGAGCGCCGTTGGCGCGGCCGGACAATTCCAGTATCCGGAGGCACGCCTCTTCGCGCGGCTGTCGATTCTTCAAGCTGTGCTGAACGGGGAATTAACTCGCGAACCGGTGGATCGTTGACACGATCCAGAAGGACAACGCAGCTACAAAAGCAGCAGCGGGGATTGTGAGAATCCAGGCCCACACGATGCGGCCAGCGACGCCCCATTTCACCGCCGAGAGACGTCGAGTCGCGCCCACGCCGACGATCGATCCCGTGATTGTGTGTGTTGTGGAAACAGGTGTGCCGGTGAGAGTGACGTAAGCCAGCGTTAACGCGGCGGCAGTTTCGGCGCAGAAGCCGCCCACGGGTTTTAGTTTTGTGATACGGCTGCCCATCGTGTGGACGATGCGCCAGCCGCCGGATAAAGTTCCCAACGCGATCGCGGCGTGCGCGGCGAGTACGACCGAAAGCGGAATTGCAGGCAGCGTTCCGTTTGGTCCATAAGAGAGGCCCCAAACACCGCCCGCTGTGAGCACCGCCGTGATGATTCCCATCGTCTTCTGCGCGTCGTTGCCGCCATGGCCCAACGAAAACGCCGCTGCTGAAAAAAGCTGTCCCTTCCGGAATATCTTGTCGACTCGCGTCGCCGAAAAACGTCGAAAGATCCAGTAAACCGCCACCATCAACGTGAACCCGAGCAACATTCCGATCATCGGCGACAGCACGATGAACTTCAGCGTGCGCAACCAAACGTCAGTTTTCAAAAGTCCAGCAACACCACCGTGCGCGGCGATGCCGGCGCCGGCATAACCACCCAACAACGCGTGCGAACTCGACGTAGGCAAACCGAGATACCACGTGATCAGGTTCCAGACAATCGCGCCTAGCAACGCGGCCAATAAAACGTACAAGCGCAGTTCAGGCTCGATCACGTCCATCCGCACGCCGTCGCCGATCGCCTTCGCCACGCGCGTGCCAAACACCGCAAACGCGATGAAGTTGAAGAACGCCGCCCAGATCACCGCCATACCCGGCGAGAGCACGCGCGTCGAGACGACGGTCGCGATCGAATTCGCGGCGTCGTGAAAGCCGTTGATGTAATCAAAAACGAGTGCGAGTAAAACGAGGATGATGACGAAGGCCAGGGTTGCGGTCATGGGACGTGTGAATTACTAGCAGCACCTCCTAAAGCCAGTCACAGATTATGCAGACATCTGTGCAATCTGCGGATTGCCTTTACGTATGCTTAATAATGACACTCTCAATGATATTGGCGACGTTCTCACAGCGATCCACCGCCGCTTCGAGTTTTTCGTAAACTTCTTTCCACTTCATCACAGTCAACGCATCCGGCGGCTCGTGAAACAGATCCGCAATCGCCGCGTGATACAAATCATCGCCTTCGTTTTCCAGACGATGAATTTCAACCAACCGCTGCGTCACGTTCTTCGGCCGCTGCAAAGTTGAGACGATCTCTTTCAGTTGTTCCGCCATGCGCTCGATCACGCTGGCGAAATCGCGTGCGTAGTCGGGAATTTCCTTGACGTCGAAAATGATCATCGCGCGCGCGGCATCGTCGATCAGGTCGACAATGTCATCCAGCGCGGTCGACATCATGTAAATGTCTTCGCGATCGAAAGGCGTGATGAACGATTTGTTCAGCCGCGTCGAGATGTTGTGAGTCAGTTCGTCGCAGGCGTGTTCGAGACCTTTGATACGTTTCGCATACTCGCCGTAGGCGTGGTTCTTGTCGGCGAGCATCTCCTTCAGTTCGCGCGCGGCGGCGGAGATGTAGAGCGTCATCTGCGTGAACAGATCGAAATACTGGTCTTCCCTCGGAAGCAGACTGATTAAGCCCATTCGGTCACCGGCGTTTTCTGAATTTCATCTGAACGAAGCGGGGACTATAACCGACGAGTAGCCGACTTGCCAAATGTGAGCCAAGCCGGTATATCAAAGGCCAACGATGACGAAGACCCACCTGTCAGAAGTCCAGAATCTGCTGCGAATCGAATCTGACGCAATTGCCCAAACGGCCACGCGGCTCGACCCGTCGGCAGTCGAACGCGTCGTTGATCTACTTGCGTCGTGTCAGGGCAAGGTCGTCATTCTGGGGGTCGGAAAGTCGGGAATAATCGGACAGAAGATCGCGGCGACGATGACCAGCGCGGGCACGGCCGCGTTGTATCTGCACCCTTCGGACGCGTTGCACGGCGGACTCGGCATCGTGCAGCCGAACGATGTGGTGATTGTGTTGAGCAATAGCGGCGAGACTGACGAGATCGTCGCGATGTTGCCGCATTTTAAGAACCGTCAGGTGGCGATCGTGGCGATCGTGGGAAATCTCAACTCAACGCTCGCGCGGCGAGTAGATATTGTGCTTGATGCGTCGGTTGATAAAGAGGCTTGTCCGTTGAACCTCGCGCCGACGACCAGCACCACGGTCGCGCTCGCGATCGGCGACGCGCTTGCGATGACGGTGATGAAAGTGAAGGGTCTGACGTCTGACGATTTTGCGGTGAATCATCCGGCGGGACGTTTGGGGAAGAGATTGACGCTGCGTGTTGAAGATCTCATGCACAAGGATGGTGAGAATCCGACGATAGCGGTGGGTTCGTCGTGGGTGGAAGTCGTGCGCGCGATCAGTAAGGGAGGATTGGGAGCGGTTTGTGTGGTGGATGATGCCGGACGGCTCGCGGGAATCATCACTGATGGGGATCTGCGGCGTGCGATCGAGCAGACGAGTCATGAATCGCTGGCGAAGTTGACGGGTGATGAGTTTATGACGCGCAAGCCAACCGTGGCGACGCCGGAGCTGCTTGCTTATGACGCGTTGCAGTTGATGGAAGATAGGCCGTCGCAGATCTCAGTGCTGCCGGTCGTGGACCAGGATCAGAGGTGCGTGGGGTTGATCAGAGTTCACGATATCGTGAGGAGCGGGTTGTAAGCCACAAAAAGGCACAAAAAGCACAAGAAAGATTTTTCTTTGTGCCTCTTGTGCCTCTTTGTGGCTCTACTTCATGTCCACGATGTCCCACGCCGATCTCACGCGCAGCAGCTTCGACATCAACCCGGCGTGCATGATGTGACCGCTGCGTTCCGCAACGACCTTTCCGAGTATCGGCATCCCTAACAACGCCAGATCCCCGATGATGTCCAGAATCTTGTGACGCACAAATTCATCGCGAAAACGCAGTCCCGTTTCATTCAACATTCCATCACGCGTCAACACGATCGCATTATCCAGCGATCCACCGCGAATCAGGTTCGCTCGCCTCAACGCCTCGATCTCTTCAGTAAAACCAAACGTCCGCGCCGCCGCGATGTCGCGGCTAAACGCGCCATTGCTCAGCTCCACTGACAAACTCTGCACGCCGATCAGCGGATGTGAAAAGTCGATCAGACAGTCGATCTGATAAGTATCTGCCGGCTCGACGCTGATGCGGCGATTTCCTTGTTCGTACGAAACCTTCTCTCGTACCAGCAACGCGCGCCGGGCGAGCGGCTGTTCGACGACTCCCGCGCGCTCGATGAGCTCCGCGAAGTTCTCCGCCGAACCATCCATGATCGGAATCTCGAGATTGTCGACTTCGATGAAAACGTTGTCGACGTTCAACCCACGCAGCGCCGCGAGCAAGTGTTCCACCGTCGACAACATCACTCCGGTGCGCATGAGCGTCGTCGCGTAACCACAGTTCGCCACAGACTCGACTGTCGCGGGAATCTCAAAGCCGCCGAGATCGGTGCGACGAAAGACATAGCCAGTGTCTGGAGGAGCAGGGACCAAACGGAGCAGCACCGGAACAGCGGTGTGCAGTCCGATCCCATGAGTTTCAACCGCGGATGCGAGGGTGGTCTGTTTGATCAATCAGTCGGGCCCAATCACTTAATAATAGTCGTCACGTTCGCTGCAATCGGGAGCAACATGTGTGCCGAGTGGATTTACGCATCGGAATGAGTGCTCGTGTGGCGCGGATGCCACAATTCGCGCCGGACGGTGGTGAGATCGCGCAACAAAATTTATTAATAAAAGTTTGAATACACCCGTTTGCTGGAGTAAACTCAGGTCCAATTAAACCAGTCGGGACGCCAGCTTTTCGGCGTAGTGTTTGAGAAAAAGCGCTTTCGCCCCACGACCAGTGGTTGAAAGAAACGCCACGCCAGCGCTCCGAAGAGCAAAGAGAGTGGAAGGTCCTCTGTCCACCCTCAGTGGAGAAACGCGATGCCAGATCTTGAAATAACGTGTTCGGAGTGTAGCTCTCCGTTCACCTTCAGCGAACGGGAACAGGAGTATTATCGGGAACGTAATCTAACTCATCCTAAACGTTGCAAGCCGTGTCGGGACGCCCGCCGCGCCAACTTTGGAAGCTCGTCGAGACCCTCAGGTGGTGGTGAACGTCAGCGCTTCGACATTACTTGCGATCAATGCGGCAAGAACGATTCAGTCCCGTTCAAGCCGTCGTCAGGCAGACCTGTTTTGTGTAGCGATTGCTTTAGTGCCAGTCGTACACAACCTCGCGCCTGACGCTGAAGGCTTGATGAAATACGAAACGATCCAGTCTGAGATGCACGGGTCGATCTGCGTGTTAACGCTGAATCGGCCCGAGCGTCTTAACGCGCTCACGGTCCAGACGGCAAAAGACTTCAACGCCGCGGTCCATGAAGCGCTCGAGAACGGCGCGCGCGCGATCGTGTTGACCGGCTCGGGCCGTGCGTTTTGCGCAGGTGGCGACTTGCGCGAGATGCAGGAAATGGCGAGTAGCGAAGGACGAGTCGAAGCTTTCTTCGATGAGCCGTTGCGCATACTGAACGAGTCGATTCTGTTGATTCGCCAGACGCCGGTGCCGTTTATTGCTGCTGTCAACGGCGTGGCGTCGGGCGGTGGTTGTAACCTCGCACTCGCTTGCGACCTCGTGATCGCGGCTGAAAGTGCGAAGTTCAACCAGGCATTTATCAAAATCGGTCTGGTCCCGGATTGTGGTGGAACTTTTATACTGCCCCGGCTCGTAGGTTGGAAACGCGCTGCGGAAATGATGTTCACGGGCGATCTGATCACCGCCCAGCGCGCTGCTGAAATGGGAATGATTAACTCAGTCGCTGCCGATGGTGAATTGATGAGCCAGGTGATGGCCATGGCGGAGAAACTCGCCGCCGCACCGACCGCCGCCATCGGGCAAATTAAGAAGCTGTTGGAGGCGAGTGCGACGAATGACTATGGCAGTCAACTCGATCTGGAACGTCAAACGCAGATCGAAGCAGGGAAGACGAAGGATTTTGCAGAAGGTGTTCAAGCGTTCTTAGAAAAACGGCCGCCGCGATTTGTTGGTAGTTGACGTTCTAACACAGAACGAAACGCAGATCGCGAGCCGCCTTAGTTCAGGCGGCTTTTTTAGTGAACTGAAATGGACTCGCTGACTTACGTACAACTAATCCGCCGCAATCAGTCGTTCAGACGTTTGTGGATCGGACAGGTCATCTCCGAACTTGGCAACTGGTTCAACCTGATTGCCGTGCTCGGACTGGTCCGGGTTGTGTCACATGCGGCGCCGGAAGTCACGACGATAGTTTTAATCGCGCGTTTAGCGCCGTCCACGATATTCGCGCCGCTGGCGGGTGCGTTTGTCGATCGCTGGTCGCGCCGCACGGTGATGATCGTGACGGACTTGTTGCGTGTGTTGATTGCACTCGCGCCGTTACTCGTGCATCGCCCAGAGGATCTGTGGATCGCTTATCTCTCGACGGCTTTGCTTTCGTTTGTCGGCATCTTTTTCGAAGCCGCAAAGAACGCCGCTCTGCCAAACATTACCGGCGAACGAGATTTACTCGCGGGCAACGCGCTGATGTTTTCGTCGCGCTTTCTGCTGATGTCGCTCGGCGCGGCGCTGGGTGGCTGGACCGCCGCGTACGTCGGTTACGAAGCGGCTTTCGTCATCAACGCCATTTCATTCGTGGCGTCAGCGTATTCGGTTTGGCTTGTGCCGGACGAGGAAACGCGGCAGCGAACCCAAGTAACTGCGCCGGCGGAAAAGAGAAGTCTGTACGCGGGTTACTGGTCCGACATACGTGAAGGTTGGTCCCACATCGTGAGAAACGGCGCGGTGGCGACGTTGATCGGCACCAACATCATTTGGGCGATCGGCGGCGGTGCGAGCAATCTGGTTCAGGACCGTCTCGGAGCGTTGGTGTTTGCGGAAAAGAACGGCCTTAGCGAGGACTCGGCGGTGGCGGTGCTGTACTTTGCCTCAGGTATGGGACTGTTCATCGGGATGTTTTTGGCCCGCCGCGTCGGTGCTTACTTCGAGTTGAAGCAACGGACGATCGGCTTCATCGGCTGGTGTCTGTTCATGCAGGGAATCATCTACGGATTGTCGGGTCTGATGCCGGCGCTCTGGTTAGCGGGTCTGTTGATGATGATGTCGCGTGTGCTACTCGGCGCGGAGTACGCAGTGCAGGACACGCTGTTGGTGCGTCTGTTGCCCGATAACTTACGTGGCCGGGTGATAACTACCGACCGAGCGACTGAAATGTTGATCATGTCGGTCTCAACGGGTATAGCGGGCTGGTCGCTGCACTGGATCACGCCGCGATCGCTGACGCTGGCGTCCGGCTTCTTGTCTGCACTGGCTGGGCTGGTGTGGCTGGTGTTGTTCAGGGTTCAGGCAGTGCGTTTGCCGCCTCGTTTGGTTCGGTCCACGGATTAGTTGCTACAATTCACGACGCATGCGCGTTAGACCACGTCGAAGAAAATCTGTTGCGTTCTTCATCACGCTGGGCGTGTGTCTCGTTGCGCTTGCGGTGGCGTTAAGCGTCGGTTGGATCATTCTCAACTGGCGCGAGGTTGCGCTGCTCGTTTTAGGCATCGTCTTTTTCAACCTGCTGATCTTCGGACTCGTGCTCAACACGACGTTCTTGATTCGCGAGATACGGCGTAACGAGCAGCACGACGCGTTTATCAACGCCGTCACGCACGAACTGAAAACGCCGGTCGCGTCGATCCGGCTGTATCTCGAAACGCTCAAGACGCGCGACGTCGACGAGCAACAGCGACAGGAGTTTTACAACATCATGCTCGCCGACAGCGATCGGTTGTCGAAGACGGTCGAACAAGTGTTGCGCGCGAGTCGAACGCGTCATCGTGGGCGGCACATCGCGAAGTCCGCGATCAATCTGGGCGAGATGGTGCGCGAGTGTTTGGAACTGGCGCGGGTGCAGTATGGGTTGAACGAAACGCATTTGATGTACACGGAGTCGCCGGAAGCGAGTACTGCGCGCGTGTCTGGAGATATTGATGAGCTGCGCGCAGCGTTCGCGAATCTGTTGGATAATGCGGTGAAGTATTCGGATGAAGAAGTGCGCGTGGTGGTTTCGGTTTCGGCGGCGGATGAGAAACGCGTGACGGTGCGCGTGGCGGACCAGGGGATTGGGATTCCGCAGTCGCAACTGAGACGTATCTTCAAGCGGTTTTATCGTGTACCCGGGCGGTTTATGGCGCGTGTTAAGGGAACGGGGTTGGGATTGTTTATTGTGAAGTCGGTGGTGAAGAAACATGGCGGGCGCGTTTATGCTGAGAGTGCTGGGCCGGGTCATGGGAGTACGTTCACGGTCCAGCTTCCACGCGTTTGAGCCACGGATAAACACAGAGAAACACGGACACTGATTAATAATGAGTGCGGTTCTGATAGTTGAAGACGAGAAGCATTTGGCGGACGGGTTGCGTTATAACCTTAAAGCCGAGGGGTATGAGGTTGATGTGGCGGGGAGCGCGGAGGAGGCGTATCCGTTGCTCGCGGACACTGAGGCGTATGACGTCGTCGTGCTCGACGTGATGTTGCCGGGCATGGACGGCTTCTCGCTCGCCTCGTGCTTGCGTGCGCAGGGACACTTCGTTCCGATCCTGATGTTGACCGCACGCGGAGAGGCGCAGGACGTGTTGCGTGGTTTTGAAGCGGGCGCGGATGACTATTTGCCGAAGCCGTTTGATCTGTCAGTGTTGCTGGCGCGGATCAATGCGTTGTTGCGCCGGCGCGAGTGGTTTCGCAAGGATGTGAGTAAGACTGAGGGCAGTGTTGTCGCCGTCGGAAACAAGACGATTGACTTCGAAGCGTTGGAATTGCGTTCGGAAGAACAAACAGTGCAACTGACGTTGATGGAAGCGGAACTGTTGCGCTACCTGATCGATCACGAAGGGAAGATCGTGTCGCGCAGCGCGATACTCGAAGAGGTTTGGGGATTGCGCGAAGACACCGACACGAGAGCGATCGATAACTTCATCGTGCGCCTGCGCAAGTATCTTGAAGACGAACCCTCACGCCCGCGGCATCTGTTAACGGTGAGAGGCGTCGGCTACCGATTCGTTCGCTAGAAGTTGAACCCCCGTTTTGAGTTCAAGCTTTAGCTTGCGCGTGACGCGGCAGCCTAAAGGCTGAACTCAAAACGCGCTTCAGCTTTTCGCGACGATCATCGAAGCACGTACGCCGAGCATGTCAGAAAAATCTTTCGAGTAGATCTGCGCGACCTTCCGCACCCGGCCCACTTTCTCAACCAGCTCATCATTCGAAATAAACCCATTCTCCGTGTGCGCGATCGCCCAGGTCGGAATGTGCGAAGCACTGCGCAGCAGGTCTTCCACAAACCCGAGGTACTGCTGTTTACTTTGCACCGGCGAACCGAGCCGCGCCTGTCGGGCGCGTTCGAAGTCGATCCAGAAATCATCGCTGCCGCGGAGCCATTCTTCACGCCACGTGACGAGCGGATCTCTCACGATCGGAGTTTGATTAACCGGAACCGGCAAACGCAGGAACAGCAGATCCGTGTGATGCCGTTCGGCGACGAAGCTGCGCACGTCCTGGTTGCTGCTCTGGTTGCGCATGCCGTTGTCCTGTGGTTCCGGCAAACACTCGAGCAAACGGCGAAACGTGTCGCCCAGCGACAGCGGCTTTCGTAGTGTGCGAGTCTCGTCGTTGAACGAGAGCACGTAGTCGCCAGTCATCATGCCGGCCGTCAGCGCGAGCGCCTGTTTGTACGGATCGAGCTGTTGCGCGTTGAGGTGGAGATTATCAAACCACCACGCGTCAGTTTCGTTGAACCACTTGAGCAGCGACGGGTTGTTGAGTTTCTCCCAGGGAATGTAAGCGTCATCGGTTAGTGCTTGAATCTCTTCTTCGCTGAGCTTGTCGACGTTGTTTTCGATGAGCGCGAGTGCTTTGGTGTGCGACCAGATCATCGGATCGTTCGCGGCGACGCGAACCTTCCACCGCTTGAGTCGCACGGCGAGTTCCGGTTCGCCGGTGAACGGCAACGCCACGGAGGTGAACTTCAAACGGCGCAACACGCCGAGTTCAAACGCCAACCAGCCATTTGGAAATTGCAGCATAGAGTTCTACTTCGAAAACGACGAGAACAAGCCCCAACCGCCTTCTTTTTTCGGCTCCGATTCAACCGCCGGCTCTTCGCCGTAACGGCTGGCATACGAAGCCATCTCCGGCAACGGATCCATCGCGAGAAACATGTGGACCACCGCCGGATCGAATTCAATACCCGCGCGATCTTCAATCTCACGCCGCGCTCGTTCTTCACTCCACGCCGCGCGAAAAGGACGCGCATCGGTTAGCGCAACGTAGGTGTCAGCCACACGCAGGATGCGCGCGGCGAGCGGAATCTCTTCGCGTCGCAAAGCATCGGGATAACCGGCGCCATTCCACCACTCGTGATGCCAACGCACCAACAGTTGCGCGGCGCGATCGGCGCCGACGCGCGAAGCCTCGCGTTCGCCAATCACCGGATGCCGCGATAAATCTATTCGTTCTTCGAGCGTCAACGGCCGCGACGCCTGAATGTAATCTCGTTCCATCGCCACTTCGCCGAGGTCGTGCAACAGTGCCGCCGCGTGCAGCGACCCGCGATCGTGACGCGCCAGATGAAACATCAGCGCGATCTCGTCGGCGATGGCTGCAATGCGTTGCGCGTGCGGATGATCGTAACGTTCGAAACGATCTGCGGTCTTCGCGAGCTCCGCAAATGCTTCGCCGGCTGCTTTGTCGATCAACTCTGTTCGTTGGAGTGCGACCATGACGCTCAATTTCTCACACTGATTTCAACGTGCGCAACAGGTCCTGCGCCTTGCGATTGTTTGGATCGATGCCGAGCGCGCGTTCGGCCTCGCCGCGCGCACGCAGCAACAAGCCCAGATCGCGGTACAACTCTGCCAGCATCACGCGATATTCGCCGTTCTTCGGATCGAGTTTGACGGCCGCTTGTAACTCCGCTTCGGCCGCGCGCCGCGTGTGTTCGTGTTCCGCCAACAGCCGGCCGTAAAAAGCGCGATAGCGAGCTTCTTTCGGAGCCGCATTCGCAGCCGCAGCGAAGAGTCCGACGGCCACTTTTCGTTCGCCGGTTTCGAGCGCGGCGAGAGCTTCTTTAAACTGGGTTTCAGCGCGTTCAGCCGCGGAAACGCTGGCTTGCGGCGGTTTGTCTGGTGTTGCGATGGGGGTTGTCGCCGCAGGTGTTTCGGTTTTCGGTTTCGCGGTTGCGTCGGCGACTTGTTGCGCTTTCTGACGCGCTGCGAGTTTTGCGTCGTAGTTTGCGCGAAGACGATCGTCGCGCAACGTGTCGTACGCTTGCGTGATGCGCGCAAAGGCTGATTCGGTGCGCGCCAACAATGAAGGCTCGGCTTTGCGAAAGCGATCCGGGTGGTAGCGCCGCGCGAGCTCGTAGTATTTGACCTTCATTTGCGCCGGTGATGATTCTTTTGTGACGTCGAGCACATCGTAATGTGTTTGCGCACGCTCGAGTCTCGCGAGAAACGTTTCCAGGTCTTCCGCGGTCTTTTCTTCCGGCGGCTCGGGAGGCGGCGCTGGCTTTTCCGGCTCCGGTTGAGTTGTCGTCACAACGCGCTGGCCGCTGAACGTGTTCTGCGAGTGTTCGCGTTTGAGCAGTCCGGCGAGTGCGAGCGAGTACAGCACAACAAAGGCTTCGTTCTCGCTGACGCCGCTCACGGCGACAAGGTCCTGCAAAGGCGTAGGCCGGTCGAGTCGGGAAAGAAAAAAGACTTCCGCCGGTAGCAGGTTGGAAAAGTCGAGCGACGTTGAGACGGGCGAGATCAGCTCCGTTGGGAGACGAAAGCGCGACGCCGCAGACTTCGGCGGCGTGCGCCGGCCGGTTT
>DATELP010000187.1:0-9731 GCA_035276425.1 Pyrinomonadaceae bacterium
CGGCGGGCGAGCCGCCCGCGCTCCCACTGAAAAGCGATGATGAAGCGTCTAGAGAGCCGCTTTTATTCATTCGGCGTGTTTCGCGTCGACCCGGTGGAGCGTCTGCTTTTCAAGGAAGACCGCGAGGTGGCGCTAACGCCGAAGGTGTTCGATACGCTGCTGGTGTTGCTGGAAAACTGTAGTCACGTGCTGACGAAGCAGGAGTTGATGCGCAAAGTCTGGGCGGACAGTTTTGTCGAGGAGAACAACCTCGCGCAAAACATTTCCACACTGCGCAAAGCGCTCGGCGGCGATTACATTCAGACAGTGCCGAAGCGCGGGTATCGTTTTGTCGGCGACGTGAGAACGAGCGAGCAGGTCAAGAGCCGGGTCGTTCCAGAGCAAACGGACGAAGAAAAGATCTTTAATATTCCCGAAACGATGTACGCGCGCAGCGGCGACGTGAACATCGCTTACCAGGTGATCGGCGACGCGCCACTCGATCTCGTGTTCGTGATGGGTTGGGTGTCGCACCTCGAATACTTCTGGCGCGAACCAAACTTCGCACGCTTCCTGCTGCGTCTCGCGTCGTTTTCACGTTTGATACTCTTCGACAAACGCGGCACAGGTCTTTCCGATCGCGTTCCAATCAATCAACTGCCGACGCTCGAACAACGCATGGACGACGTGCGCGCGGTGATGAATGCGGTCGGCTCCGAACGCGCGGCGCTTTGCGGTGTTTCGGAAGGCGGTCCGATGTGCAGCCTTTTCGCCGCTACTTATCCGGAAAAGACGCTCGCGCTCGCGATGATCGGCACGTACGCGAAACGAATTCGCGACGCCGAGTATCCGTGGGGACCAACGCAGGAACAGCGCGAACAGTTTTTCGACGTCATGCGCGAGCAGTGGGGTGGACCAGTGGGGATCGACGAACGCGCGCCGAGTCTCGCGAACGATCCGAAGTTTCGCGACTGGTGGGCCACTTACTTGCGGATGGGCGCGAGTCCGGGCGCGGCGGTCGCATTGACGCAGATGAATGCGGAGATTGACGTGCGTAACGTGCTGCCGTCGATTCGCGTGCCGTCGCTGGTCATTCATCGCAGCGAAGATCAGTGTTTGAAAGTCGAAGAGGGTAGATTTGTGGCAGAACGAATTCCGGGAGCGAAGTTTGTCGAGCTTCCGGGAAACGATCACCTGCCGTTTGTCGGCGACCAGGACGCGATACTCGACGAGATGGAAGAGTTTCTGACCGGCGTGCGCCACGCGCACGAACCGGATACAGTGCTGGCGACGGTTTTGTTCACGCGCATTGCAGGAACCAACAATCAACTCCGGCTGAGCAACTGGGAAGAGCTGCTGCGCCGTTTGCGCGCGCACATCGCAAAGGAGATCGAGTGGTTTCGTGGCCGGGAAGTCGATATGGTTGGCGATCGGCCGCTGGCGATCTTCGATGGACCAGCGCGTGCGATTCGCTGCGCGTTGGCGATCACGGAATACGCTTCGCGATTGGGTGTCGAAACACGCGCGGGACTGCACACGGGCGAGTGTGAGATTGTTGATGGGAAAGTGGCAGGCACGGCGGCGGAGATCGGCGAGTGTGTCGCGAACGAGGCTGAGGCCGGTGAGGTACTGGTGTCGGGCACGGTGAAGGATCTGGTTGCGGGTTCGGGAATCAAATTTGAGGACAGAGGCATTCGCGTGATGTCGCATTGTGGTGAGTGGCGCTTGTTTGCGGTGCAGCGCGGAGCGTAGCCACAAAGAGGCACAAGAAGCACAAAAGGCACAAGAATGAAGTATCCATTTGCGGATTTGGATTTGGCTCGGCGTTTGGAGCGAACGGAATCGGTTTCGAATGCCGGATTTGTTGAGGCGCGTGGTAAGGCGTTTCCGCAGATAGGCGCGGAGTGGATCGAAGTGGCCGGTACTTTTGCGATGTTTGATGGCCCGGGATCACCGGTGACGCAAACGTTTGGCTTGGGAATGTTTGAACCACTGACAGCGGAAAATCTGGACCAGATCGAACAGTTTTTCTTTGAACGCGGCGCGGATGTTTTTCACGAGGTTTGTCCACTGGCCGATCCGACGGCGTTCGCGTTGCTGAGTGAACGTGGTTACAAGCCGATCGAGTTTTCGAATGTGTTGTACCGTCCGATCACTACCGATCTACGCCTCGACACGTCGCGCAATGAAAACGTGCAAGTGCGTTTGACCGGCCAGGATGAAGTTGATCTTTGGGCCGAGACGGCGTTTGAAGGCTGGAGCGAGTTTACGGAAGTCGCGGACTTTCTGCGCGACCTGGGCCAGGTCATGGCGCGTTCGGAGTCGCTAACGTTTTTGGCAGAGATGGACGATCAACCGATCGCCGCCGGTGCGCTTTCGATAAACGGCGACGTCGCATTGTTAGCCGGCGCGAGTACGATTCCGAGCGCGCGGCGACAAGGCGCACAGCTTGCGCTGCTCGAAGAACGGCTGCGTTACGGCGCGGCGCAAGGCTGCACGATCGCGATGATGGTCACGCAGCCCGGCAGCGGTTCGCAGCGCAACTCCGAACGTCACGGCTTTCGCATCGCTTACACACGAACCAAGTGGCACTTACAAAGGGGAAACAATCAGGATGCAGGAATTTGAGAAGCTGGGCGCGTTTTACCTGGGCCGTCCCTACGATCTCGCACAGAAGAAACCAAAAGAAGGTCTGCTGCTTTACGATTCGAAGGATCTCGTGACGCACGCGGTGTGCGTCGGCATGACCGGCAGCGGCAAGACGGGACTGTGCATCGCGTTACTCGAAGAGGCCGCGATCGACGCGATCCCGGCGATCATCATCGACCCGAAGGGCGACCTCAGTAACCTGCTGCTGACCTTTCCGAATCTCTCGGCTGAAGACTTTGCGCAGTGGACCAACGAAGGCGAGGACGCCGCACAAAAAGCGCAACTCTGGAAAGACGGGCTCGCAAGTTGGGGAGAGGACGGCGAGCGCATCAAACGGTTGCGCGACGCGGCGGAGTTTCGCATCTACACGCCCGGCAGCAATGCCGGTATTCCCGTTTCGATTCTCAAATCGTTTGACGCGCCCAATGAAACCGCGCGCCAGGACAACGAGCTACTCGCGGAACGAATCAACACCACCGCGACCAGTCTGCTCGGACTGATCGGCGTCACCGCCGATCCGTTACGCAGCCGCGAACACATTCTCATCTCCAACATTCTCAGTCACGAGTGGTCCAACGGACGCAATCTCGACATCGCTTCGTTAATTCAACAGATTCAGACGCCGCCGATGACGAAGATCGGCGTGATGGAACTCGACTCGTTTTTCCCCGCCGGCGATCGTCTGGAACTCGCGATGGCGTTGAATCACCTGCTTGCGTCGCCGAGTTTCGCGAGCTGGATGGAAGGCGAACCACTCGACGTGCAGCAGTTGCTCTACACGTCCGCGGGCAAGCCGCGGTTGTCGATCTTTTCCATCGCGCATCTCGGCGATGCCGAGCGCATGTTCTTCGTGTCGCTGCTGCTGAATCAGGTGTTGGGTTGGGTGCGTGCGCAATCGGGCACGACGAGTCTGCGCGCGATTCTCTACATGGACGAGATCTTTGGTTACTTTCCGCCGGTGGCGAATCCACCGTCGAAGTTGCCGTTGTTGACGCTGTTGAAGCAGGGGCGTGCGTTTGGGCTCGGCGTTGTGCTCGCGACGCAGAATCCGGTTGACCTCGATTACAAAGGACTGGCGAACACGGGCACGTGGTTCATCGGGCGTTTGCAAACCGACCGTGACAAAGCGCGTGTGTTGGAGGGTTTGGAAGGTGTCGCGGCGGGAGTTGGGCAGAAGTTTGACAAGCAGGAGATGGAGGAGATTCTCGCGGGATTGTCGAACCGGATTTTTCTGCTGAACAACGTGCACGACGATGGACCGGAGGTGTTTGAAACACGGTGGGCGATGTCGTATCTGCGCGGGCCGTTGACGCGCACGCAGATCAAGGTGTTGATGGATCCATTGAAATCAAACACCACACCTTCCTCGCCGGTTACAACTCAATCCCCGGTTCAAACACTTCCGACGAGCGCGCCACCCGTTCAACAGCGCCCGGTACTTTCTCCCGACATAACGCAGTACTACATCCCCCTTCGTTCATCGCAAGACGCACAGCTTTTGTACCGTCCAATGCTGCTTGGCGCGGCCGAGATTCACTACAGCAAAGCCAAAACCATCGAGATGACCCAGACGGCCACGCTGCTCGCCACGATCAACGATGGACCAATAGACTTGAACTGGGATGAGGCGACGCCAATCGATCTACCCGCCGAAGATCTCGAATCCGAACCACAAGCAGGCGCGCAATTCACCGAAGTTCCGGCCAAAGTGTCGAAAGTCAAGAGCTACGCGACGTGGCGCAAAGACTTCGCAAGCTGGCTCTATCGCAACCAGCGGCTCGATTTGTTGGAAAGTCCGAGTCTCGACATCGCTTCAAATCCTGGCGAATCTGAACGCGATTTCCGCGTTCGTCTGCAACAGCTCGCACGTGAGCAACGCGATCAGGCAGTGGAAAAGTTGCGGCAAAAATACGCGAGCAAGTTTGCGCAACTCGAAGAACGTAAGCGCCGCGCGGAACAGGTAGTCGAGCGCGAAGCCGAACAAGCCAAGGAACAGAAATATCAGACGGCGATCTCGTTTGGCGCGACGCTGCTGTCGTCGTTCATGGGTCGCAAACGTGGCGGCATGCTTGGCCGCGCGACCACCACTGCGCGCGGCGTTAGCCGTACGATGCGACAATCTGACGACGTGGATCGCGCCGAAGAAAACGTCGCCGCAGTTTCGCAAAGCCTCGCCGATCTCGAAGCACAGTTCAAAGCTGAAGCTGAGACGATCGAGCGTTCACTCGATCCAACGACCGAACAGCTCGACACCGTGAGTTTGAAACCCACGAAAGCAAATATCGACGTCAAACTACTAACGCTTGTTTGGGCGCCCTACTGGCAAGACGCGCAGGGCGAAGTCCGGCCGGCGTGGGAGTAAAAATGAAAATCCCCATCAAGTATGGCTTGCTGACCGCGCTCGGATTGATCGTCTGGGTGCTGCTCGCGCATCTGCTGATCTCGAATCCACAATCACTGGTCCACACGCTCTTCGGCCCCGTCTTTTTCAACATCCTCCACTTCGCGATGATCTTTCTGGGAATAAAAGCGTTGGAACGTGAACGAGGCGAGCGGCTGGGGTTTAAAGAAGCGTTGAAGACGGGGATTTCGATCGCGTTTGTCTACGCGCTGACCGCGTCGCTGTTCTTCGTTTGCGTGATGCTCTTTGTTGGTGACAAATGGCTGGCGGTTGAGCCTGGAGCGGCTACAACTCCGACGCGCGTGCTCCTGATTCAGGCTTTCGCGGGATTGTTCTTCGGGACGCTGATCCTCGGGCTGATCTACTCGACCGTGATTAGTTTCTTCGTGGCGAAGCGCAGAAGCGAAGAATAGGTCCTATCAGGGAACAAGCACGACCTTTCCAATATTCTTGCGCTGCTCGAGATATTGGTGAGCTTTGCCAATGTCGTCAAAAGAAAACGCCTGATCCACATACGGCCGGATCCATTCCTCTTCAACGCCGCGCAGAATATCCCGCATCCACACCGCGACCTTCTCCGGCTCGTGCCACATGTGTCCCAGGTTCAACCCAAACACGCCCCGATTGCGGCTCAACATCGGCAACGGATAAAACCACGGCGATTGAAAGACCGCCTTCAACATCTTCAACTTTCCACCAAAGCCATCGGCCGATCCCGCGGAAACACCAAACATTCCGAGCCGTCCAGTGTGCCGCAATGAATCGTAACTCTTCTTCCAGTGCTTGCCGCCGATCGGATCGATGATCAGATCCACACCGCGGCCGTTGGTAAGCTGCATCAACACCGGTTGCCAATCCTGACTCCGATAATCAATCGCGTGGTCCAATCCACGTTCGGCGAGAAACTTGTGTTTTGATTTACTCGCCGTGCCGTAAGTGACGGCGCCGATTTTTTTGGCGATGTCGAGCGCGGCGAGTCCGACGCCACCACCAGCGTTGTGAATCAACACCGCCTCGCCTTCGTGCAGTGAACCCATCACGACCAACAGCGCGTACGCCGTCAAATAGTTCACGGGAATCGCCGCGGCCTGTTCGAACGTCAGCGAATCGGGCTTATCAAACACCTGAGTCGCTTTCACCGTGACGAGTTCCGCTTGACCGCCAAAGCGCGTCATCGCCGCTACCGACTTCCCGACAAACGCGCTATTGATTCCCTCACCAACCGCCTCGATGACGCCGCTCACCTCATAGCCCATCACGCAAGGCTTCGGCGGTGAATCGGGATAGAGTCCCTGGCGCGAGAGAATGTCGGCGAAGTTGAGGCCCGCCGCGCGCACTTTGATGAGAACTTCGCCCGCTCGAGGTTGCGGGTCCGGCTTCTCCTGGACCTTCATCACCTCGATGCCGCCCGTTCCGGTCGTTACAATTTGTCGCACGTCGCCATCTTAACAGTGTTAAGCTGTCGCACAAATAAATATGCGTCTCAGAACACTCGTCATCTTTGCGGTCCTGGTCCTCATGGTCTGGGCCGCCGGTTGCGCGCAGAAACAAAGCTCCACCAAACAGCTCACACTCGCGCTCGTCGAAGGCGTCGAAGGCGAAGCGCTCAAACAGGCCGCACTCGATTACCAAAAGCAGACCGGCGTACAGATCAACTTCGCGCAGTTTCCCTATCAAAATCTTTTTGAGAAAGAACTGATAGATCTCAACGCGCGCACTGCCGCTTACGATCTGATCATGCTCGACGATCCGTGGTTTCCGCGTTTTGCCGGTAACCAGTTTCTCGCCGAGCTCACGCCGCTGTTGATAAAGCGCGGGAAAAGCGAGCCTGACGCGGACTTCGTCGAGGCTTCCGTCAACGTGTGCCGCTTTCCGTACCACACGGGCACGCTTTACGCGCTGCCTTACGTTGGCAACTCGCAGTTGTTCTTTTATCGCAAAGATCTTTTCGAGAAGAATGGTTTGAAAGCACCGTCGACGTGGGACGAAGTGCTCGCAGCCGCGAAGACGATTCAGGAAAAAGAAAAGGGCGCGAACGGCGGCAAGATGTACGGCTACGTGATGCGGGCGGCACAGGGAAACGCGGCCGTCGCGGATTTCATGCCGATCTTTTGGGCTTTCGGCGCCGAGATGTTTGATTCAACCGGCAAACCCGCGGTGAACAGTCCGGAAGGAATCGCGGCGCTCGAGTTTATGTTGGAGTTGGGCAAAGTCTCGCCGCCGGGTTACGCGAGTTTCAATGCCGACGAAGTGAGCGCGCACCTGTTGCAGGACACGGCGGCGATGTCGATCAACTGGCCCGCGTGGATCAGCGCGTTCAGCGATCCGGCGCGATCGAAAGTCATCGGCAAGATCGAATTCGCCGTGTTGCCGGATGGGCGCAAACCCGGACAAGCCGAGATCGGCAACTGGTTGATCGCTATTCCGCGTTATTCGCAAAACGCGGAAGCCGCGATGGACTTTTTGCTCTGGGCCACCACTGCGGAACAGATGAAACGATCGGCGTTGCGCGGCAATCCACCTACGCGCAAGTCGCTCTTTCAGGATCCGGAATTGGTGGCGAAGTTTCCCGCGTATCCGACGCAGTTTCGTTCGCTCTCGACGTCGCGGCCGCGGCCACGCACGCCGCAATGGAACGAGATCGAAAACGCCTTTGGCATCTTTCTCTCAAAGGCCAACAGTGGTGAGTTGTCTCCGACGGAAGCAATGAACCAGGCGAATGCCGAGATCGAGAAGATTATTCAGCGCGGGCGCTAGACGCGAACTGCTGCTGCCCTACCTCCTCGTAGCGCCGGCGCTGGCGGTGCTTCTCGCGCTTTCAATTTATCCGCTCCTCTACTCGATCGCTGTTAGCCTGCAACAGGAAACCGCGTCCGGGATCGTGTGGACGCTCGCACATTTCAAACGACTCGCAACCGACAACTTCTTCCTCACGGCGATGGCCCATACGTTTGTTTATGCGATCGCGGCGTTGACGTGCGAGTTTGTGTTCGGTCTCGCTTTGGCGTTGTTGTTGAACGGACAGATACGCGGGCGTGGAGTGTTTCGGGCGAGTTTGCTCGTGCCGATGATGTTGCCGACGGTGGTTGTCGGGATCGTGTGGCGTTTGTTGTTGAATCCAAACTTCGGCGCGATCAATGGGACGCTCAAGCAGCTTGGTGTGAACACTGAGAGTTTGACGTGGACCGCGTCGCCGCGATTGGCGTTTCTGGCGGTGGTCGCGGTTGATGTGTGGCAATGGACGCCGTTTGTGTTCCTTGTGCTCTTGGCAGGGTTGCAGGCAATTCCGCAGGAGCCGTATGAAGCGGCGCTGATCGATGGTTCGAGTCGCTGGCAAACGTTTCGACACGTGACGTTGCCGCTGCTGAAGCCGGCGATTTTGATCGTGCTGTTGTTGCGCACGATGGATCTGCTGCGTGTGTTCGATCAGATTTTTATTTTGACGGAAGGCGGGCCGGGATTCGCGACCGAGATGATCAGTCTTTACATCTACCGGACGGCGTTTCGGTTCTTTGATTTTGGTTACGCGGCGGCGATGTCGTTTGTACTGCTGGCGCTGACGAATGTCGTGAGTGTCATTTACATAAAGTTATTACATAGAGAAGAATGAGCCACGGAGGAACACGGATCACACGGACAGTAGTGTTGGTGTCGGCGTTGTTGGCGGCGTTGGCGCCGGTCTACTGGATGATCACGATCTCGTTGAAGATCGAGAGGGATCAGTTTGCTTATCCGCCGAAGTGGTTCTCGTTCACGCCGACGCTCCAGCATTACTACGACGCGTTTGTGACGCGCTCGTTTGCGCAATACTTGCTCACGAGTGCGGTCGTTGCGGTTGTATCGACGGCGTGCGCGCTGGTGATCGGCACGCTCGCGGCGTACGCGTTGACGCGTTTTCGGCTGCCTTACAATCTCGATCGCAAACTCTCGCTGTGGATTCTCTCGACGCGGATGTTTCCGGCAATCGTAACAGCCGTGCCGTTGTTTTTGATGATGCGCGATTTGCGCCTGCTAAATACGAAAGCGTCGCTGATCGTCGTTTACACGGCTTTCAACTTGCCGTTCGTGGTTTGGATGATGCGCGGGTTCTTTGCGGAAGTGCCGCGCGATCTGGAAGAGGCGGCGCTCGTCGATGGGGATTCGCGGCTTGGGGCGCTGGTGCGCGTGGTGTTGCCGTTGGTTACTCCGGGTCTCGCGGCGACGGCCGTGTTTTGTTTGATCGTTTCGTGGAATGAGTTTTTGTTTGCGCTCGTGTTGACGCAGACGGATGCGGCGATGACGTTGCCGGTGGGAATTGCGGGGCGCGTGACGCAGTATGAGATCAAATGGGGCGTGATGAGCGCCGCGGGCGCGGTGGCGATGATCCCAATACTGATCTTTGCGCTCGTGATGCAACGGTATCTGGTCCGGGGATTGTCGTTAGGAGCTGTTAAAGGTTAAGGCGCAGGGATTGAATGTCGATTGAATTTAGAAATGTGAGTAAGCGATACGGTGACGTGGCCGTGGTGGGCGACCTTTCGCTGGAGATCGCGAATGGCGAGTTTGTGGTATTGCTTGGTCCATCGGGTTGTGGGAAAACGACGACGTTGCGGATGCTCGCGGGACTCGAAAACGTAACGAGCGGCGAAATATACATTGGTAACGAACGGGTCAACGACGTTCCGACGCAACGGCGCGATCTGGCGATGGTGTTTCAGAGTTA
>DATELP010000188.1:0-11204 GCA_035276425.1 Pyrinomonadaceae bacterium
TCCCTGATCGCCGCCCATCGGCATTGGCATCGGAGCCGGCGGTGGTGGCGGTGCAGGCGCTGGTGTATGCGGTCTCGGTGGAGCCGGACTCGCTGAATGTGCGACTGCCGGCGATGGTGTCGGTAATGAACTCGGCGCCGAATGTCCTTTGCCTATTCCTGCTGCGCCCGGGGCGCTCGGCAGTTTCTTCTTCTTACGCATCATGACGACGATCACCGCGATGATGATGATCACCAGCAAGAGTATGAACAGCACGCCGAGAATCACGCCCACGATCCACAGCGGAAAACTCGACTTCTCTTTGCCTTCAGCTTTCGCCTGTTGGCTGCTCTGAATCAAACGATCGACTTCCGAGTGTTGCGGGAAGAGACGCTTTACTTCTTCAAACTTCGGAATCGCCGACGAGTAGTACTGGTTCCAGTAAAGGTCGAGACCTTCGTGGTACGACCTGTCGGTCGTTCCGATTTCGTTCGAAGCACCCGCGCTCTTCACGTATTCCATCACCGTGTTTGACGGCACGATGAATGAGAACCCGGAGACTTCCTGGCCGTTGACAGTGTCGCCACGGAAGGTCAGCAATCCAACAACTTCGTTAGCGTCATTTATGACTGGTCCGCCGGAGTTGCCGTGTGTCGCAGGAGTGCTCGTCTGCAATATCGGCGCTCCACTCGAGGCCGTTTTCTTCGCCGAGATCTTGCCGTCGTTGATTGTGGCTTCGAGTGATGAACGGCTGCTGAGCAGACCGGAGTTGAACGTGTCTGCTGCGCCGGGATAACCGATGACCGTTACGTGATCCTGAAGCTGAACCTTTTCGGAGTCGGCGAGTTTGAGGATCGGAGCGTTCTTCACTTCGATCTTGACGATCGCGACGTCCTTACCCTGATCGTTACCTTCGCCGGTCGGCGCGCCGTACTGCTTGATCTCAAACGGAAACGCGCTGCCGTCAGGAATGATGACGTGATGGTAAAGCTGGAAGTTTTGTAGTTGGCTGTATTGATCGAGCTGTTGAATGACTTGCTGGTTAAAGCTTCTCGGATCCCGGCCAAGTTGCTTCGCTACCTGCTGGACCATCTGCCAAAACAGCGCTTGTTTCGCTTTGTCTTCGCCGTCCTTCGTCATGGAGACGACGTGCGCGTTGGTGGCGATGTAGCCGTTGGAGCTGATGAAGAACCCGGAGCCCAGTGAGACTGCCGAGACGTTATAAGTTTGCGGCTGGTAACCAGGGAGTTGCAGAGTAATCTGACCTTGCGCTCCGTCAATGATGCGAACCACTGCGGGTTTGCTGTACATCGCGAGGCGTTCGCCGTCCGACACAGCCTGCACGATGAAGGTGCGCTGGGTGGGGAGTACGGCGGCGGCGATAAAAAAAGCGCCTATAGCAACAAAAAGCAGTCTGCGCATACAAAAGCTCCTCGGGGTAATTGAATAGTGATCAAGAGTCGGTCTCAAATAGAAGCCTTGAACGGAAGCGAACCGGCGGCTTGTGTAGTGTTGCTTCTAAAGTAAAACACTGCGAAAGTCAATGAAAAACCAGAAACGGAGACACACAGCCGACACAGATTTACGCAACCGTCCGTACTGTTACTGAACGGCCACGGCAAAGAGGCGTCTTACTTTGCTCTTTGAGTTTCGTATTTGGGCTTTTCGTCATCTGGCACGTTGCTTGCCAGTTTCTACCACAGCTTTACCTATTGTAGGAGGAGAGATAGCGTGAATAAGAGAGTTTTAGTATTAATGCTGACAATGCTTGTCGCACTCGCGGCGGGCTGTACGAGGAATGAAGCGGCGAACGCACCTGACCAGGCGAACGCCAACGCCAATACCACAGCGGCCAATGGCACGACCACCACCGGTCCGGACAATTCAGAGATCACCACCAGCGTCGACGCCAACGGCGTTCGCACGGAAACCAGAACCTTCAGAAATAATCCACGAATTTCCCGTGTCGTTGTCACGACCCGCGATGGCCGCCGTACCGTGAGAGCTACTTCTCCGAGCGGTGAAGAACGCGAAGTGACTACCGATGAGAACGTGCTCGAAGCCACCGGCGACAAAGTAGCTTCAGCGGCTGGCTTTGTTGCTGACAAGAGTAAGGACGCAGTCGGCGAGGCTGCCGATAAAACCGAAGACGTCGGCGATAAGACTGTCAGCGGCGCGAAGAAAGTAGGTAGCGAGACCAAGAAGGTCGGTGCCGAGGCTGCGGACAAGGCCGAAGATGTCGGCGACAAGACCGTCAGCGGCGCCAAGAAGGTTGGGGATAAAACCGTTGAAGGCGCGAAGAAAGTCGGGAGCGAAACCAAGAAAGCAGTAAAGAAAGTTATCCCGTAACACACCCGGATAAAGCCCGGATAAAGATAGCCACAGACGAGCACAGACTGACACGGACTGGGTTTACTCAGTCCGTGTTCGTTCGTGTTCGTCCGTGGCTGTTATACTATCCGCCTTGCGAGGAGGAGTTAACCCAATGGCGGATACGTCAAGATTTACAATACTTTGTCCCTGTTGCGAGGCGACTCTGACGATTGACGCGCAAACCGGAGCGATGATCTCTCACGAAGCGAAAGCGAAACCAGTCGCTTCGTTTGACGAGATGGTCAAGGGACTCGACAAACAAAAACAGATGCGCGAACAGATCTTTGCCCAGGAACTGAGTTCGATGAAAGATCGCGATCGCATCCTGGAAGAGAAGTTTCAGGAAGCAATGAAACGGGCTGACAAAGATAAAGACAAGCCTTATCGAAACCCGCTCGATATCGACTAAATCTGGAGAAACTGAATGGCTAGGATTTCGACCCGCTTAATCCTCAGCGTTTGTCTACTTACAACTTTCGTCTTGACCGGCTTCGCGCAAACGCGAATGCCGCAGCTCAAGTATACCGACCGGACGCTCGCGAACGGCCTGCGCGTTCTTGCTGCGCCCGATCGTTCGAGTCCGACGGTGGCGATTCAGGTCTGGTATCACGTCGGTTCGAAAGACGATCCCGACAAGCGCAGCGGTTTTGCGCATCTATTCGAACACATCATGTTCAAGAGCACGAAGAACATGAAGTCGGAGATGATGGATCGGCTTACGGAAGACGTCGGCGGTTTCAATAACGCGTTCACGAATGATGACGTGACTGTTTATTTCGAAGTCGTGCCGTCCAACTATCTCGAGACTTTGATCTGGGCGGAAGCGGATCGGCTTTCGGGGTTGAATGTCGACGATGCGAATTTCAAGTCGGAACGCGACGTCGTTAAAGAAGAATATCGGCAAAGCGTGCTGGCGCCGCCGTACGGAAAGTTCTTCTATCTGCTTCAGCAGAAATCGTTCGTCGAACATCCGTACAAACGGCCCACTATCGGCAGCATTGAAGATCTCGACGCGGCTGCGCTGAAGGACGTGCAGGAGTTTCACTCGACTTTTTACCGGCCTGATAATGCGACGCTCGTCGTCGTAGGCGACTTCGATCCCAAGCAACTCGACGCGTGGATCGATAAGTATTTTGGTCCGATACCAAAGCCGGACCGGCCGCTGCCGCGTGTGCAAGTGAAGGAGCCGGCGCGGCAAAAGGAAATGCGTCTCACTGAGTATGGCAGCAACGATCTTCCGGCAGTCGGACTGACTTACCTGACGCCGCGACAAGCGGATGCGGATTCGGATGCACTGCGCGTCGCGGATGCGATTCTTTCCGCGGGTGAGTCGTCGCGGTTGTACAACTCGCTCGTCTACACACAGCAGTTAGCGGCCGAGGTGGATGCGAATGCCGAGACACGCGAAGACGTGAGTCTGTTTGTGATGCTGGCGGTTTTGTCTGGCGACAAGAAAGCTGAAGACGCGGAGAAATCGTTGTTGGCTGAGATCAAGAAGCTTCAGGACACGCCCGTTTCGGCTGCTGAGTTGGACAAAGCAAAGAACCAGATCGTTACGGATCAGCTACGCCAGCGCGAGACGAGTAATGGAAAGGCATTGGCGCTTGGCGAAGCAGCGGTGTTGTTGGGAGATCCGGCGCGTGTGAACACGGACCTCGCGCGCTTGCAGGCGGTCACGGCGGCGGATGTGCAACGAGTGATGAAGAAGTATTTGACGGATGCGAATCGGCTGGTGATCTACTACCTGCCCGAGTCTGCGAAACAGGCGAAGGAGGTGCGGCGATGAGACCTCGTTTACTCGCACTGCTCGCGCTGTTGATCTTCGCTTTCAGTGTTCACGCGCAAACGCCGCAGGCTACGCCGCCGCCACCCGCTGCGCCGCGTTCAGGAGCGTTTCCCAAACCAGCCGAACAGACGTTGCCAAACGGACTGCGTGTGATAGTGATCGAACGTAGCGAGTCGCCACTCGTTTCGGCTCAACTGCTGATCAAAAACGGCGGCGAAGCCGATCCGATCGAGATGGCGGGGTTGGCGGACATGACCGCGAGCCTGCTTACGAAAGGAACGCAGAGTCGAGACGCAACGAAGATCGCACAGGAGGTGGAGAGTCTTGGCGGATCGCTCGACTCGGGCGCGCGCTGGGATTCGTCGTACGCGCAGGTCGGTGTGATGTCGACGAAGATTCCGCAGGCGATGGAGATCCTGGCTGATGTCGTACGGCGTCCGACGTTCAAGAGCGAAGAAGTCGAACGGTTGCGCCAGCAGTATCTCGACAACCTGACGCTTGCGCTCAGCGATCCGGGGTCGATCGCACGTTTTGTCGCAGCGCGTGTTGTGTTCGGCGACAGTCCTTACGGTCATCCGCTGAGTGGTACGACCGAATCGTTGACGCGCATCACTCCGCAAGACGTTCAGAAGATGCACAGCCGCTACTATCGTCCGGACAATGCGATCCTCGTGATTGGCGGCGACATCTCAGCGAAAGACGGCTTCGCGCTCGCGACGAAGTATTTCGGCGACTGGTCCAAGCCAACCACGCCGCTGCCGACGCTTAGCGCCGCAACAAACACCGAGGCTTCGAAGACCGGACGCGTTGTAGTGATCGACAAGCCAGATGCGGGACAAGCCGCGGTGTATCTCGCGCGCAGCGGCATCAATCGTCGCGATCCGGATTACTTCCGCGGCATCGTCACGAATTCTGTTTTGAGTGGCTATTCGGGACGTCTCAATCAGGAGATTCGCATCAAACGCGGATTGAGTTACGGCGCGGGCAGTCAATTGGACACGCGTCGTGATGTTGGTCCATTCGTCGCGTCGGCACAGACGAAGAATGAGTCGGGCGCGCAGGTGGCGGAGTTGTTGTTGGGTGAGATTGGCCGGTTATCGAGTGCGCCGCCGGCTGACGTCGAACTCACGCCGCGCAAAGCTGTGTTGATCGGAAACTTTTCGCGCAACCTCGAAACGGTGAACGGGCTCGTGAGCCAGGTCGCGGGGTTGGCGCTGCACGGTTTGAGTCTGGACGAGATCAATCGTTACATAAATAATGTGCAGGCGATCAAAACCGAAGACGTGCAGAAGTTTGCGGGTACGCGGCTGGATGCAAAGACGAGTAATATCATCATCGTTGGCAACGCCAAGTTGTTTCTCCCCGAGCTGGAAAAGAAGTATTCGAACGTGGAAGTAATTCCCGTGACGGAACTTGATTTAAACACCGCTCTCCTGAGAAAGAAGAAACAGCAATGAAGCTTCGTGTTATCTGTGTTCTACTGTTTCTCGCTGGCGTGTGTCACGCTCAAACAGTCGACATCGACGGCGTGGACGCGCGCTCCAACCCCGCGGAATTCGCCAAACAACTCGGCAGCCTCGACGCAAACGTCCGTCGCCGTAGCGCCGAAGCACTCGCACGCCTCGCCGCTACCGATCAACGCAAACTAGTCGAAGGCTACCACCTCCAGGAAAAGAACAAAGAAGTTCGACTCGCACTCGATTGGGCCTTGTATCGTATGGGCCGAGCCGAAGCCTTGTACCGCATCGTTGAAGATCTGGATTCCGCCCGCCAGGATCAAGCGATCGGCTATTTATCAGAATTGGAAAGCCCGAACGATCTTTATCCGTTCCTGAAGCGAACAAACAACCCACCGCGCGTTAACGCAGGTTTGCTCAAAGCACTCGCGCGCATCGGCGACGCGCAAACACTCGATCTGATCAAGCCGTTTCGCGAATCGCACCAGGAATACGTCGCGGAAGCAGCCGAGATCGCTCACGACGAGATCGAGAAGCGTTTGAGCGAGCCCGCAGCGACAACGCGCGCGCGTCCACGAACAGTTGAGAAGCCAAAATAGAAAACCATCCACAGATTACGCAGAAAAGTCTGTGTGATCTGTGGATGGCTTTAGCTTACCGATGCACCCGAGCCTGCGCACATTTTTAGATCGACTAACCAGAGAAAACGAAATCATCACCATCAAAGCCGAGGTCGATCCGTACCTCGAGCTGGCGGAGATCCATCGCCGCGTCATTAGCGAAGGCGGTCCGGCGCTGTTGTTCGACCGCGTGAAGAGTAGTCCTTATCCGGTGGTGACGAACATGTTTGGCACCGAGCGCCGCATCGACATCGCGTTTGGTCCAAAGCCGGAAGCGTTTGTGCGCGATGCAGTGCAGATTGCTGAATCGCTATTGCCGCCCAAGCCCGCTGAACTCTGGAAGCACCGTTCGGTAGGTTTCGATCTTCTGAAACTCGGCACGAGGAACACGACTCGTGCGCCAGTAACGCAGGTGATCGACAGGCCGGCGCGTTTGGATCAGTTGCCGGTGCTCACGACGTGGCAAGAGGACGGCGGGCCATTCATCACGCTGCCACTCGTCTACACCGAGAATCCGAGCACGGGAAAGCACAACCTCGGAATCTATCGTATGCAGATCTACGACGCGCAGTCGGCGGGATTGCACTGGCAGATTCAAAAAGGCGGCGGGTTTCATTATCACGAAGCTGAGAAGTTGAATCAGCCGTTGCCGGTAACGGTGTTTCTCGGTGGTCCACCCGCGTTGATCCTCGCCGCGATCGCGCCGCTGCCTGAAGACGTGCCCGAGTTGGTATTGGCGTCGCTGCTTGCGGGTGAAAAATTAAAAATGGCGGCAAATCCGATTCGTGGCGCTCATCGACTCGCCGCGGAAGCAGAATTTGCTTTGGTTGGTTATGCGCCACCGCACGAGCGAAGGCCCGAAGGACCGTTTGGCGATCACTATGGTTATTACTCGTTGCTTCACGACTATCCCGTGTTTCACTGCAACGCCGTGATTCATCGTCGCGATGCGATCTATCCGGCGACGGTCGTGGGCAAGCCGCGGCAGGAAGATTTTTTCATCGGCGATTACTTGCAGAAGTTGTTGTCGCCGTTGTTTCCGCTCGTGATGCCGTCGGTTCGCGATTTATGGTCGTACGGTGAGACGGGGTTTCATTCGTTGGCGGCGGCGGTGGTACGCGAGCGATATGGCCGCGAGGCGCTGGTTTCCGGTTTTCGTATCCTCGGCGAAGGCCAGCTTTCGCTGACGAAGTTTCTGCTACTCGTAGACACGCCGCAGGATTTGAAGAACTTTCCGCGGTTGCTGGAACACGTGCTGGAACGTTTTCGACCTGAGACGGATCTGTTTGTTTTCTCAAACGTGTCGATGGACACGCTCGATTACACGAGCGGCAAAGTTAATGAAGGCAGCAAAGCGATGATGCTCGGGTTGGGTGATGCGATTCGCGCGCTGCCGCGTGAGTTTAAAGGACAGTTGCCGAGTTACTTGTCGCGGGCGGAAGTGTTTTGTGGTGGGTGTTTGGTCTTACAAGGAAGAAGCTTTAAAGAAGACGAGGAGCTAGCAAGCCGAGTGGCCAGAGAAGAGATTTTTGCGGATTGGCCTTTGATCGTGTTGCACGACAACGCGGATGTGGCTCGCTCATCCCCTGACTTTTTGTGGTCCACCTGGACGCGCTTCGAACCCGCGTCCGACATCTACGCGGCCGAGACTACCGTGCGCCGGCATCATCTCGTTTACAAAGCGCCGATCGTGATCGACGCGCGAATGAAACCGGGCTATCCCGACGAGCTTATTGTTCGGCCGGATGTTGCCGAATTGGTTGACCGTCGCTGGCGTCAGTATTTTCCGAAGGGATTTTGATCGTAAACACCGCGCCGCCGTCGACAGCGTTTGCGGCGGTCAGTGTTCCGCCGTGTTCGGTGATGATTCGATGTGTTAACGCGAGTCCGACGCCGTGACCTTTCGGTTTTGTAGTGAAGAAGGGAATGAAGATCTTTTGCAGGTTCGACGTGGGAAGACCCGTTCCGGTGTCGCGTACTTCGATTAAAGCGGATTGGTGATCGCCGGTTGTCTTCACCACTACCTTGCGTTCGGCTTTGTCCGAGGGAATCGCTTCAGCAGCATTGCGCATCAGGTTTTGTAAAGCCAGACGGAGCATCCGTTCGTCAGCGCGAATCGTTAGTGGCGTTGCTTCCTCTACGTGTAATTCAACTCTCAGCTCATCAAACAACGGCTGCAACTCCACACCGCAATCCGCAATCAATTCGCGCAGATCCACCTCCTCGAGGTGCAACGGCTGCGGCCGCGCAAAATCCAAGAACGCCGTGACCATTCCCGCCAACCCGCGCACTTCATTCAACAACGATGCCGCTGCAACCTGCGCATTGTCGTTCAACTCCAGAGTCTGTAAAAGCTGCGCATACCCTTGCAGCGTCGCGATCGCATTCTTGAACTCATGCGCCAACCCGGCAGACATCTCGCCGAGACTCTCGAGATTGTTCTTCAACGCAACCTGCTCGCGCAGTTCCGTGACTTCCGTAATGTCCGTCAACAAACACAACGCGCCACGTGGTCCACGATCGGGCGGCAACTCGATTGGCGCGATCGTCGCACCAAGCCGGCGCAACTGCCCGTCATGTGTCCGCGCTTCGACTTCTGAACGTCGATAAAGCGTTCCTCGTTTGAGACAGTCGCCAACCATCTCAGACAATTCAAGATGATCGGCCAGCAGTGTTTCGTACGACTCGCCGAGCACGCGGCCGTCAACGCCGAGCAGTGTTCGTCCCGGCGTATTGACGACCAACGATCGACCGGCCGCGTCGAACGCCAGCAATCCCGACGGCAGACTCGCGACAATGCGTTCGCTGAACTTCTCCGCCGAACTCGCGCGTTCGCTCGCCTCCGCAGTGAGCTGCTCCAGTTTCTTTCGCTGTTCCTGTAATTGCGCGACGACGGATTGAAACGTTTCCAGCACAAACTCCGCTTCATCCTGCGACTTGCCCGCCGCATTCACTGACGACGCACGTTGTGCTTCGCCAACGAGCTTGTTGTACGGCCGCAGCAACCAGCGCAGCAGAAACAGAATGCAAAGCAAACTGCCGAGCAGTATGGCGATGAACGACGCGAGCAGGATTGGTTCGCGCGCCGCGGGCGTTTCCGGCGTGAGCGCGTAGAGCAGAATGGCAAACAGCGTGGCCAACAGGAAGAGGCCCGTCAGCATGGTCAAGCCGGATTGGATGCGGCTGCGGTACTTCATCGTTATCTAAACTGTCCGGCGTACCAATCAACCACCTGTGAACCAAAAAGCAACGACGCGATCGCGCCGAGTCCGAGAAAGATGCCGAAGGGAAGCAGCATCTGCATGTTGCGTTCGCGCTGTCGCGCCATCAGCACGACGCCGATGATCGAACCAGTCAGCACGCCGACGAAGATTGTCAGAATCGTGAGCCGCCAGCCGAGATATGCGCCGACCATGAACATCATCTTTACGTCGCCGAGACCCATCGCTTCGATGCCGCGCAGTTTTTCCCACGTCCAACCCATCAGCCATAGCGAGCCGCCGCCGATCAACGCGCCGATTGCGGCGCCCGCAACGGACGTAACCCAGATCGGCACGCCTGCGAATGCGCCTTGCGATAACGAAGGAAGATCGTCGAAATGCGGCGTGCTGCTTAGTAAAGGGATCACGATGCGTGCGACGAGCGCGAATACGATGCCCGGGTAAGTGATCACATTTGGCAGGATCATGTGTTCGGCGTCGATGAAGATGAGTGCGAGCAGCGCCGAAACGAAAACCAGATCGAAAAGCAATCCCACGCTTGGACCATCGTGCCAGGCGACAACGACGAAAAGCGCGGCGGTAAGAAGTTCGACGGCGGGATAACGAAACGAGATTGGCTGTTTGCAACCACGGCACTTCGCGCGCAGCAACATCCAACTGATCACGGGAATGTTGTCGTAGAAAGCGATCACCGCGCCACACGAAGGACAGCGCGAGTTTGGAAACACGACCGACTCTTCCAGCGGCACGCGATGAATGACGACGTTTAGAAAACTGCCGATGATGGCGCCGAAGATTCCGGCAAGAACGTAACCAAACGCAGGGGGAACTAGACTCAAATCTGGCATTTGTCTCTCAGTGTCTGTCCGTGTGATCTGTGGCTTGTTTTTCCCAAAGCATTAAGTGTTTCAAGAATGCATGATGCGCGGCGAAACTCGCGATCGTGAAACCCGCGAAACCGTCGCGAAAACCGCCTTTAAGAATGAAACTCCTGATGAACGCCGCCGGTCCAGCCGAGACGACGTTGACGATCGACGTGCGGCGTCCTTCTTCAAACATCTGTTGTGCAGCCAGCGGCGCATAACGCTCGCCGATCACGCGATGATGGTGCGCGGCATTCGGCGATGTGTAGTGAAGTAAATCTCCTGCAAGCGTTGCGACACGCGCGCCGTTGTTCATCGCGACTGATTCATGAATGTGACGTTGCTTCCAGCTTCCTTTGGTGCGATTGAATAACCGCAACTGACGATCGGGATACCAGCCGCCGCCGCGAATCCAGCGTTGTTGATAAAAGGTGCGACGCGGGATAAGAAAGCCGTCTGCGGTTTCGGGACGTTGCTTGAGTGCCTCGATGGTCTTTCGCAGATCGTCGGAAACACGCTCGTCGCCGTCGAGACTGAATATCCAGTCGTGCTGTGCCTGGTCTACTGCAAACTGCTTTTGTGCCCCGAAGCCCGGCCACGGATTCACGATCACGCGCGCGCCACACGCCTCTGCGATCTCGCGGGTCCGATCGGTGGACTCGGAATCGACGACAACGATCTCGTCAGCCCACGCAACCGATTCGCAGGCGGCTTTGATATTCGGTTCTTCGTTGAAAGTGATGATGGTGGCGCTGATCTTCATCCCTGCTAGCCACAAAGAAGCACAAAACGCACAAAAAGCGCAACGATCTTATGATCGTGCGCTTTTTGTGCTTCCTGCTTGTGGCCGCGAACCTTACGGTTCGGCGGGTGTTTCGACGACCACGTTATTGGCCCGCAGCGTG
>DATELP010000189.1:0-2657 GCA_035276425.1 Pyrinomonadaceae bacterium
TACAACGCAGGAGAAGAGTTCGAACCCACCGTACTCGACACCGCAACACTGCGAGGTGAACGATAACCAGCTTGATAATGCGCATCATCTCGCGGGTGACGACACTGTCATCATCGCTGTTGCGCACCTCGGAACGGGTGAACGAAACGCGGCACTCAATCGCCGGCGGCTCCACAACGTCAAAGCTTATTTGACGAGCTTTGCGTGGCAACGCCGGCTCGACACTGTGGTCACGGCCGAAGGTGAAAAGGTCAAGGGATTTGGCCGGGTCGATATCTACGTAAGAGGCGAGCACTGGGCCACGTTGGCTCTCCGGCGCAATGAAGATTTGATTGTAGGACTTTGCGAACCGGATTATATGCGCGGCGAGGAAGAGACTCGAACCTTTTACCCTTGGCGCGACCGAAAGAAGCCTTGATGTGTCGTCGTTTCGCGTTGCAACCTACAACATTCACAAGTGCCGCGGCCTCGATCGCCGCGTACGGCCCAAGCGCATCGCGGCGGTGTTGAGGGAGATCGATGCCGATGTGGTCGCACTTCAGGAAGTTGTGGGAATGGATGAAGCCGAGCGCGAACGCAACCAGGTGCGCGCGATTGCTGAAGACTTAGGGAGCGACTTCCGCATCGGCGAGAATCGCAGAATTCGCGGCGCGGCTTACGGAAACGCGGTTCTCAGTCGCCTGCCGATCACGTCGAGTCAGAATCACGATCTTAGCTGGCGCAGGTATGAGCCACGCGGCTGTTTGGAAGTCGCAGTCGCGATCGACGCACAAACGACGCTGCAAACATTTAACGTTCATCTCGGCACCAGCTTTTTTGAACGACGCTACCAGGGTCACAGACTTTTGGAAGTGATCGCGGGAGATGTGAATCCGGCTTCTCCGCGCGTCATCCTCGGCGATTTCAACGAGTGGACACGTGGCTTGACTACACGTCTGCTGAGTCTTCACCTGAACAGCGCCGAACCCGAACAACGTCTCGGCCGAGCACGCACTTACCCGGGCGTGTTCCCGATCCTGCACCTGGACCACGTCTACTACAATTCGTCTCTCAAACTGGAGCGCATCTTCGTTCATCGCAGTCGCATGGCGCTGGCCGCGTCCGATCACCTGCCGATTGTCGCCGACTTCACTTTGGTTCGCTGAACGGTGGCAGCGATGGGTTTTCACGCCCGGTTTTGAGCCGGTAAGCACGGTAAAGTAGCGCCAGCGAGATCCAGACCAGCACCACGACCAACGGATAGATGACTACACCCGGAAAGAACCACGCGATCGAGGCGAAACCAAACAACAGCAGTCCTGTTATCAGCATTAACCGCGCCTCAACCGGTTCAAGCACGCGACGATTCGTAAACGCCGCGCCAACAGCATTGCCGAGCCTGATCGCTCCGGCCGCGGCACGTCCGCCACTTCCGCCGCCACTCGTCGTCGCGGGAGTCGTGGAAACGGATCTGTCGGGTGCGCGCAGTTTGTTCCCTGCGTCCAACACGATCTCGGTCGCATTCTCGAGATCCCGCAGATACATCTCCTCCATCTTAGTCGCAAACGGCACGTCTTCAATCACGACGTCGAGTTCGAGATTGCCAAACCAACTCGCAACGTTGAGATTAGTGGAACCGACACGCGCCCACTGGCAATCAGCCACGGCCGTTTTCGCGTGCAGCATCGTTCCGTTCCATTCAAAGACGCGTACGCCGGCTTCCAGCAACGGGCGATAGCCTGCGCGAGACAGCGGCCTGATCAACGGAATGTCCGTGGCGCTTGGCACGAGCAGACGAACGTCAACGCCGTCGTGTGCGGCCGCACGCAAAGCCTGCACGTATAGATTCGTGCCGGCGTAATAGGCATCGGTTAACCACAAGCGATTTCTTGCGAGCGTGGCGACGAGTTGGTCCATACGAAACATTCCGCCGTTAACTGGTTCAGTCGCTACGACGCGCAAAGCTATGTCGCCCGCTTGGTCCAATGTCTCGCGCTTCGCGATTTCATCCGGCGGGAGATCGTCGCCGGTCACATCCCAAACGTGAGCGAATGCCTGTTCGACGTCCGCGACCGCTGGTCCACGCACTTCGATACCCGTATCGCGCCACGGTTCGATGTTCTTTTCCGGCTCGCCGACCCACATGCGGCCCACGCACAATCCCGTTACGAAACCGATTCGCCCATCGACCGTCAACGTCTTGCGATGATCACGGCTCACCCAACTCAAAGGTGAATCCCATCGCGGCGGGTTGTAGGTTCGTACTTCGCAGCCGGCGGCGCGCAGATGATTCCAAAACGAACGAGAAGTCTTGCCCAAACCGCCGAGCCAGTCGTAAAGCAGGCGCACGCGCACGCCGTCGCGCGCTTTCGCGGCGAGCGCGTCGGCAAACATCCAGCCCGCCTGATCTTCATGAATGATGTAGCTTTCGAAGTGGATGTAGTGCTCGGCGTTTTTGATCGCCTCGAGCCATGCGGGATAGTTTTCCTTAGCATCCTTGAGCAAACGGACGCAGTTGCCGGAAACGAGTGGCGCACCGGCGGCGCGGGAGAATGCCTGGTTTGCCAGATCGCGCACTGACAACATGGCCTTCTTCTCACGGTCGATTCGACGTGCCATTTTGGATTATTCCGTTTTTACGGTTTCATAAATTTGGCGAGGCCGTTGATAAACATTTG
>DATELP010000190.1:0-3027 GCA_035276425.1 Pyrinomonadaceae bacterium
TTCTCATCGTCGATAACAACGATGAGTTGCGCCTTCTACTCGAAAAAGTTCTCGGGCAGCTCGGCCACGAAGTGGTCGTCACCGGTGAACGGAAGAAGGCACTGCGCCGCGACGACCTCGACAGCTTCGATCTAATCATCAGCGATTTGTCGGAAGCCGAAGTAAACGGCCAGCCGATCAGCGAACTTCACCGCAAACATCTCGTCACACCGCTCAACACAAACGGCGCGACTCCCGAGATAATCAAAGCCTTCAAAATGGGCGCCGCCAATTACCTGCGTTCGCCTTACAACCAGGAAGAAATGCGCGAGATCGTCGAAAAGACGCTCGCTTACAAACTTCGTTACGTCGACGATGCGAAGTTTCTTTCGCACGTTCACGAAAAGATCGAGTTTGAACTGCCGAGCGATCTGGCGCTGATGAACGGTGTGCTCGAGTATTTACAGGATCGCGTCGCGAAGCTAGGTCTGATCAAACCCGAGCGTTCCAATCTTTTCGTCGCGCTCGACGAAGCATTCGTAAACGCAGTCAAACACGGCAACAAAAACGATCCCGCCAAACTCGTTCGCATCGCCGCTGAGTTGACGCCGCAAGAGGCGAGGTTCACGGTCGAAGACGAAGGCGAAGGTTTCGACATCAATCAGATTCCCGACCCGTGCGATCCGGCTAATTTGTTTAGAACGTCGGGCCGAGGGGTGCTCCTCATCTACAACATCATGGACGAAGTTGAGTACAATGCGCAGGGTAATCGCGTAACGATGGTTGTGCGGCCGGAATCAGCCACTGACAAACACGAGCCACAGATGAACACTGAAAGACACGGACAAGAGTCAGAATCAGATCATTTTTGTTAACCAGTCAGTGTCCATCTGTGTTGGTCCGTGGCTCCTATAATCCTGACGACAAACACCTCTGACAATTCCTTCTGGTCTGCGTGGCGCTGGTGGGCGCCGCCCGCGCTGATCGCGCTCGCACTCGTTCTTTACTTCGTCGATCCGTTCATCGGCGATTGGGACGGCATGGACTACACGATGCTGTCGATCGCGGGTTATCCATCGTCGATGGCGTTGGGCCGCAATCTCTTCATCTTCGGCAACCACTTTTTATACGAGATCGGTCGCGGGCTTTTCGGCGTGCAGCCTGAGGGTGCGTATCTGATCTTCAAATATGCAGTGGTGGCCCAGGCGCCGCTTGCGATCATTGCGTGTTGGATTCTGGCGCGTGACATCAGTGGTTCGTTGTACACGGCGACGATCGCGGCGCTGCTGATCACGTTCTCGCCGGTGTTTGTGCTGTACGGCGGACAGGTGATGACTGACGTGCCGTCGGTATTGATCCTGGCAACGGCGCTGGTGATTCATCTGCGCGGCGTGCGCCAAAAGAAACTGTGGTTGATCCTGCTTGGCGCGGGTTTGATGGGACTCGGCGTCAACTTGCGCGAGACGATCGGGTTTTACCTGCCGTGGCTGGTGCTTGCGCCGTTTGTTTTTGGTTGGAAGTTTGAAAAGCGCGACTTGCTGTACATCGTTTCGTCGTGCGCTGTGTTTCTGGTGTTGGCGCTCGGTTGGTTTGGGTATTGGTTCATTACCGACGCGCACTATCGCTGGGTTTGGTACGGTTGGCGCGAATCCATGCGCGAGGAATCGTCGCGGCATCCGGTGGTGCTCGCGAATCTTCGTCCGTACTTGTTGTACTACTGCATCAGCGCGCCGCTCGTGTTTTTGACGATACTGTTTGCGCCGGTGATGGAATGGCGCAAGCATCGCGTGACGCCGATGCTGCTGCTTTGGCTCGCCGGTTTTTTTGCGAATGTACTCCTGTTTTTCAACTACAGCACGACAGTTAATTGGCGTTACTTCCTGACGGGCTTGCCGGCGATCGTACCGTTGGGCGCGTTTTGGATGCTGCGGATTTCGGAAAGACGTTTTGGCAGTATTCAACGTGCGTTTGTGGCGTGCGTTGGCGTGATCGTGTTGATGGCGGTGATCCTGTTTATTTACATGCGGCCGATCAGTTTTGAGTTTATCGAACGGCGCGCGATGAGTAAGGAGTACAAGCACCGGCTCGAACAGGTTCCGCCTGATGCGGTGATGATTTCTGGTTCGCAAACGATCGCGGTCCATTACTGGGCCGCGATTGGTGACGGCGATTGGAAAGCGATTGGAACGGGTGGTGGTTGGCCCGGGGATCGATTGTTTTCGGTTGTCGAAGAATATTTTCAGCAGGGGCGGCGGGTTTTTATTGATACCGATCCGCGTTGGTGGATGCCGTGTGGTTGGCAACGCGAAGAGATACCGGTGACGGTGAAGTTGGAGGAGCATTTTAGTTTTCGACGCGTTTCGGAAACGATATATGAGTTGAGGCCGATTGGAGATTCGGCGGCTCATGATGATCCGAACCTGAAACGGTTGCTGCCGGAGAACCGGCCTGAAGACATGAAGAAGTGTCCACCCGCGCGTTCATAGGCCACGGATAAATACAGACAGACACGGATGCCGTACGAGATTTTCTTAGCGTTGAGGTATTTGCGATCGCGGCCGAAGCGGCGGTTGGCGCGCGTCACGGCGTTGATGGCGATACTCGGAATCGCGATGGGTGTGGCGGCGCTGATTGTGGCGCTCGCGCTTGGGAATGGTTTTCGTGACGAGATGCGCGACAAGATTTTGCAGGGCACGGAGCATTTGAGCGTGTTGCGTGCGGATGGACGCCCGATTGAAGACCAGGCCACGGTTGCGGCGAGGTTGAGAAAGATTGAGGGTGTGGTGAGTGCGTCGGCGACGACGTATGACGGCGCACTCGCGCGTGGCAGCAAGGGGTCGGCGTATGCGGTTTTGCGCGGTATTAAAAAGGGAGGGAATGAAGCGCAAGCGCAACGCTGGTTGATTCAAGGCCGGATCGATCCGCTTTTTGACACTACAAGCGCAAGCGAATCAATACCGCAAACAGTTGTCGGAAGCGAACTCGCAACGAAGATTGGGTTGTCGGTCGGAGATGTGTTTGAGGTCATAGGTGCGGAGGGTGGACCAG
>DATELP010000191.1:0-3095 GCA_035276425.1 Pyrinomonadaceae bacterium
AAAGCGCCCGGCGACTGGCTCACCTACATCAACGAGACCGGCAAGTCATCCGACAACGGCTTCGCCGGCTCGATCGAACCCACCGCGGAGCTGAAGGTCTCGGTTTAGATTTAACGACCGAAAGACGCCTTAGACTCGCCACATATCCTTAGCGGCGCAACCCCTCTCGTCGCTTTTTGTCGTCACATTTTGCTGGGCTTTATCTCGAAAGGAGCCCAGCATGCGCATTGTTTACCTCGACGAAACGTGTGATCACTCACTCCAAAACGATGACAAAGACTTTCCGGTCTTTGCACTCGTGATGATGGTGTGTGATCTCGACCAATATCGGGACACTCTCATCCCAATGGTCCATCGGTTAAAGTTCGATTACTTCGGGCACGAGTGCATAATTCTTCACTCGCGTGATATTCGCAAAACGCAAAAGGATTTTGGATTTCTCACAGATCCTCTCAAGCGGCGAGAATTCTACGGCAGAATCAACGAGATCATGTCCGCACCGGGCTATGACATCATCGCAGCCGTAATCAAGAAGCCGGAATATAAAGCTAAATGTGGAAGCAGCGCTATAAACCCGTACGATCTTGCCCTTACCTTCGCGGTGGAACGATTATTGAACTTCCTGGAACGCGAGGGGCAAACAGAAGTTTATTTGATTGCTGAGGCTCGCGGTAAGCGTGAGGATGCGGAGTTGCGGGTTACCTTCCTCCACATATTGACCTACGGAACCGATGATATCCCCGCCGAGCGATTCGCGAAGATAAACTTCCACCTGCGTTTCAAACCAAAAGTTATGAATGTTGTTGGGACTCAGTTAGCTGACTTGGCGGCGTATCCGATAGCCAGGCACATCATCATCAACCCGGCACAATCAACACCCGCGTACGACATTGTAAAGAAGAGATATTGCGTCGGCTCAGGCAGGATGCATGGACTGAAAGTGTTTCCGTAACGCTGCAAAAAACAAAAGGCCCCGGGAACCCCCAGCGCCTTCTGCCGACCAGGAACCCCCAGCCGAATTTGTGCGACATCTTAGAGCCTTAATGCCTCGATGTCAACGCGTTCGTTCGATTATTTATTGACGGCCCAAAGAACGCCACGCTATAGTAAACGCGGCGCTCCTCCTACCAGCGCAAGCTTCCAAAACCCCAACCTTTTTAAGTGGTCCAAAAGGTCTCAGGATATTTCATGGCCGTTAAAATCGACGATCTGTTACGTATTGCTTGCGGTCACGGCGCTTCCGATCTGCACCTGAAGGTCGGCGCGTTCCCGGTTATGCGCATCGGTGGCGAACTGCACCCGGTCGCGGATGCGCCGCGTTTGAAGCCGGAAGACACATTGGACATGGCGTTTTCGATCATGTCCAACCGGCAAAAGCAGCGCTTTAAAGAGGTGTCGGAAGTCGACATCGGTTACGGCGTCTCGGGCCTGGGCCGTTTCCGCGCCAACATTTTTCAGCAACGTGGTACCGTCAGTATCGTCCTGCGCGTCATCCCCGATCAGAACAAGTCCGTGGGCCAACTCGGCCTGCCGCCCGTTATTGAAAGGATCGCCGAAGAACGGCGCGGCATGATTCTCGTCACCGGCGCGACCGGCTCGGGAAAGTCGACCACACTCGCCGCGATGATCGACTGCATCAATGCAACCCGCAGCGGCCACATCGTCACTATCGAAGATCCGATCGAGTTTTTGCACCGCGATAAGCATTCGTTTGTAACGCAACGCGAGGTTGACGTTGATACACGCTCGTTCGCCGAAGCACTGCGCGGCGCACTGCGCCAGGATCCGGACGTGATCCTCGTCGGCGAAATGCGCGACCACGAAACGATCGAAACCGCACTGACCGCCGCCGAGACGGGCCATCTCGTGCTCTCAACGCTGCACACGCTCGACGCTACCGAAACCATCACGCGCATCGTTTCGTCATTTCCTTCGCACCAACAGCGATCGATACGCATTCAGTTGGCGGGCATTCTGAAAGCCGTGATCTCGATGCGACTCGTGCGCGCCGCGAAAGGCGCGGGGCGCGTACCGGCGATTGAAGTTTTAGTCTCGACCGCTTTTATTCGCGATCAGATCATCAACGAAGAAAAGACCTATATGATTCGCGAGGCGATCGCGGCCGGTGCGTCACAATACGGCATGCAAACATTCGATCAATCATTGTTTTCTCTACTTCAGCAACGATTGATCACGCAGGAAGAAGCGTTGCACAACGCGAGCAATCCGGACGAGTTTAAGATGCGCGTGCAGGGAATCTACTCCGCCGACGACACGCTCGCGCACATGACAACGCCCGCGATCACGCCACCGCCTCCGCAGGCGAAACCAGCGCCACCGACAATCAAAACCGAGACCGAAAGCATCTTCGTCAAACACTAGTTCACACGCTCGCGGCGCATGACGCGCACGCCAGCGCGCCAGTCTTCGTTGATGTCGAAGCGATAGATCTCGATGTCGCTCGCGATGCACTGCGCGAGTCGTCGAAATGACGGGTGGACTCTCAGCGTCGGCGCGACGAGATAGACCAGCGGCGGTTCGTCGCGGATTTGGAGATCGCCGAAGAGCTTGGCGCGTGCGATGTGCCCGCGGCGGCGATGTGCTTCAACGCGTCGCCAGTAATCCGCGCCCTGCAAAACGTGTTCGCGATTTTCGTAGACCTTCAACTCGATCACGACCAATCTTCCGTCCTGCCGCAAGGCGAGCAGATCTATTGGACGGATACCGAGCTTACCGCCACGCGCGGTGCGAAACTGCGCGTGCAACGGCGCGATGATGAGGCCCGGATCGAGTTTCGTGATATCGCGGCGCAGCATTGATTCCAGCCACGCTTCGGCTGCCGAACGATAAAACGCGTGTTGGTGATCGAGCGCGAATGGCGAGCGGTGTACGCGCAGATCGTGAAGCAGGTTTTCCCACTCGGGCCGCGTTGAGTGGTCCAATAAACAGCGGTGTGCGCGGTCCAAGCCGAACCAGATCTTTTCGGCGCCAAGCAACGTGCGAACACGTGCGAACGGTAATCCGAAGTAGCGCAGGGTCTCACCGTGACGCGCATGGACCACGTCGATCGCTTCCGGCGCTTCGGCAATGATGGC
>DATELP010000192.1:0-4633 GCA_035276425.1 Pyrinomonadaceae bacterium
ATTGCGGGGGCGCTGCCCCCCTTCCTGACTTGGTCTGCGTGAAGAGCTGCTCTTTCAAACTGAACCAGTACTGCTGAGCCAAACTGCGGCGGGCGCGGGTTTTCTGCTATAGTTCGCCGTTTCGCCCCGACGCGAGACCGCTCGCTGACGTGGAAGTCGTATGTACGAGTTTGCCGTTACACCCGCCGTCACCAACATTCGCCGCCGCGGCGTCGAGATCTGCGAGGTCGCGCCCGAAAGTCTCGGCGCTGACATGGAGCTCGAGGCTGGCGACCGAATCATCAAGGTTAACGGCCGAGTCGTCCGCGATTATCTCGATTTCCGCTTTCACACCGCGGGCGAGACGGAACTCGTCCTCGAAGTCCGCAAGAAGAACGGCGAAGACTGGGAACTAGAACTCGAACGCGGCGAAGGTGAAGATTTCGGCCTGACGTTCGAGCACATCGTGCCGCGGCAATGTGCGAACGAGTGCCTCTTCTGCTTCTGCAACGGCAATCCCGCCGACGCGCGGCCGTCGCTCTTTATTAAGGACGAAGACATTCGCCTGTCCTTTCTTTACGGCAACTACACGACGCTCACGTCGATCACGGAAGACGAGCTGCGACGCATCGTCGAGCAACGCTTGTCGCCGCAATACGTGTCCGTACACGCAACGGATCTCGATGTTCGCGCTTACCTGTTGGGTATCGACAAGCAACGCGCCGACATCTCGACGAAACTCGCGCTGTTGCTCGATGCGGGCATTGAAGTACACGCGCAGGTGGTTTTGTGTCCGCGGATCAACGACGGCGACGTCTTGCGTAAAACGATCTTCGATCTCGCGGCGGAGTATCCGCGGATAACGAGCGTCGCGATCGTGCCGCTTGGGTTGACTCGTTACAACAACGATCCGCGACTCACCGCCGTCACGCCTGCGTTTTGCCGCGACGTGATCGATCAGGTCACAGCGATTCAGAACCAGTTGCGCGCTGAGATCGGAACCGGCTTCGCACTGCTCGGCGATGAAATCTATCTGCGTGCGGGTCGTGCGATTCCAGCCACTTCTCACTATGGAGAGTACCCGCAGATCGAAGACGGCGTCGGCATGGTCCGCTCGTTTGTAAATGAGTTTGCCAAAGTTACCAAACGCATCGAGCGCGGCGGAAGAAAGAACTTGCAAGGCAGAAGCGGCACGATTCTCACGGGCACGTTGTTCGCGCCGGTGTTGCGCAACTTAGTCGATAAACTGAACGATCGCTTTGGCAGCCGGCTGATCGTCGAGCCGGTCGAGAACGGTTACTTCGGCGGTGATGTTTCAGTCGCCGGATTGTTAACGGGACGCGATCTGCTGTCGGCGCGCGAGAGAGTCAAGGGCGAGTTTGTTGTGATACCGCGACAGATGTTGAAGAGCGACGAAGAGATCATGCTGGATGGCATGCGACTCGGCGAAGTAGCGCAAGCGTTAGGCGTTCCCGTTCACGCGATCGATCTCGATCAATTCGCTGGTTTGCTGTTGCAGAAAAACTAAACGCATGTCCGAACCCACGAAGCGAGTTCTGGACGTAGGCTGTGGCCAAAATAAATTTCCCGGCGCGGTCGGCATCGACGCGAACCCGCGCAGTCACGCCGATGTCATTCACGATCTCGGCGGCTTTCCTTATCCATTCGACGACGACGAATTTGAAGAGATCGTTTGCCGTCACGTGATCGAACACGTGCCGGATGTCATCGGGTTTGTCACCGAACTGCATCGCATCACGAAGCCCGGCGGCAAACTGAAGATTCTCACGCCGCACTACTCAAATCCAGACTGGCCTACGGATCCCACGCATCGCAATCATTTCAACAGTTATTCATTCACTTGCTTCATGCCCGCGGAAACGCCGTTTCCGTTCTACACTTCGACGGAGCTGCGACCGCTCAGAACGCACGTCAGTCTGGCGAATCTTTGGCGCGCGCTGGGAATCGAGTTCGTCGTGAATCTCGATCAGCGGTGGCCTTCATTTCGGTTCACGCGTAAGTTTTGGGAGTTTTACCTCTCGACGATCATGCGTGGCAAAGAACTCTACTTTGAGTTCGAGGTCGTGAAGTAAGTCCGGCGACGTATTCGCTGACGCCCAACTAAAACATCCTTCCCCTCGAAATAATTTGAATTGGATCGCGGAAACCGGTAAGCTCTGCGCGCTCGCTGAAATTCATTTATTTGCACAGGAAATCCAAATTCAGCAATTCCGGCGATTCGTGGGTGCCGGGGACGGATGAATTTCGGGCAAAAACGCCACACAGGCGCGGTGCTTAGCGGCATGCATATTGCCGCAGTTACATCGATTCTTAGCATAGTGCGGTCTGAATCAAACCAGCCAAGTTCCTCTTAGGTTAAGTAAGAGTTTCTGATTTTCCGGACTTGCCGCCCCCCAGGTGCACCAAGTCCGGAGGTCCAAGTCCAAACAGAAGGAGCCGACAATGAGAAGTTTTAAGCTTCCTGCGAACATTCTCGTCAACGGCGCTGTGGGCGTTCTTCGCTCTACACGCCGGTTGAATCTACCTACTCTCCTCTTTAGCGCCCTCGTTGTTCTCGGCCTGTGTTCCGTCGCTATTTCTCAAACGGTCAGCACGCGCGTCAGTGGCGTCGTGAAAGATACCGCCGGAGCTACGGTGCCGGGAGCCAAGGTCACCTTGATCGACACATCAACTAAAGATCAAAAGACTGCCACGACCAGCGATGAGGGCACTTTTTCGATCCCTGATGTGCGCGTGGGCACATACGTGGTCACCGTCGAAGCAACTGGTTTCAAGAAGCTTCAGGTGAATAACATCGAAGCGCACGTCGACATTCCCGTCGTGCTAAACGGTTTGGTGCTCGAGCCCGGCGGTGTTGCCGAAACCGTCGCGGTCACAGCTACCGAAGCTCAATCGTTGATCCGTTCGGAAGACGCAAAACTTTCGACCACGATCGACGTTCGTCAGGTGCAGGATCTTCCGCTCAACGGCCGCAACCCAATCAATCTCGCGGGCGGCATGGCGGGTGTGAATACCAACAGCAATATCCGAACGTCAGCTATTAATGGTCTGCGAGGTTCCTTCTCAAACATTACCTGGGATGGAATCGAAATCAACGACAACCTCGTACGCACCGACGCGCTGTTTGGCTCGAACACACCGAGCGTGGCCGGCGTTGCTGAGTTCACGCTGACGACGCAGAACGCGGGCGCTGATGAAGGCGTTGGCATCTCGCAAGTCAAGTTCACCACGCCCCGCGGCGGCAGCAGCTACCACGGCGAGGTCTATGACTTCTATCGCAACGACAAGTTTGACGCTAATGCCTTCTTCAACAACGCCACTGGCATACCGAAGCCGAAATTGCTTCAGCACCAGTATGGCTTCAACATCGGCGGTCCATTCGCACTGCCGCGCTTTGGTGAAGGTGGTCCACGGTTGACGCAGAAGAACAAACTCTTCTTCTACTTCTTCTACGAATTCACCGACACGACCCAGGATTTCACCCCGAATCGCACGGTGCTTCTGGCCAACGCGCGCACGGGTAACTTCACTTACGTCCGTTCAGACAACCAGCAACTCAACACGGTCAACCTTCTGACGCTCACCGGCAGAACGATCGATCCGCGCATTGCGCAATTACTCGCGCTGACGCCCGCATCGAACAATACGTCGGTCGGTGACACCCGCAACACAGCAGGTTTTCGTTTCAATACGCCAAACGGCAGCACCGGTAGAAATATCGGCTTTCGTCTCGACTACGACATCAACTCGAAGAACCGAATCGAAGGCGTTTACTCCCACTTCTTGTCGAAACTGCCGAACGACGTACAGCTAAATAACATCGGCGAACAGTTTCCCGGCCTGCCGGGCGGCGGACAGCAATCGGGCCGTCCACGTTGGGCGCTCGCGTGGATCTCAAACTTCACGACGAACATCACCAACGAAGCGAGAGTCGGCTACTCGTCAAACACGCCAATCTTCTTCAACAACGAGAAGTTTGCTGAAGGTTACCGTTTGAGCCTGCCGCTGATCACGAATCCGATCCAGAACTTCCTGCAACAAGGTCGTGCGCCGAAGGCGTTCGACATGATTGACAACCTCACTTGGGTCAAGGGCAGTCACGTGTTCAGGTTCGGCACGGCTTCGCGCCTTGTCAGAATCCTGAACTTCAACGATGCCGGCATCGTGAAGCAGTACACGGTCGCCTTCAATTCCACCACCAACCGGACTCCGCTGGTAAACAACACCGCGACGTTCCCGGGCGGCCTCTCGGCGACGCAGTTCACCACTGCCAACAGCCTGCTCGGTTTGCTCACGGGCGCCGTCAGCGCCGTGGCTGAAACATTCAACGTGGCGGATCGCGAATCCGGCTTTACTCGTGGTGTCGGCTCGAGGCGTTACCTCGACTACAACACGCTCGCGTTCTATGGCAGCGACACTTGGCGCATCAAACCAAACCTCTCGTTGAATTTCGGTATGCGTTGGGAGTACATCGGCCCACTCACCGAAAGAAACGGTTTGGGATTAATGCCCAAGGACCTCTCGCTAAATGCGCTCACAGATCCGAATGCCGTACTCGACTTCGCGGGCAAAGGAACCGGCCGCGAGTTCCTGGCGCGCGACCTCAATAACTTTGCTCCCAACTTCAGCTTTG
>DATELP010000193.1:0-11681 GCA_035276425.1 Pyrinomonadaceae bacterium
AGTATCGTTCCTCAGGATGTCTTTCTTTTCTCAGACGACATTTCCAGCAACATCCGCCTCGGCAACACAAACATCACCGACGAACACCTGCGCGAAGCTGCACGGCAAGTGAATGCCGATGGCTTTATCAACAAGCTGAGCCACCAGTATTTCACCAGCTTGAATGAGCGCGGCGCCGGGATCTCGGTGGGCCAAAAACAACTCATCAGCTTCGCGCGCGCTCTCGCTTTCAACCCGCAGGTGCTGATCCTCGACGAAGCAACCAGTTCCATTGATACCGAGACTGAAGTCCTGATTCACGATGCGGTGAAGCGCCTGATGACCGGACGCACCTCGATCGTAATCGCGCATCGACTCTCAACCGTGCAGGCGGTCGACAACATCATCGTGCTGCACAAAGGCGAAGTGCGTGAATCGGGAACGCATCAGGAACTCGTGCGTCAGCGTGGACTCTATTGGCTGCTCTATCAGTTGAGTCTCTTTCAAACCCGGCAAGACGAGCTTGTCGAGAGCCTTCCCGCTTAAAGCCGCAAAGAAGCACAAAAATGTTCAGACAATTTCCGAAACACGTTTGTGCTTTTTGTGCCTTTTTGTGGCTCACGTCTGTCACTACGGAAGCGCAATCGGCGAAGCTGCCGCCGGAGAAACTGAACCCCGTATCTATTCCACGTTTCGAAATTCCGCCGGTCATTGACGGCCGCCTCGACGATGAAGTCTGGAAATCAGCCGCAGTGTTCAAGGACTTCTATCAAACATATCCCGGCGACAACATCGCGCCCTCGAAGCCAACCGAAGTCTTCGTCGGTTACGACTCCCGAATGCTCTACGTAGCGTTTCTCGCTTACGACGAACCGAACAAAGTGCGCGCCACCCTCGCGAAACGTGACGACATTTTCAACGACGATTACGTCGGCGTGCTGTTCGACACTTTCAACGATCAACGAAGAGCATATGAACTGTTCTTCAACCCGTTCGGCATTCAGGCTGACGGCATTTTCACCGAAGGAAAGAGTGAAGACTTCAGCATCGACATCGTGATGGACTCGAAAGGTCAGCTCACTGAAACGGGCTATGTTGTCGAAGTCAGCATTCCTTTCAAATCGCTGCGTTACGAAGCCGGTAAGGGTGTGCTGTGGGGAGTACAGTTTCAGCGCGTCATCAAACGATTCAACGACGAAACTGATTCATGGATGCCGTTGTCACGCGACCGGACCGGCTTTCTCAATCAAACCGGACGCATGACGGGACTAGAAGACATTTCGACCGAGCGCCCGTTGGAGATAATCCCGAGCCTCACACTGTCAGAGACCGGCAAACGCGTAGCGACAATCAGTCCGGATGTGCTTGCTGTTGATCCTACGCTCCTCGATCCCGGTCGCTTCGTTAATGAGCCCGTAAAGTTCGACCCCGGCTTAACCGTGAAACTCGGAATCACTCCACAGGTGACGCTCGACTTCACAGTGAATCCCGACTTCGCACAGGTTGAAGCCGACGAAACAGTCGTCACAGCGAATCAACGCTTCCCGATCTTCTTTGAAGAGAAACGGCCGTTCTTTCTCGAAGGCATCGACATCTTCCAAACACCGCTGCAAGCCGTTCACACGCGAACGATCATCGATCCGGATTACGCCGCGAAGATAACCGGTAAAGTCGGGCGCAACACGTTCGGGTTTTTGGTGGCGAGCGATAATGCGCCGGGCGACTTCAGAGGTGATGAGCGTCTCGAGCCAAACAACTTTCGTTTTCTTGACAAGAATGCGCACGTTGGAATTTTGCGTCTCAAGCGAGATGTTGGCGCCGAGTCAAGCATCGGCTTGATCGCCACCACTTACAACTTTGTCGAGAAGCACAATCACCTCGCGGGTGCGGACGGACAGTTAAGAATCAATCCGCAAACGATCTTTTCATTTCAGTTGCTGGGCACGACCTCTCGACGCTTCTTTTTCGATCCGCAAGAGGGACGAAGTGAGTATCGCAATGGAAATGGCCTCGGCTACTACTTCAAATACGATCGTGGCGGGCGACACCTCACGTACAGCCTGACCGGAAGCGGTCGCACGCAAGACTACCGCGCCGATCTCGGCTTCACGCAGCGAGTGAACACAAACCGTGAGGACTTCGTCATCAGTTACGATTCGGAACCCAAGCCCGACGCGAAACTCGTGTCGTGGAAATACACGCACAGCGCAGGCACGAACTTCGATTGGCAGGGGCATTCGCAAGCATGGAACAACACGTCGCGATTCCTGGTTAACCTGCAACGCCAAAGCGCGCTTCTTTTCAATTATACAAATGGCTACGAACGACTTTTCGAAACGGAGTTTGGACCAGTTGGCACATTTCTGAATGATCCCGAACGCTCCACTTCGCGCCAAAGCGTGAGTGTAACGGGCGTAACTACTCCCGCGAAACAGTTGTCGCTTAACTTCACTGTCAGCAATATCTGGAATTCTTTTGATTTCGATCTTGGCGCGGGACCCAGGTTTCCGCGCGTGAGTCCGGCGGCGGTGCTCGATCAGAATGCCCTACAGGATCCCGGTCCCGGCAGAGAGTTTCTCGCCGACGTTAACGTTACCTACCAGCCGACCAGCACCTTGCGCTGTGACTTTGGTTACACGAAGAATCGCCTGGTTCGCAACGACACTGGTCTGGTTGCTTTCGACGATAATATCTACGCGCTGCGCTCAACGTATCAGTTCACGTCTTTCACCTTCGTGCGTGCGCGAATTGATTACGACACGATCGAGGCAAACTTGCGTGGGCAGTTCCTGCTCGGCTGGACTCCCAATCCGGGAACTTCTTTTTACATTGGCTACAACGACGATCTGAACTACAACGGCTTCAATCCCTTCACCGTTCAACCGGAGGCTGGTTTCAGACGTAACGGACGCACCTTCTTTATCAAGGTGTCTTACCTGATTCGCCGCACATTTTGACAGGACTTACACAATGGACAAGATGGCTTAATTCCTCAGGCAATGTTGTTAATTCTGTTAATCCTGTCATAACCAAGTCGGAGGTGCTCATGTACAAGATCGCCCTCATAAACATGCCGTTTGCAAACCTGCACATGCCATCGATCGCGCTGACACAGTTGAAGTCTGTTGTCGAAGAGCGATTCAAGAATGAAGTGTCGGTTGACGTTCACTACTTCAATCACGACTTCGCCAACTATCTCGGGTTGGAGCTTTACGATCGGATCACTCAATCCGCCGACTCACAAAACTCCGGTCTCGGCGATTGGTTCTTTCGCCAGATTGCTTTTCCCGACGTCGCAAATAACACGGGCGTGTATCTCTCGCGATACTTTCCCTACCACACCGAACAGATGAACACACTCAAGAGTCGTGTAGTGGAAAAACGTCATGGGCTGGATCGCTTTATCGACGGCTTGATCTCGAAATACGCGCTCGACCAGGCGCAACTCGTCGGCTTTACCTCGATGTTCATGCAGAACGCCGCGGTCTTTTCGATGGCTCGAAAGCTCAAGGCGCTTAATTCGTCCATCACGATCGTGATTGGCGGCGCGAACTGTGAATCACCAATGGGCCAGGTGATTGCGAAACACGTTCCGGCGATTGACTATGTATTTTCCGGACCGGCGCTCAAGACGTTTCCGGAGTTGGTCCAACACTGCTTGAACGACCAGCCGCGAAAGATCGACTCGCTGAAAGGTGTGTTTACTAAGCGCAACTACTTCTTTCAGACGGGACCTGAAGCGATCGGCGAAGAGTTGAGCATTGATGTGCCGATCGACCTCGACTACAAACCGTTTCTGAACAAGTTAGAAGAAAACTTCCCGCAAAATAATATCGAACCGATCTTGTTGTTCGAGACTTCGCGTGGTTGTTGGTGGGGTGAACGTGCCCATTGTACGTTCTGCGGTTTGAACGGAATGTCGATGGCGTATCGCGCGATGAGTCCGGACCTGGCGTTGAAACAATTTGATTCGCTGTTTGAATTAACGCCAAAGGTTACGCGTTTGGATGCGGTCGATAACATCCTTCCCAAAAGTTATCTGCAGGAAGTGTTGCCGTTTCTCAAGACGCCGGAAGGTACTTCGATTTTCTACGAAGTGAAAGCGGATCTGAGTGAGTCAGACGTGCAGATCCTCGCGCAGGCGCGCGTGAAGATCATTCAACCGGGGATCGAATCGCTGGCGACCTCGACGTTGAAGTTGATGAAGAAAGGAACCACTGCGTTTCGCAACGTCTGTCTGATGAAGTTCTGCGCGATTTACGATATCGAACCGGCGTGGAACCTGCTCATCGGCTTTCCCGGCGAAGGTGAAGACGTGTATCGCAAATATGTTGACGATCTTCCGCTGCTGGTCCATCTCCCGCCGCCTACGGGCGTGTATCCCGTACGCTTCGATCGCTACAGTCCTTACTTCATGAAACGCGATGAATACGGACTCGATCTGCACCCTTTGGATTACTACTCGCTGATTTATCCATTCCCTGAAGAGGCGCTGGATAACCTGGCTTATTACTTTTCCGATACCAACAGCAGCGCGGAGTACGCGCAAACGATGTCGCAGTGGATCGGAAAAATCCGCGAGCAGATCGATCGCTGGATCAACGCGTGGAAAGACGAGCCAGCTCCCAAACTCGTCCTTCGCGAAAATGGTGACGGAAGCATCATTACTGATTCGCGTTCAGGCGAAGTGAAGGAATATCCGATCACAGCAGCCGCCACCAGGATCCTGAACATCCTCGCCGACAAAGCGAAACGAGTGGGCGATGTGGCGCGCGAATTCAGCGACGTCGCGGGATTCAATGCGGCGCAGGAAATCGCAAGCTTGCGCGAAAAGGGATTGCTCTTCCAGGAAGAAGATCGCTACCTCAGCCTCGTTCTTCCCGGAACCACGCCGAAGGCGTTCGCCAATTCCAGCCCAGCGTTGAAGCGCAGCGACAACGCTGGGTAAATGCAAAAAGAAACACCCAACCCTGAAAGGGTTTCATGCCGAACGACGCTAAACACATCGCCGAGTTGTCGCCGACGGAGCGTGCGGCGCTCGTAGCGCGGCTGAAACAGCAACGAGCGGCAGCGCGCGCGGCGGCACATTACCCGCTCTCATTCGCGCAGCAGCGTCTCTGGTTTCTCGAACAGTTAGAACCCGATGGTCCATACAAAGTCCCCGCCGCGTTTCGGCTCCGCGGCCCACTCAACGTCGCCGCCCTCGAACAGAGCGTTAACAGCATCATCAGCCGCCACGAAGTTCTGCGCACCACGTTCGCTGAGATCGACGGACAACCTGTACAGATCGTCGCGCCGCGATTGACGCTGTCGATCCCGGTCGAAGACTTGAGCCAACTTCCGGACGCCGAACGGTCGGAGCGAGTAAAACAAATCGCCGCGCGCCTCCGCGAACATCCATTCGACTTCGTGCTTGGTCCATTGGTTGGTACAGCGCTCGTACGGCTTACAGAGAACGAATATCACTTCTGGTTTCTGATGCACCACATCGTTTCAGACGGCTGGTCCATCGGCGTGATCCTCAACGAGTTAACCACGGCTTACGAATCCTTCGCTGCGGGACGACAACCAGAGTTGCCGAAGCTGCCCATCCAGTACGCTGATTTCGCCGTGTGGCAACGCACGTGGCTGCAAGGTGAGACGCTGGACCGTCAGTTGAAATATTGGCAGGAGCGGCTGGATTGCGCGCCAACGCTTGAACTGCCGACCGACCGGCCGCGCCCTCCCGTGCAAAGTTATCGCGGTGCATCACTCACGCACCTGATCGATCGCGAACTGACATCGCGTTTGAAAGCACTCGCGCGCCGCGAAAACGTCACGCCCTACATGCTTCTGCTAGCCGTGTTCAAAACGCTGCTCGCACGCTACACGAGACAGGACGACGTCGTCGTCGGCACGCCCGTTGCGAACCGCAACCGCACCGAGTTGGAACCGCTCGTCGGCTTCTTCGTCAACACTCTCGTCCTGCGCACAGACCTGTCCGGCGATCCAACTTTCCGGGAGTTGCTGGGCCGTGTGCGTGAAGTGACGCTCGGCGCCTTCGCTCACCAGGACGTGCCTTTCGAGAAACTCGTCGAGGAGTTGCAACCCGAGCGCGACACGAGCCGAACGCCGTTGTTCCAGGTCATGTTCTCCTTGCAAAACGCGCCGCTGCCGCCGCTGAGAATGAGCGACATCGAGATCAGCTTATTGGACGACGAGACGGAAGTGTCGCTGTTCGATCTCTCGCTCGACGTGATCGAACGCACCGACGGTCTGCTGTGTACACTGGAGTACAACACCGACCTCTTCGATAGCGCGACCGTCAGACGGATGCTCAAGCACTTCGCAGTGCTGCTCGACCCCGCTGTAACCGATCCGTCCGCGCGCCTCAACACCCTGCCGCTGTTCACGGACGAAGAACGGCGCCAACTATTCCAATGGAACGACACGCGGCGCGACTTTCCGCGCGACCGTTGCGTTCACGAACTCTTCGAACAGCAAGCGGCACGCACGCCCGAAGCCGTCGCGCTTGTCTGCGGCAGCGAGCGGTTGACCTATGCGGAACTCAACGTGCGGGCCAACCAGTTGGCCCATCACCTGCGAGCGTGTGGAGTGAAGGCCGAGGCGCGCGTGGGCATCCTGCTGGAGCGCTCGGTTGAGATGGCGGTGGCGCTGCTGGCGATTCTCAAGGCGGGCGGTGGATACGTCGCGTTCGATCCATCGTATCCAGCCGAGCGTTTACGCTACATGCTCGACGATTCCGGCGTGACGCTGTTGCTGACGCAGCAGAACGTGATGCCAAACGATTTTCACGTTCGCTCGATCTTTCTCGATGTGGAGTCGATTGCCGAACACGATACGCAGAACCTGCAGAGCGGTGTCGATCCTTCGAACATCGTCTATCTCGTCTACACCTCCGGATCGACCGGCCGGCCGAAAGGCATCGTCATCGAACATCGATCGCTCGTCAACGCGGCTTACGGTTTCATCAGCAATCATCGGTTGACTGAGCGCGACCGCCTGTTGCAGTTCGCTTCGCTGAGCTTCGACGTGGCGGCGGAAGAATTTTTCGCGGCGTGGCTGAGTGGAAGTTGCGTCGTCATGCGGGAAGAGGCGGTAATGTCGTACGCCGACTTCGTGTCGCTGTTGCAGCGAGAAAAAGTAACGATCGTTAATCTTCCGGCGTCGTTCTGGCTCGAGTGGCTGACGGCGCTGAACGATCGTGACCTCGCGATACCGCACACGTTGCGGCGTGTGATCGTGGGCAACGAGAAGACGCTCGAAGAGACGCTCGCGAAGTGGCAACGCACGGTGGGCCAACAGGTCGAGTGGTGCAATGCGTATGGACCAAGCGAGACGACGATCACCGCCAGCAACTACGAACCTGCAACGAACTCCGCGCGCGAGGGAAACAGCGTCGTGCCCATCGGACGGCCATCGCTGAACGCCGAGTTGTACGTGCTCGATCCCGCGCAGCAATTGATTCCTGCTGGTGTGGCCGGCGAGTTGTACATCGGCGGCGTGGGTCTCGCGCGTGGCTATCACAGCCAGCCGGCGCAAACAGCCGAGCGGTTCATTCCTCATTCTTACAGTCAGAACGCGGGCGAGCGTCTCTATCGCACCGGCGATCTGGCGCGGTATCGCGCGGATGGAAACGTCGAGTTTCTGGGACGCATCGACGAGCAGGTAAAGATCAGGGGCTTCAGAGTCGAGGTCGGAGAGGTTGAAGCTGTGTTGGCCCAACACGCCGGTGTTCGCGAGAGCGTGGTGGTGGCGCTCGAGGACGATCGCGGCAGCACGCGCCTCATCGCTTACGTCGTCGCGAACAACGGCGATCTCGAGACTGCGGAGTTACGCGATTACCTGAAGCAACGACTATCGGAATACATGGTTCCGTCAGCGATCGTGCAGCTCGAAAGTTTTCCGTTAACACCGAACGGTAAAATCGATCGCAAAGCGTTGCCCGCTCCCAACGCCGCGAGCCGCGAAGCGGATGGTCCATACATCGCGCCACGATCGGAGTTGGAAAGCTTGATCGCCGAGGTGTGGCGTGAAGCGCTCAGCGTCGAGCGGGTCAGCGTCCGAGATAACTTCTTCAATCTCGGCGGCCACTCGCTGCTGTTGATTCGCGTCAACAACCGCCTGCGCGAGACGCTGCGGATCGAACTGCCCGTCGTCGAGCTATTCAAATACCCAACGGTGAGCGCACTGGCCGAACACCTCAGCCGCTCACACGCGCAACCCCGTCCAACGCGCACAAGGCGAACCGAGCCTGAGAACCGCGCCGCATCGTTGAGCCGGCAGCGCGAGTTGAGACGAAGACGGCCAAACGCCGATTAAATCAATCTGTGTAATCTGTGGATTAATAAGCGAAGAGGCTTTGAGATGTTTGAAAAGCAAGCCACGCTCACGGAGATCCTGCGCCGGAGAGCACAGCAGCAACCCAACCGCACGGCCTTCACTTTCCTCGCCGACGGCGAAGTCGAAACAGCGCGTCTGACTTACGCCCAATTGGACCAACAAGCGCGCGCGGTCGCCGCGTTGCTCGCTGAGTCCGGTGCGCGCGGCGAGCGGGTGCTGCTGCTGTTCGACACGGGGCTGGAGTTCATCACCTCATTCTTCGGCTGCTTGTACGCGGGCGCGGTCGCAGTGCCCGCACCGCCGCCCCATCCCGCACGGCTCGGCCGCACGCTGCCCAGAGTGCAAGGCATTGCCGCCGATTCCCGCCCGGCCCTCGCGCTCACAACTGCCTCGCTCCACTCGATGATCGAGAGCGCGGCTGACCTGCGCGCGCTACGCTGGCTCAAAGTAGACGACTTCGATCCCGAAGCGTCCGCCCGTTGGCATGCTCCTTCTCAAACGAGCGCCGATCTCGCATACCTGCAATACACGTCCGGCTCGACCTCGACGCCCAAAGGCGTGATGGTCACACACTTCTGCCTGACGCATCAGTCCGAGCATCTCGTGCGCGGCGAGAACTACACTGAAACAAGCGTCAGCGCAACGTGGATGCCCAACTTCCACGACTACGGACTCGTCGAGGGCATCATTCACCCGGTCATTTACGGCATCCCGGCCTGCATCTTCTCGCCGCTCGCGTTTGTGCAACGCCCGGCGCGCTGGCTGGAGATCATCACGCGCTACGGCGTGACGCACAGCTCCGGTCCAAACTTCGCTTACGAACTTTGTTTGCGCAAGGTTACGCCGGAAGAACGTGCGCGGCTCGACTTGAGCAGTTGGCACATGGCCGGTAACGCCGCCGAACCCGTTCACCGCGAAACGATCGAGCGGTTCGCTGAGACGTTTGCGCCGTGCGGTTTCCGTCTCGAAAGTTTCTACCCTGCCTTCGGTCTGGCTGAGGCAACACTGATTGTGACTGCCGGCAACCCGAACCTGCGTACGCCGCTCTTCATCACGGCGAGTGCGCCGGCGCTCGAACAGGATCGGCGTGTGGTCGAGGTCGCACCGGAGGATCCGGGCGCGCGCTCGCTCGTCGGCTGCGGCCAGGCGATCGCTGACACTGAGGTCGCCATCGTCGATCCGGAGACTCATCGCCGCTGCGCGCCAGACGAACTCGGCGAAATCTGGTTGAAGTGTGCGGGGCTGGCGCACGGCTACTGGCAGCGTCCCGACGAGACTGAGGAGACGTTTCACGCACACACCGCCGACACACACGAAGGTCCTTTCATGCGGACCGGCGACCTCGGTTTCATGCGTTACGGCCAACTGTTTATCGGCGGGCGAGTCAAAGATCTGATCATCATCCGCGGGCAGAACTACTACCCGCAGGACGTGGAGTGGACAGCGGAGCGGAGTCACCGTCTGCTCCGGCCCGGCTGCTGCGCGGCGTTCTCCGTCGAAGTCGGTCTCGAAGAGAGATTGGTACTCGTGGTGGAAGTGCGTCGCGAGTTTGGTTCAGCGGATGAACGTGAGGTGTTTGACGCGATCCGCGACCGTGTTGCCGAACGTCACGAGCTTCAGCCGTACGCTGTTGTCCTCGTCAAGGCTGGATCGATCAACAAGACTTCGAGCGGGAAGATTCAGCGTCATGCGAGTCGGCGTGAGTTTCTCGAAGGGACGTTGGAGGCGGTCGCTCGCTGGCAGTCGCTCGAAAACGTCGGCGATGAAACTCGCTCGAGTGTTGCCACGACACTTCAACCGCCAACGCCAATCCCGCCCCCGCAAAAGACAGTCACGATCGAAGCAGTTCGCGAATGGCTCGTCGCGGCCATCTCCCGTCGAACCGGCATACCGGCCGCGGAGATTAACGCCGGTCAGCCGTTTCGATACTACGGTTTCGACTCGGCGCGCGTGGTCGAGATGGTTGGCGACTTTAGTGCATGGCTTGAACGTCCGCTGCCGCCGACGTTCTTCTGGGACTATCCGACGGTCGAGGCCGTCGCGCGACACGTAGGCACGGAGGCCGCGCGCGACTCTCAAGCGGAAGTCTCAACGCACGCGCATGTCGAAGGATCCCGGGAGCCCATCGCGATTGTCGGTATAAGTTGTCGCTTCCCCGGCGCGGAAAACGTCGAAGCCTTTTGGCAACTCCTGCGCGACGGCGTGGACGCCATCACGGAAGTCCCACCGGGACGTTGGGAAACCAACTCTCACAGCGTCGTGCGCCGTGGCGGTTTTCTGAAAAACATTGACGGCTTTGACGCACACTTCTTCGGCATCTCTCCACGCGAGGCCGCGCAAATCGATCCGCAACAACGTCTGCTGCTCGAAGTCGCGTGGGAAGCAATTGAGAACGCCGGCTACGCACCCGATCGACTCAGCGGCACACGCACCGGCGTCTTCGTCGGCATCAGCAACAGCGATTACGCTCAACTCCAGTTCAATGCGAACGGAAGCCCCGACGCGTACGCGGGCACAGGCTCCGCACTCAGCATCGCCGCCAACCGTCTCTCCTATCTGCTCGATCTGCGCGGACCGAGCATGGCCGTCGATACCGCGTGTTCGTCTTCACTTGTCGCCGTTCACGCGGCCTGTCAGAGTCTGCGCGCGGGCGAGTCGCGCGTGGCGCTCGCGGGCGGCGTCAATCTTCTGCTCACACCGAAACTGACCGAGGCGCTCACACGCGCCGGGATGATGTCGTCCGACGGCCGTTGTAAAACTTTCGACGCTGCGGCCGACGGCTATGTCCGTTCCGAAGGCTGCGGCGTCGTCATGCTCAAGCGGCTCTCGGACGCCGCGCGTGACGGCGACCGCGTGTATGCGTTGATACGCGGCTCGGCCATTAATCAGGACGGACGGAGCAACGGGCTGACGGCTCCGAACGGTCTGGCCCAACAGGCGCTCGTCAAAGAAGCGTTGGACCACGCGGGCGTCGCTGCGGCAGAGATCGGTTACGTCGAGGCGCACGGCACGGGCACACCGCTCGGTGATCCGATCGAGTTCACCGCGCTCGGTACTGTCTTGCGTGAAGGACGCACGAGCACGTGTTACATCGGATCAGTCAAGACCAACATCGGTCACCTCGAAGCGGCAGCCGGAATTGCCGGACTCATCAAAGTCGCACTCTCGCTCGATCGTGAACACGTCCCGCCGCACCTGCACGTACACGATCTCAACCCGCACCTCTCAACAGAAGACTCACCACTTGAGATCGCTGCGCGCGGGCGCGACTGGAAGCGCGGCGGCGCGCGTCGCTTCGCGGGCGTCAGTTCTTTCGGCTTCGGCGGGACCAACGCGCACGTCATCCTCGAAGAAGCGCC
>DATELP010000194.1:0-5368 GCA_035276425.1 Pyrinomonadaceae bacterium
TGGCTTCTTAGCGAGCGGGCGGGAGGGTGACTTCGCTGCGCTTGCTCGTTTTGCTTTGGGCCTCGCCGTCGTCGCTTTTGCCACGCGCTTCGCGGTCTTAGCTGGCGCTCGCTTCGTCTTCGAGCGCGATGCTGGCCGTCGCACGCCTTTTGCGAGACTGCTACTCATGGGGCTTAATCTCAAAAGGCTGCTCACTTTACGTGGGCAGCCGCGGAAACGCCCGGAGGATACCACAGACCCCCTTCTAGATCAACGGAGACAAGTATTTGCGGGTGCTTTAAGACCATGACTCATGGTCCTGAATCGTGAAATGTGCCAACAAAGAAAAACACTTGAAGGTCATTGTTGGCTATGTTAAAGTTCGTTCTGGCTTACGGAGGCTTAATCCACCTCGGCAAATAGCCCCAACCGATTTAGTTACCTCTTTAGTTTCAGAACTTGCGATTGCACGACGAGGCGTTCCACCTTCTGTTCTCCAGGTAGCATCCCGCCCCGGCCTTCTAATAAAGAGTCGCACAATGGCAGATACACCGATCCTGTTGCGTGAGCAACAATACCACCAGATAAAGGCTGTCCTGGCTCGTCTTCGGATGGACGCGAACGCTAAGGTGGTTTTTCTGGTGGACAAAGACGGTCAGGAGATCGCTTCGCAGGGTGAAGTGGGAAATCTTGACACAACCAGTCTTGCCTCGCTCGCAGCCGGCAACGTCGCGGCGACCGGCGGCATGGCGGCGCTCATCGGCGAAAAGGAGTTTCCGACTCTCTCCCACGAAGGCGAGAAAGAGAGTATTCACATCTCCGTGGTTGGGAGATTGTTGCTGGTGGTGGTCTTCGACGATCGGTCGAGCCTCGGACTGGTGAAACTACGGAGCAAACAGGTTTCTCAGCAACTGGCCAAGATGATCGAGGAAATCACTTCCAACAGCGATCTTGACGATCTCGACTCGCCCTTCGCCGGCATCACTGACGAAGACATTGACAGCCTTTTCACCTGACGGCATTTGCTATGACCTTTATTAATTACGCTTCCAGAGAAATCAACTGCAAAATCGTCTACTACGGCCCCGGTTTGTGTGGTAAGACGACCAACTTGCAGTACATCTTCGACTCCACTGCCCCCCAGGCTCGCGGCAAGCTCATCAGTCTCGCGACGGAAACCGACCGGACGCTGTTTTTCGACTTTATGCCGCTCGAGCTTGGCACTGTGCGCGGTTTCAAGACGCGCTTTCATCTTTACACCGTTCCCGGTCAGGTCTTTTACGACGCTTCCCGCAAACTGATCCTTAAAGGCGTGGACGGCGTGGTGTTCGTTGCGGATTCGCAGGAAGAACGAATGGACGCGAACATCGAGTCGCTTTACAACCTCGAAGAAAACCTCAGATCTCAGGGCTACGACCTGCTGAAGATTCCGTACGTGCTTCAGCTCAACAAGCGCGACCTCGGCAACATTGTCACCGTGGACGATCTCGCGGCCGAGTTACAGCGCAAAGGCGAACCCGTGATTGAAGCGGTAGCAGCAACAGGCGCCGGAGTTTTTGATACTTTGAAAGCAGTTGCTAAGCAGGTCTTGACGGAACTCCGGAAGGGATAACTTGACAGGATTTCAGAATGAACAAGATGGTATCACTGTTTTTAGGTTGAAAGCCGTTACTGTTTTGAACGGTTTTGAATCTTCTAGGTCTTGTTAATCCTGTCTACTCCAGCGACTTCAACATCAACAATCCGTCCCCGCCATTTGAATAGTATTTAGGAAGTCTCTGCGTAACTGTGTAGCCAAGACTCTCGTAGAGTTTTTGTGCCGGTGTGTTCAGCGTTCTGACTTCCAGCCGCACGAGTCTCACGTTGCGTTTGCGGAAGCCTTCTTCGACCTGGTTCATTAAGCGTTTTGCCAGATTACGACGACGGTGTTCGGGAGCCACGCCGACGGTCGTGATGTGTCCGGTGTGATCTGGTTCGACGAGTCCGATCACGAAACCAGCCATGACACCGCCGGTCGTGACGGCGCGAAAAGCGACTGACTCAGGAGCAGTGAGCAAGTAGTCGAAAGTCTCGCGACTGTAAGCTTCGCCGTCGATGAAACATCGTTGATCGAGACGCCAGCATTCGTCGAGTTGGGAGATGGTCAGCGGGCGAATGTCGTAGGACATGCCCCAGGACGGGGTAGCTGCCTTTTCTTTCTTCTGGGGATCGTAAGGAGGCTCAGACTGTGACCACCAGCGGGATCGGAATTTCTTTAGTACTGCCATAACATTTTTGCATCGACATTGAGCGAGCCGCCTTAGTTTACCATTTGCGTTTTACTAGTTCCTAGAGAATTAACATGCAGTCGCCGTAACTGTAAAAGCGATAACGTTCGCTGACGGCGTGGTGGTAAGCGTTGAGAATAAACTCGCGTCCGGCGAAGGCGCTGACGAGGATCAGAAGGGAAGACTGTGGTAAGTGAAAGTTTGTGAGTAGTGCGTCGGCGACGCGAAAGTGATAACCGGGTTTGATCGTCAGTGTTGCTTCACCCGTGCCTGCGCTAACAACTCCTTCATCATTCGCTGATGATTCGAGCGCGCGCATCGTGGTAGTTCCAACGACTATTACGCGTCCACCTTTACGACGCGCCTCGTTGATCTTCGCGGCTGCGGCTTCCGAGATCTCGAATCGTTCGGCGCTGACCGAGTGTTGGTCCACATCTTCAACGCGCACGGGTTCAAACGTTCCGTAACCGACGTGCAGCGTGACTTCAGCAAGCTTTGCGCGAGATTCGATCTCGGCGAGAACGCTCGGCGTGAAATGCAGACCCGCAGTCGGCGCCGCAATCGCACCACGGTGTTTCGAGTAAACGGTCTGATACCGCTCGCGATCCTCATCTGAACTGCTGGACGATCGCTTTATGTACGGCGGCAGCGGTGTAACTCCAATCTCTCCCAAAAGTTCGTCGAAAGAACCTTCACAGTGGAAACGAACCCGCCGAAGTTCCGCGCCCGGTTCATCAATCATCTCTGCTTTCAATCGGCTTTCATCGAAGCTCACCTTTGCCCCACGCTTCAGACGTCCGCCGGGCTTAACCAATGCCTCCCAAACCTTCGGCTCCAGTTCGCGAACCAGAAAGATCTCAACCTGCCCTCCAGTTTCTTCACGTTTCCCTTTCAACCGAGCGGGAATCACGCGCGAGTTGTTTACAACGACAACATCGTTCGAACGAAGGTGTTCAGTGAAGTTCTTAAATGAGGAATCGGACCACGTCTGCGCAACACGATCGAGCACGAGCATCCGCGACGCGTCCCGTTCTGGAAGAGGCTCCTGGGCAATCAAATCGGAAGGCAGATCGAAATCAAATTCGGAAAGGAGCATTTGCTTACGCCGGGTGTTCGCGGTGAAAGACCGCCGTGAGTTGCCCGCCAAACAGCAGGATCAAACTCGAAACATAACTCCACGTCAGCACCGCCACGACCGCGCCCACCGATCCGTAAATCTCATCGTAGTGAAAGTAGCCCAGACTCCACGCAAACACGTACTTCGCCAACTCCCACAACAACCCGGCGAGAAACGCGCCCGGCAACGTATCCCGCAACGACACCTGCGCACGCGGCATAAACTTATAGACCAACACAAACAGCGCCACCGTGATCAAATAACTGCCCGCGAAGAACAGCACCTGCCAGAACCCACTCCCAACCGAACTCAACAACTGATAACGTGCGATCTGCCGTGGCGACAACCTCGCGGTCATCTCGCGCAACGCAACCAGCGCCGACGTCAGGATCACTGACAAAGCTAGCAGCACCCCAACCATACCAACCATGCCGACTGTCAACGCGCGTCCGTGCCAGAATGTGCGTGCTGTCGCACCCCAGATACGATTCACCGCACGCTCGATCACGGCGAACACCCACGACCCGGCCCATAACACGATTCCTACACACGTCACGATCGCGCCAAACCCGAGGTTGGAAAACGCGCCGATCGTGTCGCGCAGAAACTGGCTCGAACCCGGATACACGTCGACCGCATGGGCCAACATCTCCGTGCCGGCCGCGAGTTTGTTGCTCAACGCCAGCAACAACAGCAACGCCGGAAACAGCGCCATCAACCCGAAGTAACTCATCGCCGCCGCAGAAGTGAAGAGATCGTTCTCATGAAACTGGTGCAGCGTGTGCGACAGCATCGATCCCCACGGCGAGCGATTCCTGACGCCGAATGAATGACGTGAGAGTGAAGTAACGAAACGCTTCATAAATCAGCCACAGACTTTCACGGACCGACACAGACTCCTTTATTTAACTGTCCGTGTGTCTCTGTGTCCATCCGTGGCTCATAAGGTTTTCAGCGGGGGTCAAACAAGGTGGGGCGGCCGTATCCGTGTGCCTTGATGCCGAAATGTTCGTACGCGAGGGGGGTCGCGAGGCGTCCTCGTGGCGTACGATCCAGAAAACCAATCTGAATCAGATACGGCTCGATAATCTCCTCTATAGAATCCTTCTCTTCGTGAATTGAGGCCGAAATAGTTCCGAGTCCAACCGGACCGCCGTTGAACTTCTCGATGATCGTCAACATCAGCTTCCGGTCCATTTCATCGAGACCATACGTGTCCACTTCCATCCGGTTCAACGCATGACTCGCCACCGCTTGCGTGATGCGCCCGTCGTAATCGACTTCCGCGTAATCACGCACGCGACGCAGCAGCCGGTTGACGATGCGCGGCGTGCCACGCGAACGGCGCGCGATCTCGCGTGCGCCCTCGTTGTCGATCTCGACGCCGAGGATCTCGGCCGAGCGTTTGCAGATGACTTCGAGATCTTCGTGCGGGTAGAAGTCGAGATGGAAAACAATGCCGAAACGTCCGCGCAGCGGCGCGGTAATCAAACCCGCGCGCGTGGTAGCGCCGACCAACGTAAACTTCGGAAGCTCGAGTTTGATCGAACGCGCTGACGGGCCTTGTCCGATCAAAAGATCCAACTGATAGTCTTCCATCGCCGGGTAGAGCTTTTCTTCGAGTGCCGGTAACAGGCGATGAATCTCGTCGATGAAGAGCACGTCGCCTTCCTGCAAGTTGGTTAACAACGCGGCGATGTCTCCGGCTTTTTCGATGGCTGGACCCGCGGTTGATTTGAGCTCGGCGCCCATTTCGTTGGCGATGATGTTGGCGAGCGTGGTTTTTCCGAGTCCCGGTGGGCCGGTTAGCAAGACGTGGTCGAGCGCTTCGCGGCGAGCGCGTGCGGCTTTCATGTACACGCGCAGGTTTTCTTTGACCTGCCGCTGGCCGACGTAGTCTTCGATGCGAGTCGGACGCAGCGTCAGATCGAGTTGGCGATCTTCGTCAGTCGCGGAACCGTCTCTCAACTTTGCTGATATTGGTTCAGCCATTGGTTCTTAAATA
>DATELP010000195.1:0-28451 GCA_035276425.1 Pyrinomonadaceae bacterium
GCCCGCGTAGAGAATGTTTGGGTTCGTCGGATCGATTTCGAGATCGGCAACGCCGTGCTGGTTGTCGATGTAGAGCGTCTTGGTCCATGTCTTGCCGCCGTCGGTCGTCATGAACACGCCCCGCTCTTCGTTGGGACCGAAAGCGTGACCGAGTGCGCCGATGTAGACGATGTCGGGGTTCTGTGGATTGATGACGATCGCGGAGACGCGCTCAGTGTCTTTGAGACCCATGTTCTGCCACGTTTTGCCGCCGTCAGTCGACTTGTAAACGCCGTCGCCGAACGAGACGCTGTTGCGCACGTTTGACTCACCCGTGCCAACCCAAACTACGTCCGGATTACTCGGCGCAAGCGCGATGTCGCCGATCGAGAGTGAGCCTTGTCGTTCGAAGATCGGTTTCCAAGTGACGCCGCCGTTCGTAGTCTTCCAAACACCGCCGGAAGCGCTGCCGACGTAGACCACATTCGGATCGCCCGGCACGCCTTCGACGTCGGCGATGCGGCCGCCCATGTTCGCTGGTCCAATGCTGCGCCACTCCAATCGCGAGAACGCTTCTTCGAGCGGAGATTTGGTGGTTGCTCTTCCGTTTTGAGCCAGAACGTTTTGCGCGACGAGAGCGTATGCAAGCAGACAGGTAGCTATCAGGGGTAGTCGAAAACGCATTATGTCTCCTTAACGAGTGTCCGTGGTATCTATGTTACTCTGTGGCCGATTATGACATTTCCCCAAACCGATCGCACCAAACTTAAGCGCCTCCCCAAGCGCGGTCACTTCGATCGCGAGACTGTCTACGGAATTCTGGATGAGGGTTTCATTTGTCACGTCGGTTTTGCGGTCGACGGTAAGCCGTTTGTGATACCCACCGGCTACGCGCGCGTGGACGACAAACTCTACATTCACGGTTCGCAGGCGAGCCGGATGTTGCGTTCGTTGGCGGGCGGTTTGGATGCTTGTGTGACGGTGACGATCGTCGATGGACTTGTGCTGGCGCGCTCGGCGTTTCACCACTCGATGAATTATCGTTCGGTGCTGGTGTTTGGGCGCGCGACGCTGGTTGATGAGCCGAAGGAAAAGTACGACGCGTTGGTGGCTTTGTCAGAACACATCGTGCGCGGGCGTTGGGCCGACGTGCGTGAGCCAAACGATGAAGAGATGGTGCAAACGACAGTGCTGTGCCTGCCGATGGAAGAAGCTTCCGCGAAGATTCGAACTGGACCGCCGCTGGATGATGAAGAAGATTACTCGTTGCCGATGTGGGCCGGCGTTGTTCCTCTTAAATTAGTTGCGGGAGAACCAATCAACGACCCGCGCTTACCCGCTGAAATCCCTGTTCCTGAATACGCCGCACACTACAAACGTTAGCCACAAAGAGGCACAAAAAGCACAAGAGGCACAAGAAGTACTTGTGCTTTTGTGGCTCACTTCTTGATCGCTTCTGTCAGAACGCGGCCGGTGGCGTTGCTTGGGGCGGTGATGCGTAGCAACGCTGATAACGTCGGTGCGATGTCCGCCGGAGACGCAGGCTCGAGATAGCGTCCGGGTACGATGCCTGTTCCCATGATGATGACGGGCACGTGCGTGTCGTACGAATAAGGCGAGCCGTGTGTCGCGGTGATTGTGTCACCGAGATATTTGTAAGGCTCGCCGATGATCACGACGTCGCCACTGCGTACTGGATTGAAACCGTGGACCACGCGGCGTTCGATCGGATCGGTGATTGACGTTTCGCCGCGCAGGAGTTGTGCGCGCGTGAACGAACGCGCGACGCCGGGAATCGTCAGTGCAGCCGCGGCTACGACTTTTGAGATCTCGTCGAGATCGACGTTGTCGCGTTTGAGTGCGTCGTAGTTGAAATAGATGTTGCCGTTGATGAACGCTTCGGTTATCGCGCCGAACCAGTTGTACTTGTAAATGTAATCGGCGCTCGCGTCGGGCGATTTGCCTTTCGGATTGTAATGCGCGCTGAGTGCGGCGTGGATCGTTGCGAGTATGTCGGGTGTTTTTACTCGTGCGCCGCCGAGACCGAGCGCGGCAGCTTGTTCAGGAATTGGCGAGACGCCGTGATCCGCTGTGAACGCGATCAATGTGTTGGACAAGCCCACGCGAGCCTGTATGAAGTCGAGCAGCTTCGCGATCTGTTGATCGACGCGCAGTGTTATGTCCATTGCTTCCTGGCTGTATGGTCCATAACGGTGGCCGACGTAATCGCTGGCGGAGAAGCTGATGGTGAGCACGTCCGTGTCGTCGTCCTGGCCGAGTTGTTCGTTGACGATTGCTTCCTGTGCAAACGAAAGCAACACATCGTTACTGAATGGCGAGTGGTCGAGCGCGAAGTAAAACGACGAGTTAGGTTCTTTAGCGCCGCCGGTGACGATGTGGGGAAACGTGTTTGTGTCGCCAGTGGCGCTGCCAACAACTTCCCATGGCGGCGCGTCCGGGCCGGCGCGTTTGACGTATTCGCTTTCTGGCAGCAAGCGCTCCCATTTTTGGCCGAAGTATTTGTCCGCTGGTTTGGCGTTGTTGAAGGTGGTGACCCACGCGGGCAGTTGGTTGAAATAGTAAGTGGAAGACGCCATTGTGCCGGTGTTGCTCAACCAATAGGCGCCGTTGGCATGGCGGCCGGCCGGCAGGATCGCAGAGCGATCTTTAGCAGAGATGCCGATCACTTTCGATCGATCGTTGGTGACGAGTCGCAGTTCGTCACCAACGGTAGAGCTCAGGAGCCGGCGCGGACTCGCAGCGCCTTCCTTTGGATCGCCGCTGCCGAGTATTTGCACGGTCTCGTCGGAAACGCTCGTGATGCGTTTTCCACTCGCGCGATCGAGCCACTCGTTGCCGACGATTCCCGTCTCAGCGGGAAAGGCGCCGGTCATCATCGTGCCGTGGCCCGGCGCGGTGTAAGTCGGGAAGTGATCGTAGTTGGCCTGGGTCCATAAAGCGCCGTCGCGCATCAATCGCTTGAATCCGTTTGGACCAAACAGATCGCCAAACCGCTCGAGATAGTCGTAGCGAAACTGGTCCACTGCGATCAGCAGCACGAGCCGTGGACGCTTTGTTTGAACAGATGATGACCGTTGCTGAGCTGGTGCAACTGGAAAGCTATATAAGGTGACTATTAAAAGAACAACGACGAGTCGCTTCATGCGCCGCATGTTAACTCAGCCAGAAAAAAGCACAAAAGGCACAAGCCAAAATCGGTCTGAACTAACCTCTCTTGAACTTCTCGTGCCTCTTGTGCTTTTGGTGCCTCTTTGTGGCCTTACTCGTAACGTAGCGCTTCGATCGGATCGAGCGACGCAGCCTTGCGCGCCGGATAGTAACCAAAGAAAACGCCCACCGCGACGGAGAAGAGAACTGAGCCGACAATCGCCATCATCGACACCAGCGTGGGCCAACCGAGCATCGCCGGTATCGCGAGCGACAACCCAATCCCCAGCAAAATCCCAACCGTTCCCCCCGTCAGACTCAACACGATCGACTCGATCAAAAACTGACTCCGCACCGCTGACGAGCGTGCGCCGATCGCCATGCGAATACCGATCTCGCGCGTACGCTCCGTCACCGACACGAGCATGATGTTCATGATGCCGATGCCGCCGACGAGCAGCGACACGCCCGCGATACACGCTAGCAGGATCGTCATCGTCTTGCTGGTTTCGTTCGCGGCTTCCGCAACGTCGGTCATGTTGCGGACCGTGAAATCGTCAGGTTCGTTCGACGTTAATTTGTGCCGCTGGCGCAGCAAGTCGCTGATCTGCGACTGCGCCGTGTAAGTCGCGTCCTCAGTGATCGCTGAAACATACGCGATTTGAACGCGCGTGTTGCCGAGCACTTTCTTCTGCACAGTCGTATATGGTGCGAACGCGGTATCGTCCTGATCGCGGCCGCCCTGGTCCTGTCCCTTGCGAACCATCACGCCGACAACCCGGAACGGCAGATTCGAAACACGCAGCGTTTGGCCGACCGCATCCATTCCCGGAAACATGTTGTCGGCAATGGTTTGTCCGATCACGATCACACGCGCGGCAGTGCGGACGTCAGTGTCAGTAAAGAACGAGCCGCTCTGCACCTGCCATTTGCGAATGTCAGGATACTGCTCGCTCACGCCCTGCACGGACGTGTTCCAGTTCATGTTGCCGGCGACCAGTTGCGACCGCGCGTTGATTGCCGGAGTGACCATCGAAACACTCGGCACTTCGCGCTTGATCGCTTCGAGGTCTTCAACCGTTAACGTGTTCGTGCCGCTGTCGCCCGTGCCGCTGCGCACGCCGCCGACGTTCTGCGCGCCTGCGCTCACGAACAGCAGGTTGGTGCCGATGCTCTCGATCTGCGCCTGCACGGACGCCGACGCGCCCTGACCGATACTCACCATCGCGATCACGGCAGACACGCCGATGATGATGCCGAGCATCGTCAACGCAGCGCGCATCTTGTTTCTGACAAGCGCTCGGAAAGCTACGCGAATGATCATTAGTAAAGTCATTGTCGATTCCAATTTCTGCGTTTTGAGTTCAGCCTTAGGCTGCGACAACAAGCTAAAGCTTGAACTCAAAACACTGTCGCTTTACTCCTCGTCGTCTTCTTCGTCGTCTATCAACGGCAGATTCTTCAACTCTTCCGCCGCGTCGCGCTGATCCGTCACCTGTTCGTCGCTCTTGATCTTTCCGTCCTTGAAAACCACGACGCGTTGCGCGTACTGCGCGATGTCGGGTTCGTGCGTAACGAGCACGAGCGTGATGCCGCGTTCGCGATTCAAACGTTGAAAGATCTCCATCACTTCAACTGACGTGCGCGAGTCGAGATTTCCGGTCGGCTCGTCCGCCAGGATCAACGCCGGATGATTCACGAGCGAACGCGCAACGGCGACGCGCTGTTGCTGTCCGCCTGATAACTGGTTCGGATGATTCTGCTCGCGACCGGCGAGTCCGACTGCGGCCAGCGCTTCCATCGCGCGCTGGTGCCGCGTTGCAGAGTCAACACCGAGATAAAGCATCGGCAGTTCGACATTTTCGAGTGCGGACGTGCGCGACAATAGATTGAAACCCTGAAACACAAAACCGATCTTCTGGCAGCGAATGTCAGCGCGCTCGTCTTTCGACAACTGCGAAACGTCTTCGCCGTCGAGGATGTATGTGCCCTTCGTCGGACGATCGAGACAACCGAGGATGTTCATCGTGGTCGACTTACCCGAACCGGACGCACCCATGATCGCCACGAACTCGCCTTCACGAATCGTCAGCGAGACGCCGCGCAGTGCGTGTACTTCCACGTCGCCCATCGTGTAGGTCTTGTGAATGTGGTCCAACTGGATAACCGGACGCGCCTCGGGTATCTGCGCGATTAACGACGCATCCGGCTGTATCTGTTGTGACTCAATTGCGAATGACGTTGCCACTGTTCGATCCTCCCAGAACCATCCACAGATTACGCAGATTATCTTCTGCCGCCGCCACCACCGCCGCCACGAATACCACGCGGTGCGCCACCGAATCCCGGCGGCCGATTCTGCTGCGTCGAAGACGACGAGTCGGAACCGCTGACTGTTTGGCCAGTGATGACCATGTCGCCTTCGTTCAGGTTGCCTTCGACAACTTCAGTCGAGGCGCCGTCGCTCAGTCCGACCTTGATCCGGCGTGGTTGCGGGTTGCCGCTTTGGTCCATCACCCAGACGATGCGCGTCTGTCCTGGCAGCACTGGCGCTGAAGCCGGTGCGAAGTTACTGTTGTCGCCACCACCTTGCGCGTTGTCGCCCTGCTGACGGCGTCGTCCCTGACCCTGGCCTTGGCCGCCCTGGCCCTGACCACCGGCATTGCCACTCGCAGCGTTCGCATTCTGCGGTCTGAATCTCAACGCTGAGTTTGGAACCTTCAATACATTGTTGCGCTCGTCGATCGTGATCGTCAGGTTCGCCGTCATGCCCGGCTTCAATGTCTGCTCGGGATTTTCGACGTTGATGACGACGTTATAAGTCACGACGTTCTGCACGGTGACCGGGTTCAAGCGCATCTCCTGAATCTTGCCGTCATATTCCTTACCCGGAAACGCGTCCACGCTGAACTTCACCGACTTCGCCTGCTCCACCAAACCGATATCCGCCTGATCGATGCTTGCGATCACCTGCATCTGCGTCAGGTCGTTTGCGATCGTGAAAAGCGTCGGCGCCGACAAACTCGCCGCAACAGTCTGTCCGACGTTAACGTCACGCGAAACCACCACGCCGTCGATCGGCGAAGTAATCGTCGTGTGACTCAAATTCACTTGCGCCAAACTCAGCGCGGCTTCAGCCTGCTGAACTTGCGCGGCGTTCTGTGCCACCGCGGCTTGCGACTGTTGCAACTGGGCCTTCGACTGTTCGACCGCGGCATTCGACGATGCGACTCCCGCACTCGCTGACGACTGTTCGGCCAGCTTCGACTGATTCAACTGCGCGACCGCCTGGTTGTAACGCGCTTCCGCTGTCTTGTAAGCGGTCAGTGCGACGTCGTAATCGCGTTGTGCGATTACACCGGCCTTTAGCAGCGACTCCTGCTGTTTCAAAAGACTCATCGCGTCGTCCTGCTGAGCTTTCAAAACGGTGACGTTCGCTTCCGCTGCTGAAACACCGGCCTGATTGTTTTGTACTGTCGACTTCGCCGCGAGATTCTTCGCTTGTGCGTCAGTGATTCCGGCTCGAGCGTTTGTCACAGCCGCCTGCGCCTGTGCGAGACTCGCGCGTGCCTGCTGCAAATTAGCGGTCGCTTGGTCTACTTGCGCCTTGGCTTGCGCCGGATCGAGTTGCGCGACGACCTGTCCTTTTTTAACTACCGAATTGAAATCGGCGTACAGCGCGGAAATCGTGCCTGAAGCCTGACTGCCGACCTGAACCGTGGTCACGGCCTGCAAAGCACCCGTGGCTGTCACGGTGTTGCGCAGGTTTCCGCGGTCAACGCGCGCGGTTAAATATTGAGTGTCGCCGGAACTGTCACCCCAAAAATAGAAGCCCGCAAACACGACGCTCAACATCATTGCGCCGCCGATCAGAAGCTTCTTTTTACCGAGCATCAGTCTCGCCCAGAACTGTTTTAACCAGGCGCGAGTGCGGGCGGTGTTAACGCCAGCGCGACCGGCAACTCCCTCATGGGCCGGCGCTAAAGGTGGATGTTTAATAGTTTCAGTCGACATTAGTTCCTCCGTGTCTCTTTGTTCATAGACACGGGCTGTGCCAGAACGGTTACACAGGAGCGTTTAACGAAGACTTACATCAGTTTTGTAACCGTTTCGTTGGGAACAGTGTCTGACAAGTCGGGACACTCCCCTGGAAATTGACACGGTACTTAGGAGTAAGGAAACAGAATGAAGAAACTCGGACGGTTTAAGATGCTCGCAATCGCTACTCTCTCGGCAATTGCTTTGGCAGCTTCGATCGCCGTTGCCCAAACGGTTACGACCACTCAGGACAACGGCCAGGGTCAGCACCGCGAATGGGGCGGACGTCGAGGCAAAGGACACGGCATGCGAGGAATGCGCGCGGGCGGATTCTTCAGAGGCGTGAATTTAACTGAGGACCAGAAAGCGAAGATGAAACAGATCCGCGAGAGCTTCGCCGCAACAAACAAGCCCCTGCACGAACAGCTTCGGGCCAAGCGGCAGGAGTTGCGTCAGGCGAGCGAAGGCGGTACGTTCAACGAAGCACTGGCTACTCAGAAACTGACGGAAATCGCTCCGCTGGAAGCCAAAGTGATGGCGGCAAGAGCGAGTATGCATCAGGAGATGCTTTCCGTTTTGACGGCTGAGCAAAAAGCCCAGTTGGAACAGTCCAAAGCGCAGTTCAAGGCACGTCGTGAGCAGTTCAAACAGCGTCGTGCGGAGCGCAAGGGCACCGATCAGCAGTAAGCGTCTCCCCCCGCTTCTTTGGAGTGCGCGCTGCCTTGTCAGCGGTAGTTAAGGTAGTGACAAGTCAGTCGCACTCCGGGGAGGTGACAAATGATGAGGAACGCAACTGGCGAGTGGGCTCGAACAGGCCGCAGACATCGACCTGGCGCGGCAAGCGCAGGATGGAGACGAGTCTGCCTTTGCGGAAATAGTTAGGCGCTACAGCCCGCGGGTATTTGCAACGGCGAGTCGGTTCTTTCGGCAGCGAAGTTTGGTTGAAGAAGCTGCGCAGGAAGTTTTTTTGAAAGCGTTTACGCAGCTCGGAAGTTTTGAAGGACGTGGTTCGATGGAAGGTTGGTTAACAAAGATAACGACCAACACTTGTTTGAATATGCTGCGGGGATCGAAGCGGCGGCCGGAGTTGACGGTTTCGGATCTGAGTGACGAAGAAGATCAGTGGCTGGAAGACACATTGACAGATTCGGGGCAGCCGTCGGTTGAAAATTCGGTTGTGGCCGCTGACCTGGCGGATAGACTGCTGAGTGTTTTGTCGCCGGAGGATCAGCAGGCGTTGTTGATGATTGATGGCGAGCAGGCGTCGGTGAAGGAAGTTGCGGAAGCGACCGGATGGTCGGAGTCGAAAGTGAAGGTGAGAGCGTTTCGGGCGCGGAAGAAGGTTCGCGAAGCGATGGAACGGTTGTTGGGTGCGAAACAGGAACCGGCTACGAGTGAGAGCAGGTGAACGATGAACGATAAGCACATTACGGAAGTCCTGGATAACGCGGCGTTGGCGGCATTGTCGCCGAGCGAACTCGACGAGATTCGCGCGCATGTACGGGACTGCGAACCGTGCGCCGAAGCCTTTGCGGCAGCGCAACTCTCGGCGTTGGTTATCAAGCAACGTGCGCAAGCGATGATCGAGCCGTCGCCGTTTTTTCAAACGAGAGTGATGGCGGCGATACGCGAGCAGCAGGCGGTTGAGAGCGTGCCGGCGTTCTCGCGTTTGTGGAAGTCGGCGCGCGGGCTTGTGTCGTCGATGGCGTTGACCACCGCGGCACTCGCTGCTTTGAGTTTTGTCGTAGCGGCACCAGCAACGTCTTCGCCGGACCAAACGACTGCGGCGCTCTCCGCGGAGTCCGTAATTTTCGGACAGGACGCTGACGATCTGACGTACGAACAGGTAATGAACGCGATTTACGAGGACGACGAGGATAGGTAGTCATGAACAACATCATTAGGAACAGATGGCAGGTTCGAGTTGCGGCTGCGATTATCTTCGTGCTGGGATTTACGGCCGGCATTCTGGCGCTGAACATCTACCGCGGACTCGTGCGCGCCGACGGCCGCGACCGGTTCGAGCAACTGTCAGAGCGTTTGAACCTGAACGCGGATCAGAAGACGAAAGTGCAGCAGATCCTCTCCGACACACGCGACCAACTGCGCGCCCTGCGCCGTGAATCCGAACCGCGCGTTGATGAGATCCGCCGGCAAGCGGATGAACGCCTGAAGCAGGTGATGTCGGAAGAGCAGTGGCAGCAGTTTCAAAACATGCGCAACGAACGTGGACGCCGCGGTCGTGGTGGTCCACGCGGTGATCGCGACCGGTTCTGAGTGATACTTTGACAGGATTACATGATTCACAAGAGACAATTTCGTCTTGTCCATCAGGTTAATCCTGTCGAAAACCCACCTTCAGTGATTAGAGCCGGTTGAACTCCTAACGAAATGTTTGTATAAGGACTGTCCGACCAACCTACGAAGGGACAGTTTCCGTGCCTGTAAGTCGACAAAGAAAAGTTTATAAAGCGAAAAAGAGACCGCGTGTTGCTTCTGCTTCGACGGCATCAGCGCCGGCGCGCGGGGGTAGGAGTAGTAAGGGTTTCAATGTCAAAGTGCTGGTGATCGTTTTGATCGTGGCGGTGGCCGCGGCGGCTATTGTTTACGTCGTTGCGAATCGCCGGAGCCAGGCGGGGAACGAAACCACCACTCAATCGGGAATGAAGTACGTCGATCTGAAAGTCGGCGACGGCGCCTCGCCGACAATGGGCCAGGGAGTGAGGGTTAATTACACCGGTTGGCTGGCCAACGGCACGGAATTCGATAGCTCTGCCAAACATGGCGGACCGTCTCAGTTCTCACTCGGACCAGGTTTGATTCCCGGATGGAACGAGGCTCTTCAGTCGATGAAGGTAGGCGGCAAGCGCCGCATAATCCTTCCCCCGAGCCTTGCTTACGGAGCAGCGGGCCAGCCGCCGAGGATCCCACCGAACGCGACGTTAACGTTCGAGATAGAACTGTTGGCCGTTAGATAAAAACTGCGCGATACTCACGAGCAGTCAAAACAAGGGGGAATTTGTTTGACGGAGAGAATCCTTGCTAATCTCTGGTTCTTCCTTAGGTCCTTACACACTCATTCGCGAAATCGGAAGAGGTGCATTCTGCGTTGTATGGTTGGGTGAGCGGCGCAGCGATATCGCGACGACGCAGCTTGCACTGCATATTTCGCAGTCGGACGAGATCGACGTTGATTCGTTGATACGCGAAGCGCGTCTTTGGGTACAAGCCAGTGGCCATCCAAATGTAATTCCGATCTTCGAGGCAAACGTTTACGACGGGCAAATAGTGATCGTCAGCGAATACGTCCCGGATGGATCTCTGCAAGACTGGCTGGAGAGAGAAGGAGGAAAGGCCCAATCTTTTCAAGGAGCTGCTGAGCTCATGATCGGCGTACTCTCCGGGTTGAAGCATTTGCATTCTCGTCCGGAACCGATCATTCACGGCGATCTCAAGCCATCCAACATCTTGCTTCAAGGTGACTCGCCGCGTCTCAATTTCGACATCGCGCACTCAATCAATGGTGAACGAACTGTGCAAACGGATCTGCGGTCCGTCGGTGTCATCTTTTATCAGTTAATCACCGGAAGACTGCCGGACTTGAATGACGAACCGGAATTTCCAGACGATACGCCAGAAGAGATCGCACAATTCATCGCGACCGCGCTTGAAAAGGATCCGGCCGAGGGCTATGCATCGGCCGAAGAGATGCAACGAGAATTGCGTCTCATGTGCGGAAAACCGGAGGAAGAGACGCCGCATCACGTTCCAGACGCGTTACCGCGGAAACGTAATCTGGAAACGATGCTCTTTGCCGGTTTTATGATCCTGATCGTGCTCTTCGGCGTCGGCTATGTAGCGCTGTCCAAACTCACTGCTCGTGGTCCAGCGACAGTTGAAACCGCGAGCGGACTGAAGTACACCGATTTGAAAGTCGGCAACGGCGCGACGCCGCGAATGCGCCAGCGAGTGCAGGTTCATTACATAGGTTGGCTATCCAATGGCCAGGAATTCGATAATTCCTACAAAGCAGGTAGGCCGGCTGAGTTTGAAATTGGTCCTGCTCTAATCCCGGGCTGGAACGAAGCGCTTCAGTCGATGAAGGTAGGAGGCAAGCGGCGCGTGATCATACCTCCCAATCTTGCTTACGGAAGACTTGGGGTTCCGCCAAGAGTTCCACCCAACGAGACGTTGACTTTCGAGATCGAGCTGTTAGGCGTCACGCAGTAGTTTCCAACATCCGCGCCGCAATCTCTTTCAACAACTTCGCACAAACAGTGCCCGTGATGTGCAGCGGATCCATGCGTGGGTTGAACTCCACAATATCAGCGCCCACCACTCTCCCTTTCAATCGTTGAATCAGATCGATCGCCTGACGCGTCGACAGTCCGCCCGGTTCGCGATGCGACACGCCCGGCGCAAACGCCGGATCGAGCGCGTCGATGTCGAACGAGATGTAAACCGGCGAGTCAAACTCGAGTTGCAAAGGATTGCTTAACTGGTGCATCTCGATCGACTCCACGCCAAACTTCTGCACTTGATCGCGTTGGTGCGCGGTGAACGTCCTGATGCCCACCTGGACCAGACGTTTCGCCAGCTTCTGTTCCATGATGCGCGCAAACGGACTCGCGTGTGAATTTCGATTGCCCTGGTAATGGTCGTACAGATCGGGATGCGCGTCGAAGTGCAGGATGCCGAGGTCCGGATACTTTCGCGCGAACGCCCTCACGATCGGATGTGTGATCGAGTGGTCGCCGCCGAGTGAGATCGGCGCCATGCCATCCGCGATCAACGTGTAGATCGAGTTCTCGATCAGCGTGAACATATCGCTGCCGGGTACCGGCTCGATGTCGCCCGCGTCGAAGAAGACGTTATCCCCGGACAGATCGGTCCCGTTTTCGGTGGTCAGGTTCCACGCGTCGGAACGGAGCGCCGCCCGGATCTGCGGCGGTGCATCGGCGGCTCCTTTTGTAAACGATGAGTTCTCATCATAACGAATACCGATGATGGCGAGTTTTGCGCGCTGTTCGATGCTGTTGGGAGTAGTGTCTGGCATGGGCAGCCAAGTCTACCACACGAACTACAACAGTCACCGCGCAGCGCGCTTAAGAACAAAAACATCACTATTTCGTTACTCAACCAGCCTTCGCGCCCGAACCTGACTGAAACAGACTAACCAGTTTCAGAAACGAAGGCAGTCCTGCGGCCAAGCCCGTGATAAACGGCAACGCGGAGTTGTACAGCTCGCGTTGCGTCAAAAGCAGAAACGCCGCGACGCTCAGTAAACCAATCGTCAACGGCACCTTTAACGCTTCCCAATTACTGCTACTCTTCGCTTCTGCTTCACATCTTTCGATAGCCTCGTCCGTGCCCATGCTGAGTATGAACAAACGAAAACTCTCGTTCATGATCCTGAGCGCCGGATCGCGAACAATGAGTCCTCTCCTGATGAGCTCGTCGCTGTCCGGATCTTTCGGACTAAGCAGCCCGTGTTGCGCCAAACGCGTGAGAGTGAGTTTCTCTTCGCCGGTACAAGCGTTCCAGAGCGAGGAGTAGTAGGGCCGGGCATTCGTCATGATCTGTTTGCAGAGGGCCGCCGCGCTCGCCTTGTCAAGGCATGACTGGCCGGCAATCGTTCGTCCGACTTTTTGCAAATACGCTCGCGGCGAACACTCGTTTCCGATCAATTTAAATGCCGACTCAATGGCCTCTTTGTTTGCTCCAGGCTGGGCCAAAAGTTGTTTCTTACTTTCACCCAACTCAAGGGCAAATGAATCAACGTCACCCAGATCCTCAGGCGCAACTTTCAGAAAACTACTGACCGCGTTGGTCCACCGTTCCGAGAATAGCGGCACGGGAAGCGTAGCGGACGAACCATTTGTATGACCGTTTTTTCCATTCGTGGACATTAAGCGCTCCGGATCGACGGTAGACAGCGCGATGGTCCTTCTTTTGTTTCGGAGTAGCGCTTCGAGCAGAAGCAGCTTCTGTTGGTTTTGATGACTGTCGTCTGTGCCGTACTCGAAATTATCCAGTACGACAAGATCGTTTGACTTGGGAATATTTGCGTGTTCACCCCACGTCTTCTGCCGAGCGATTTTTTCAATGTCGATTCGCTTCGCACCGTTGACTCCCATTCGCTGCAACAACTGGCTCTTCCCGATGAAAGCTGGATTGAGCACTACCAGCAAGTTGGGCGAGGTTGCATTGGCGCAGTAGCCCGTCAATTCGTCACCTGTCGGTTCCGCACGACCGAGCAGAAACAGTTGCCGAATCATGTAGTACAAGAGAATCGACGTAAGCACGAATACAATCAGCAACAGCAGCCACCAGCTTGCGCCGCTGAGCCGCGGCAGATGAGATTCGATACGACGTTCCATGCTTCCCTGGCCATTGGCTTGCGGCTCGCGTGCATGAAGGACAAGAGAGGTTCCGTTAGAGTCGTCCCAGGTTCTGGAGTTGTCGGCTGCGCGTGTGGTTAATGCGTGACGCTTGATGCTGCTGTGATCGAAGATCGGAACGAATCCTCTGAAGAAGGCCAACAAGCGACTCGGCCGGGCATCGACGTAGGTTGGCGCCGCGGGCTGCTCGTTCTGAGTCGTGTTGAAGAAGAACGCGTCGTAGACGTCTCGTTGTTCAGCGAGCCGTCTGTCGAGCAGGTTTTCCACTGTTTGTTTCGGCGTGCTTCTGTAAACCGATCTTGACTGAGCCCGGAGGCGATCCTCGCGAGCCACCATGTCGTCGGAGAGTTTCAGTTGTCCATTCTTGATGAACAACTTCATCTCCTGAACATAGGCGATCTTGAAGCATGCGTAAGCGGGCAGAATGCTGGCGAGACAGAACAGCAGCGTGACGTTCACCATGTAGGCCGTGCGGTAATCGAACCATCTTTGTTTTACTTGTTCGTCGTTACACTCGGCGCGTTTGAATCGCCAGAAGGACAATGCGACTGCTGCCAAGCCGATCACGGTCGGCAAGAAGAGCTTCCACAAACCCGGCAGCTCATAAACCGCAAACGCAGAAAGCAGAAACAGACCAACGTTCACTACTATCAGATTGACGTAAAGAGTTCTTTTACTTTGATCGGGCCAGAGCCACGTCGAGCGGTCCCGGGTCTTACGATTGATTGCGTACATCGCCGCCAGCAGTAAGCACAACACGACAAAGTATGAAAGAAACAGGACCAGGCCGAGCGTCAGGATCTCGCCAAACGTGGTGCGCAGCGAATCCTTTTCGTTGAACACAACCAGTGTCCACGGCAGGTTGTCGAACGGTTCGACATAGGCACTGTGTCCTTTGCCGAAATACGGCGTGGTCAACGTCTGTTTCCATCTGCCGAGCACCGCCGCCCGCAGTTCCTGATTGTTGTCACACTCCTCAAACAGGTTTTCACCGAGATGTAGTTTTGGAGCTGAATGGAAAAGAACTTTGCCGGTGTCGTCGATAACGGCGTAGCCGAAACCTTCGGGGATCACCGGGTTCATCAACGAGACAAGCCGCATGTCGATCGCCGACACCCACAAGGAGTTTGGATCGATGCGGTTCGTGCGTTTGGAGATCACGACAGTGTGTTGACCCGTGGTCTTGGAAGTGACCGCGTCGATCCAGAACTCGTGTTGTTTGTAGCTGTATTGTCGCCCTTGTTTCAGCCGCCAAAAGTACTCGCGGTCCGAAACTTTGAGCCGGTTTGAAACGCTCGAGCGCGCGGTCCACTTTATTCGTTGCCAGCCCTGTTCGTTCACCCAGAAGGCGCTGTTCAGGTAAGGATAGAAAGACTGCGGAGTGATCGCTCCGTCGCCGCTTATGATCGAGCTCCGAAACGCCAGTTTATCGGGATTGCTCGTGTTATCGTTTTTTGCGGCGGTAATAGTGTCGTTGTCGAGCTTGTTGTTCAGCGCGTCGATCTGTAGGAGTGCGTCCTCCAGTTCGCTATAGAAGTTTCGCTTGATAGAACCTGAGAATTGTTCAAGACCGTCTTCCGCGACGTTGAGTGTCGCGTTGTAGCTATAGGTAAAGAGGGCGCCGAGCGTAAGCAGGGCGGCGATCATGAAAGCCGAGAGTCCCAGCAAGTAGCCGTCCAGCGCGCGAAAGCGATCCTTTGGACCAATAAACAGCAACTTCAGAAACGACCAACTCACCGCCACGAGCACAGTGATAAAGCCGAACCCGATCAGCACGTTGTAAGAGATAGCCAGTCGCTGCTGTTGAAAGTGAACGTTTTCAACCAGACCACACGCGAGCCAGCGAAGCGACTCCTGATTCTTGCCGTTGGCTTTCAGCAAGGGGAGTTGAATTGGTTGAACGAAGAGTTTGTAATCGGCTGGGCCAAGGCTCACGTCCGAAAGGTTGGTTGACTGGCCGAGGCTTTTAAGATCGATCTTGCCGCCGGTGTTCGACGTGAGATTGTTCAACGAGAGCATGCGTAACTTCGCTGAACTCTCGCGAAACAGAATGGTCATCTGTTCGTCGAGCTCGGCGATCAACACTGCGTCGAAGCCATCCTGGTAGAGCGATCCCTGGTTCTCCTGCATCTCGCGTTTGTTGACGAACGGGTTGATGAGTTGAGTAAGGTTGATCTTGCTTTGGAACTTTAGATACTCGGTGTTCGGAGACGCGGCAGGCTTCGACGTAGGCTTAATTGCTGACGCTACACTGTGACCGGCAGCACCGGATGCAGCGGGAATATAGGGAACCGTGTACTCGAAATACAGCCAGCGCTCGCTCGCCTCTTCTTTGACTTCAATACTCGGAGCAGAAAGTAGCGATTCATCCGCGGGTTTGGCCACGACGCTCAGACCAGTCGCCTGTAGATTGGCGCCGGCCTCAACTCTGAACGGATTGAGTGCCTTTTCCTGAAATTGCTCGATATAGTCTTTCTCATCTTGCTTTAACTGTTTAAGAGTAATTGGCCGCCCGTTTTCACTGAATTCCCCGTCAGCCAGATCCTGCACGTACTTTTCGACAGCATTCTTGAAAACGAAACTCTGACTCTCGACGCTCTCTTGCAGGTGAGTGCTGAGCGTCGCGAGGGTCCGCAAGTTTCTGCCGTTGAAGTACTTGGTCTGGTTTGACACCCAGAAATAGTAGTAGACGAAGAACGGCACGATGATGAGGACGAGAGTAAATGCGATAACACGCAGTTGCGCGCGGGTTGAGGATTTCGCCATGGGAGGACCTCCTTGATGAATATGGCCAGCGAAACGGTTCTGTTTCGACGTGAGCCGGGAATAAATAAAAGAACCGAAATCTCAGGGTGCCGATGCGGTTGGCCGCATGGTACGAGGACATGCGAAGTATCTCCGGCCTGATCGAAGTATGAGAAATCAGGCCCCGGGAATCTCTGGCGCCGATTATCGTCCTTTCGGCTCAATAGTCAAGATTTTTGTGCTCGTTTTGAGTTCAGCCTTTAGGCTGCTTGCGCGGTTTGTCGTGAGGGCTGGAAGACTGGTGCACCCGGCAGGGCTCGAACCTGCGACCTTCTGATTCGAAGTCAGACGCTCTATCCAACTGAGCTACGAGTGCACGGACGGAATGGTAAATGGTTCAGGCGAATTGGTAAAGCATGAACGGTGCTTTGTTCTTTGTGCTTTGAACTTTGTGCGTTGTCCATCTTGCTGAAACCTCGAGCAACACTAACAAAGTACAAAGCACAAAGAACAAAGCTCAAAGCACAAAGCACTCAGCCCCTCATTTACCCTGAAACGTTTTTCGCACGAAGCGCACGAGCGCGGTCACTTCTTCCGGCTTAAGTTTGTCTTTGAACGCCGGCATCTCTTCGTGACCGTTTGTGATGAAGTCCGTTATCTCGGCATCCGTGTGCTTGATTGCGTGCTGTGCGTGCAGTGACGGAACTTTGATTTGCTTGTTGTCGATTTTAACCTGCCCGCCTTCGCCGTTTGGACCATGACACGCTTCGCAGTTCTTCGCGTAGTTGGTGCGAGCGGCGACAAGTTCATCGACCGAAGCGCTCGGCGACGCCGCAGCGGCTGGCGCTCCGGCGGAACGCGGTGTTGATGAATTGGTTGGCGTTGCCGTTTCAGTGCAGGCGATTCCGACTAAAGCAAGAGCGACGCAGCTTAGAGCGAGCAGAATGAGTTTCATCAGCCAGGTTCTCCGTTTGAATGTTCGTCGTTTGGGGGCGAGTGAGTATACAAGTTCGAAACCGCAAAACGCTATCGCTTAAGTTGTACGACCCACGCGGCGATCTCGCGCATTTGCTCCTCCGTCAACTTGTCCTTGAAGGACCGCATGGGCGGCTCAAGGCCGTAAGCAGTTGGATCCTTTAACAAACTAACGATGTCTTCAGTGGTGCGGCGCGGTTTTGCGGCGACGTCGAGCAACGGCGGAAATCGCAGCGTGCCTTGCTGCGCGCCCTCGCCATGTGGCCCATGACAGTTGACGCAAAACTTCGTGTACATCACTGGCGCAGCACTGGTCGTTTGTGATTCGCGTTGCGAAGCTTGTAGCAACTGTGGATTGAACGGCTCGCTTCGCCACTTCGCTTCTTCTGCTGTTTGCCGCGCCAACTGTTCGCGCGTGTGTGAATTGCTGCGGTCGCTCACGTACGACACTATCGTCATCGTCACGATGCCCGCGGTAAGCACTCCTAAAACCGTCGAGCCTAACAAGCGTTGCGCCTTTAGACGTGGTAATAAAAGCAGAATTGCCAAACCCATTCCCGGAAGAATTACACCGACGATCGATCCCAAACCTCCCGGCACATACTTCAACAATTCATACAACCACAAAAACTGTGCGCCCGGACGCGGCAGATAATCAGCGGTCATCGCCTCAACCGCTGGTCCTAACGGCGCCGGAAACTTCGCGCACCAGATCGCCAACGCAACGAACACAACACCACCCACGATCGCATTGCGACTTAAGTTGGTCCAACAAGCCCGCCGTCCGAATTGCCACGCGATCACGCCCATGATCGCAAAAGGCACGATCAAGACATGCACCGCAAAGAACCGCGACAACGTGATCGTCGAGATGTCATTCCCACCCAACACCCAAAAACGCGCATTGCGTCCAACCAGCGGCAGGCCACTCATCAATCCTTCAGCAACACGTGTGCTGAAGAACGCGCGCGCATCCCACGGCAACGAATACCCTGTTCCCGCAGCCGCCATCACCAAACCGAGCATCACGACCGCCACGATCCACGCAAGCGTCCGGTTAACATAAGCCTTGCTCAAAAACAGCCGCACGACGTGCAGAAACACAAACAACGCCAGCCACTGCGATCCGTAGTGATGCAACGACCTTAACCACGAACCCGACGACACCACTTTCTCGATGTACGACACCGTCGTGTGCGCGTGATCGACGGAAGGAACATAATAAAACGCGAGCAATATTCCGGTTAGGAACTGGACCAGCAGTAACACACCTACAACGCCACCGGTCGTTTGCAGCCAGGCTTTGCGATCCGAAAATGGCGCGCTCATGCCTGCGTCTCTCCATCCTGCACGCGATACTGCACCTGTAACTTTCCGTCCTGCACGCGCGACGGCAACGCGTCAAGGCCGCGCGGCGCGGGGCCTGAAATACGCGACCCGTCAGCCGCAAAGTAGCTATCGTGACACGGACACGCAAAGCGATTCGTCGACTGCTCCCACGACACTTCACATCCAGCATGCGGACAGATCGTCGAAAACACCTGATTGTTTTTCTCCGGCAACACGAAGACGCTGTGCTCTTCCGTTGTCACTGCCCAACCGGAAATCTGTTCGGCAACGATCTTCTTCGCAACCGGCTGCGGTCCTCTTAATTCCGACAATGCCGCAACGTCGAGCCATTGTTCGTTCGGTGCAGACAATCGCGGACGCAGAAAACGAAAAGCAGCGCCACCGATCGAAACTACGACTCCCGCCAGTACTCCCAACGGCAACATCCCAAGAAAAGAGCGACGCGACTTACTTGTTTGTGCTTTGTCTGTGTTCATCTGTTTCATCTGTGGCTAACTGCCATACCCCATTTGACGCATCACACGCAACTGTTCTTCCCACGGTTGCAATCGGCTCCCGGAGTCGGCAGAATAACTTCGCATCACGGAAACATTCCAGGTCAGGCAAGTCAAATCTTTATTCAGGAACCAGAGGTAAATCAATGAGTAGCGATAAGGACCCAATCAATGCTCGCGGCTCCCTTCGTCTCGCACCCGCTTCCTCGGAACTCGAAATAGAGAAGGCCAAACTTCCCCGACAGTTTGTTAACTTCACTTTTTACAAAGCGCGCTCCGAATGGCGGCTGCTCTCCGACGCGGAGAAACAGCGCTGCCGCGAAGAGTTCATTAAAACTGTTGATGAGTTTCGCTCGTCCTTGCTGATTCATTCGTATTCGACTGTTGGTCTGCGCACCAACGTCGACTTCATGATCTGGCGTATTGGTTACGAGTTGGAACCGATCCAGGAAATGACTGCGCGTTTGAACAAGACCGAGATGGCGAAATATATCGAGCCTTCGCAATCGTTCCTCTCGATGACGAAGCGGTCGATGTACATCGACAAGGACAATCCTCAGCACGTCGAAGATCGTCTGCACATCGTTCCCGGCAAGTCGCAGTACTTGTTCGTGTATCCGTTTGTGAAAACGCGCGAGTGGTATTCGCGGCCAGCCGAGCAGCGGCAGGAGATGATGGACGAGCACATTCGCATCGGGATGAAGTACCGTTCGGTAAAACTTCACACGACGTATTCGTTTGGTCTCGACGATCAGGAGTTTGTCGTTGCTTTTGAAACGGATTATCCGGCTGACTTCCTCGACCTCGTCCAGGAGTTAAGAGAAACCAAGGCCAGCTCCTACACGCTGCGCGACACGCCGATGTTTACCTGCCGTCAACGCGAGCTGGGTGTGTGTCTTGAGGCGCTTGGGTAAAGCAATCCACAGATTACACAGATTAACTCTGCGGAATCTGTGGATGGTTTTCCTGCTGTGTACGGCTGCTTACTCTCAAACTAAATCTCCTCCTGAATACCTCTGGTACGAAGCGGAAAACATGCGCGGCTTCTCGACCGGCAAGCTCGGGGAGCCGTTGCTCAATCCTTCCTACTTAAACCTTTCACGCGAAAAGGCGCCGGGTTGGGGCATCAATGGACCAGGCGTTTCCGCCGAGTGGACGCAAGGCGGCGAGAGCGAATGGAACTCCGCTGCCGCGAGTGCCGACGAAACGCGCGGTGCGATCTATCAGGACTTTGAAGTACCGCGAGCGGGTCAGTATTCGTTGTGGGTACGTTACGCAGACTGGGCGAACAAGACAGAAAACTTTACGGTCACGATCGCGCAGGACGGCGCGGAGGTTTTTCGTCACGAGTTTGGTGCGAAGGATGTTGTCGATCCGCATGACGAAGTCAGCATGTATTGGGGTTGGGCGTTTACGTGGGACAGTGTGGCGGCGACGTTGAAGAAAGGCCCGGCTCGGTTATCGATTCAGATCGAGAAGGCTGCGGCAGCACGACGACACGTCGACTGCTTTGTGCTGACGAACGACACGGCTTTCAAACCGAGCGGCCGCGCGAAACCGGATTTCGCCGCAGCGAAGTACTTACGAACGTGGTCCACAGATCGTAAACCGCTCGCTCCACTACTCAATCCAAACCAAAGTCCGCGTTTCTCCGCGTTCCCGAAGATCGCCGGCCGCGACTTCCTCATGCCCTGGAACATCGCGAAAGAGTTCTGGCCGCTCTACGACAAGCCTGCTGAAGAACGTCCGCTGTATCCGTTCAACGCCGAGCCGATCGATCAATTCGTCGCGAAGTACAAAGGCGCGCGCGATGTGCCGTTGTTTCAGTCGAAGCTGGTGGCGCCGGTGATTTATCTGAACAAGGTTCCCGAGTTTTTTAAGGAAGGCAGTCCGTTTCTGCGTTACCTGCGCGAGACGAAAGCGCCGTTCGCGATCCTGATCAACTACGCCTCGGTGCAATTGAAGGAAACTGACGGACGCGCCATTTGGCAACTCCTCAACGGCGAGTTCAAAGATCAGTTTCTCGGTTGGATCTCGGGTGAAAGCGTTGGCTACGTGTGGGACTCCGCGCCGGCGGAACTCAAACTCACGCCCTCAATGACGCGGCCGCAATTACTCGCAGCGCATCGCGAGTTTTACACAAACGCTTTGGCGCGCAAGTGGCGCACGCTGTTTCACGTTGAAACCGGCGCGATGTGGGACAAGTTGATTCCCGCGCAATCCACGTCGAGCACTTCATTTGCACACGCGTTGACCGATTGGGGCGTGAAGTTGCTCGGCATGGAAACAGCGGCTGTCATGCCGATGACCGGCATGCGCATCGCTTTCACACGCGGCGCGGCGCGGCAATCTGGCGGCGCGTTTCTTTACTATCACGCGCCAAACTTCGGCGACACCGCTACCACGTTTACCAAAGCGCAAAACTTCGCGGGACCAGATTTCTTTTACCACTCGCGTTATGGACCAAGCATGGGTCCGTCGCTGTCGTGGTATCGGAAGAGTTACTTTCTTTACTACATGTCGGGTGCGTCGGCGATCTATCTCGAACAGGGCGGCGATCAGTTTTTCAAACCCGGTCCGGGCGACAATCCTTTGCAACTGAATCCGCTCGGGCGTATCACGGACGAGTTCATGCGCTTCGCGGAGAAGTATCCCGATCGCGGTGTGCCGTATACGCCGATCGCGTTTGTGCTCGATCCGGCGCACGGGTTTGAGATGACGGATTATCCGCAGTGGCCGTTTGAGGTGTCGCAGATCGATCGCGGTGATCGTGCGCTGCGTGAGTTGTTTGGTGTTGCGTACTATCCGGGTTTGGTTGTTGAAGGCGAGCCAGCGATCGCGGATCGACAGCCGTTTGTAAACGGTGTGTTCGGGGACATTTTTGATGTGTTGACCACAGATAGCACGAATTTTGATGGATATCGTGCTGTCGTGTTGGGTGGCCGAGCGGGATGGAATCAAAACCTGGATAAATACGTTCGCGGTGGTGGGACTGTAGTTTTGAATGCAGCGCAGATCAGAAATGTGCCGGAAGCGCTGCTCGGCGTTCGCCTCACGAACGCGACGGCTGAAGCTGATACTGCTAAATGCACTGATGCACCCGATCTCGACGGCCAACTGTTTCGTTACGAGAAAGTCGAGCTGAAAGGCGCGACGACGTTGATCGCCGCTGCGAACGGCGATCCGCTGGTGACCGTGAACAAAGTCGGGAAGGGAACGGTCGTGTTCTCAGCGTTACCGGATCTACTCGGCGTCGACGAGCGCGTCACGCCATTCGCCGCGCACATGCTGGCGCACGTCTTTGCAGATGCGACGCCCGTGCAAGTGCGCGGTGACGTCGAGTATTTGATCAATCGCACCGATAACAGTTGGATCGTTACGTTGCTCAACAACAACGGCGTCTACAAATCTCAACAAGGCATGGCCCAGGTCGACCGCAACGCGTACGTCAACGTCTCGATCACTTTGCGAGGCAACAAGATTCAAAGCGCGAGCGACTGGATCAACGATGCCGCCTTGAAACCCGACGCAAACACCATCAGCCTGCGTCTCGCTCCCGGCGGCATCGCTGTCGTCGAACTAAAAACCAGATAACAATCCGTGTTTATCTGTGTTCGTCCGTGGCCCTAAACTATAACCGTGGTCCCATCGAACTTCGTCAAACTGAATCCATTGAAGACTTCGTTGTAACACGCTCGCTGCTCTCGCAGAATGCCGATCGCGATCTGCTCGCCCAACTTCAGCGACTCATTCGCATCGGAACGCCAATGAACTCCTGCGATGTTTCTGCCGTTGGCCACGTTTGACGCAATCTTGTTCAACTCGCCGCCAACCGTCAGATCGCTTGCGTCGCTGCCCGCATAAGGCACAAGACTCAAACCATCATCCGCCGGTTGCACCGGCGTGAGACCAATGTCCACCAAACGCGTCGACTCGTTGAACCACGCCTTGAGAATCGTGACGCACGCGCCGGCGACGGTCGCATGGCCCGCGCCATAAGCCGGATGCGTCGGCGAACCTTCCGGGAACGCCATCGGCAACAACGCATTGCCCGGTGGCATGAAGCCGCCGAGCCGTGCTGCGTTGTTGAATGAGTTGAGAATCTCCGGATGCACCGGGTAACCCGCGCCCGCGAAGAGTGTGCGATGCACGCGCGCCGCGTGAACTTCCGGACGCAGCCGTCGATGCACAAACCACTTCTGAAACCAGACTGCTTTCAGAGCACGTGTCGAGACTTCGCACAACAACGTCGCGATGTGTGGACCACCGAAAGTTCCGAATCCCTCTTGCGACGGATTCCCGTTGTAAGGATTGCCATTGTCGAACGGCGCGCGTGCTCCGGCGAGAACGAGAAACGCGTGAAAGTAAGCCTGGAATAAAACGTCGATGTGAACCCACTGTCCGATGTCGCGTCCGTTGCGCATGTAACGCGCCACTGGGTCGAAGATGTCAGGAGGCTGACTTGCGCCGCGTTGCACTGCGAGCCACGTGGGGAAGTCCGTCATGTAATTAATCCCCGGCGCTGTTGTCCTGATCTTCTGCTCGATCTTGTTCGCGCCGAAGTTGCAGTCCTGATAGAAAAACTGTGAAAGGAATGGTCCCTGAAGATCGCCGGGAATGCGGCCGCGAAACAGTGTCGCAGTCGTCACTGCGCCGCCGATCTTTGGTCCATTGAAATCGTTTCCGTACAACGTTAGATCGGCAGCAGCGGCGTTTGCGATCGGGTTAACCGCGTACTGCGAAAACGGAACATCGCGCAATAGCGACATCCAGTAATTTTCCGAGATCTCGGCCGCCTGTGCGCGACTCGCGAAAGCCGGTGCAGGTGGCTGCACGAGTGCGTGCGCGTCAGGACCTTGCGTGTCGAAGGCGAGACCGGATTGCGGATTAGTCAACAGTCGCGCGCCGCCCAGGGGGATCGCGTCGAAGTCGGCAGGCGAACCGCTGTTGAGTGCTTTCACCAGTGCTTGATACGCGCTGAGTACGACAGTGCCGTCGTCGTTGTGTGGCAGTCCCTTCGAATAGTTTCCTAGTTTGTTTGGGTAGATATTTTCGTCGTTATTGTCGGGGTGTTGCAGGTTTTGTGGTGTGGCTTGCAGGCCGTTCTGGGCGGCATCGCGGCGTAGTTTTGCGCAAGCATTGGCGCGTTGATTCGAGCCGTTGTTCGCTGCGTGAACTTCGGAGCGCTGGGTTTGCAGCAGGGGTTCAACTCCGATTACTCCGGCGGCGATGGTGGCTGCACCGGCGACACCGGCACGGCCGAGAAATACACGTCGGTTGGTTTGTAGAGATTCTTCTTTCAAGCTTGTTCCTCCACCTGGCGGGTTTGGGATTGGGGAGGGTGGTTTGTATCACAGGTGGAAGACAACTAAAGAAGTTTTTGTGCGCCACAAAGAGGCACAAGAGATTTGTGCTTCTTTGTGGCTTAATCGAAGGCTAGTTACGGTTTTTTACCTTTGCCACCTCCTCCTTTCGCCGGTTTAGCTGGAGCTTGCTGCTTCTGCTGCTGCGGTTTCGGTTGGGCCTGCTGTTGCTGCTGTTTTGCAGGTGCTGGGCGCGCAGATACCGCCGGCGGCTTCGGTTCCGGACGGCTCGGTTTCGCCTCGGTACGCATCACGCGTGGCTTGGGCGCACCCTGCGGCTTCTGTTGTTGTTGCTGCGGCCGTGCCTGTTGCTGTGGCCGCGGTCGTTCAGCGGGCCGGCTCACGCGTTCAGCTTGTGGCTGGACCGGTCGCGATGGTCTTTCGACTTGCGGCGCAGGTCTCGCCGCGCGTTCTGGTTTCGCCGTGCGTTCCGGTTTCGCGTTACGTTCAACCGGACGTGAGACGCGTTCTCGTTTCGGCGTATCCGGTCTGCCCTGACGTTCCACCACCTGCGGCGGTGGCGTTACGTTGCGGCGATCGTTCTGCCGCGGGTTGTTCGGCGCGGCTGCTGCCCGCGGAATGTCGCGCGGTGGTCCACCACGATCGGTGCGGTCGTCGCCTCGATCATTCCGGCCGTTGCCACGATCGTTCCGGTCGTTTCTGAACGTCTCCGCAGGTTGTCCGGCAGGCTGTTCATTCGACGCCTGCGGCGCACCACGACCCTGCTGGCGCTCGTCCTTCACCTTGAACTTCTGACCCTTCGCACGATCTGAAACACGTTCCACCCGCATCGTTCGCGCAAGGTCACGTCTAAACGCCGGCGCGACAACCTCCCGGCTGGTAACCACCGTCGTGTCCTGAAGCTTCTTCGCAATACCCGGAGGTATGTCCTTCCGGCCACGACCATTTTGTGTTTTGACTATTTCGTTTCGCAGCGGCGCCACCAGCAACGGGTCGAGCACCGCATTCACGTTCGCAAGCGAATTGCGATCGGCCCTGCGCGCACGACGCCAATCGTCATTGCGGTAAAAGTCGTTAGCATTCACGACCGTGACCGCTCCCGGCACGTTCAGGTTCACTACACGCTGATGCAGATCGTCGCGCGTCAGGTACTGCGGCTGCCAATCCGCGTTGTAGTAGTGCGGCACGTACCGGTCGCCTGGTCCAAGCGGCACCCAACCGATGTCGTTACCACTAAACGGAACGAACGCAACCAGCGCTGGTGAATAAACCGGCGTCGCACGCGTCGACTCAGGCACCCAGTACCAACGATCGCCGACGAACGCCCAACGACCGTAGTGATACGGCGCATAACCCCACGGTTCATTTGAAACCCACGTTGGACCATACGGGTAGTCGTTCATCCAGTAACCAGACTGGTACGGCGTCCACCCGGCGTCCACGCGCGGCGACCAGCAGTTACCGTAGCCATCCACGTTCTGCCAATCGCCGTAGTAATCAAGGTCAGACAATCCTGGGATGTATGAATTGGCGTATTGATAACTCGCGTAGCGACGATACGGATCGTAGTAATAAGGATCGCTCAGATAAGCGTTGTAATCGCGATAGCGGCCATCGTAGTTACGCGGATACTGATACGCGTAATAGTCGTCGACTAGATAACCGGCATCACCGCCGTCGATCCGCGAAAGAACAACGTCCGCTGCTGTTTGACCAACCAGCGTCAACAACTCGCCCTTGCTGATCTGTCCACTACCACCAAGTCCGACGACCTGCGCGAGTCCGCTCAAAACGGAAACGAGCACCTGACCGTTGTCGATGCCGACGTTGTAGAGACCGGGTTGCTGAAAGTCGACCGCGCCGTAAGGCGTCGCCACTTCAAACAAGTCGCCATCCTCGAGATAACCGACGTCAAACATCGCCGAGCCGTCGCGCAGCGCTAGCTGCGTTCGTGCGTCGTCAAGCGAGAGTACGTCGAGCGAAGTGTTTTGATTTAGCCGCGCGAAATTGCGTCCGGTGAAAGCCACACTCGCGCGAGAGTTGTCGCGCGTGTAGATCCGGTCGCCGACTGAAAACGGTTGGTTCTCAGAAGCGGCGTACCACTGATCGTTCTGGCTGTTGTCGCTGGCAGCGAGCTCGTTACTCAGAGCTACGTCGCCTTCCACGCGCTGAATGCGGGCCGCGTTCGGGACTGCTTCGGCCGACGCGGTTTGCTCGTGTTTCATCCACAGCGCGACGCCGGCACCCGCAGCTACGGCACAAATAACCGCCACGATGGTTAAGTGCGGCCACACCTTTAGATTGTTCATAGTGCCCCCTTCAATCTGGTTTCGCCCGAGAATTGGCAAGGACCATGCCTTTGCAGGTGGAAGTGGCTGTAACTGTTGAGGTTCACTTAATTGCAATCGGCTGGAAACACGATTGAAACAGACCCGTATCCGATATGGTCTAACGGCTGAATCAAAACGTTTCGTTTCAGAGGCTTAAAGGTGCGTGATTGCTGGCGTTTCAAGCCGCGGGATTCATTGGAATACCGCTTGCCAATGTCCTTTGGCTGCACATCTCTCTCCGCGGCTCTACAGTGAAAGGAAGTCTTTTGATGAACAGAAAATATTGGAAACGAGCGGCAGTGTCAGTTGCGATGTCAGCGGCACTGTTGGGCACGAGCAGCCTCGCGAGCGCCCAGGGCAGACGCGGCCGCGGCGAAGAGCGTAGCCAGCAAAATCAAGCGGAACGCCAACAGCGGCAACAGGATCGTTCGCAGGAACGACAACAAGCCAGCCAGGAACGACAGCAGCGCCAGGAGCAACGTTCACAGGAACGACAACAGGCGAGTCAGGAACGGCAACAACGCTGGGAACAGCAACGACAACAGCAACAACAGAACAGTCAGGAACGTCAGCAACGCTGGGAACAGCAGCGGCGGCAAAGCGATCAGCAGAACCGCGCCGAACAGCAGCAGCGTTACGAACAACGCCGTCAGGAACAGATTCGCCAGTCGCAAGAACGCGATCAGCGTTGGCAACAACAACGGCAACAGCAAGTGAATCGTGATGCGGATCGTCAGCAGCGCCAGCGCGATCAGGACGTGCAGCGTCAACGTCAGCAGGAGTTCGAACGTCAGCGACAGCAGCAGATCCAACAGCAGCAGCGGCAACAGTCTGATCGCAACCGCGATTGGAACAACAACGATCGCAACCGCGACTGGAACCGCGATCGCAATCGTGACAACGACCGCAATCGTGATTGGAACAACAACAATCGCAACCGCGACTGGAACAACAACGATCGCAATCGCGACAACAACAACTGGCGCCAGCGCAACTGGCGGCAGGAACAGGAACAACGCGCGTCACGTTATCGCCAGGAGTGGAGCCGGCGCCAAAACGTCTGGCAACAACGTCAGCGAATACTCGAGCAGCAGCGCCGTCTAAATCAGTTGCGCTTTCAGCAGCGTTATCTCGACAGGCTGCGCCGAGATCAGTTGAGACTTCAGCAGTGGCGTTATCAGGACTACGGGCCGTACAACTATCGTTACAGTCGTGGCGGCAGCTACTACGAGACGAGTCAGTATGGCGCGCAGATGTTGCAGCGGGCGATCAACGATGGTTACGGCGAAGGCTTCCAGGCAGGCGCGGCTGACCGTCAGGACGGCTACGGCTACAACGTCGAAGAAGCTTACGCGTATCAGGATGCGAGTTACGGTTATGACGCTTATTACGTCGACCTGAACGAGTATCAGTATTACTTCCGTGAAGGTTTCCGCCGTGGTTACGAAGACGGCTACTACAGCCGCTCGCAATATGGTCGCTATTCGAATGGCGGCTACAGCATCCTCGGCGCGATCCTTGAAGGAATCCTGGGTCTGCAATTGATTAACTAAACGTAGGCCACAAAGAGGGCACAAGAGGCACAAAAAGCACAAGAAAAGTAGACATGTGGCGTGGCTACTTTTCTCTTGCTTCTTGTGCCTCTTG